>CAYWYC010000191.1:0-9379 GCA_964462565.1 uncultured Candidatus Sumerlaeota bacterium | reverse complement strand
ATTGGCGTGTATTCGCGGTTTATATCTGGAACCGCCAATGTACGCGCATAGAGGCGCAAGGCTGGACGTTTTTTTGTGGGATTGGGATTGCGAAGTGCGAGATTAGAGCCGTTCTCGAAAGTATTCCGGCTATCCTTTTTACATGGGCGGCTCTGAAGCCCGAGAAATGGTGCTTTTGACCCTTTTGCAGAATCTCGCGGCTTTTATTTGGCAGAAAGACTTTCGAGATTCGCTATAAGAGGTTGAGGGTTTATTGTTCGTCTTCTTCCGCCTTGCTCTCAAACTCCATGAGGTCCGACTTGAAGCAGCTCCAGTAGCGCCCCGTGTACACATAGATGCTGATGATGTTAATGGCGCAGCTTATGCCTTCCACGGCATAGATAAACCAGGGGGCAAAAAACTGGATGGCGTCGGGAGCCATCAGGTACCAGTAGATGATGCAGATCGAGGGGAAGGAAATCAGGGTGCGCGCCTTGCCGGACCAGTTGGCCTTGCCGCTGATATTATAGATAGCACCCAGGGATCGCAGAAAGCTGACCCACTGATCGCGAAAGAGAAAAAGCGCCGCCAGGCCAAGCAGGAGCGAACTATGCAGCAGGTCTCCCTGGAGGGCCGATAGATAAAGCAAGGTGGGAAAGGTCACCAGATAAAAGGTTTTGTCCGTCATCGGGTCGGCATAAGCGCCCAGGCGCGTCTCCACCTTGAATTTGCGTGCAAAATAGCCGTCAAAGAGGTCCGTCAGGGCGGAGGAGACCATTCCGCCAAAGGCAATCCAAAACCAGAAGGCATGCCATGCCCTGTTGCCCAGCACCAGGCCGTCATCCACCATCCGCAGGCAAAATATATTCACCGCCAAAAACACCAAAATCAGAGGAATACGGCTCAATGTCAAGGAAGTGACAAAAACAAAACGCGCTTTTCGTTTATCCATAATCGGTCCCCCAGGTCCCGGGCCTTACAATATCATACTCCAAGCCAAGCCTAACGAAAAGCCGCCTCAAATCCAATGAGAATTCTGCGAAATCTGGCATCTGGTATATTCTCCCGCTCAAAGAGGCATGGGTTCAGGGCAAGTTGGAGAATGCTTCGCTGATCTGATCGCGGGCTATCAGGCGTTTCTCCAGAAAAGACATGGGGGTTCCGGATACGCCTCCTACGGCAAGGTCCAGAGCCTGGGCCGTACCTTCCTCGATGATGGGCTGCCATTTTTGTGCGAACTGGTCGATCCGCATGGCCGCCCGGTTTAATGTCTCAAAGCGTCCGATCGGTTGCGATAATTCAGTCTTCAGTGCACTTTTCCAGGCCACTTTTTTTGAAAGCAGGCCGCCGAGTTTGGTCCCGGCAAAGCCCATGGCGCCTCCGGTAATCGCCCCGGCGGTGCTTTCGATAGCACCCTTCAGGAGGGCCTGCGACCAGCCTTCGCCTTGCCAGTTGGCCGATTGGAAGCCTCCCAGTATCCCACTGGTGGCTCCTCCTGCCGAACCTCCGATGACCCCGGCTGCAGCACCACCAAGGGGAGCCGCGACCACCCCGGCAGCAGCACCGACCAGACCCGCCGCCGCGCCGATTCCCGCGCCGATGAGAATCTCTTCGGTACTGCCTTTGTTGGCCGCAGCCGATCCGGCTCCGATGGCGGCTCCCACGGCAATGCCGATAAGGGTTGCCGTGACGATGAATTCGCCGGTGTCGTCGGTGTAGATCATGGGATTGTTGGCGCAGTAGGCAAAGCGGTTAAACATTTGTGGATTGGCCTGGGGCTTAACGAAAAGATCCGGCTCCGCAAAGCGCTGGGGTTGGTCTTTCTCGCGGGTGATGAGGTCGGGACTGATGAACATACCCACCACGGGATCATAGTAGCGCGCGCCGTAATACATCAGGCCCGTTTCGGAGTCGGCTTCCTGGCCGGTGTAGCTATGGCGCAGATTTTCCGGGTTGCCGCTGCGGGCGTTTTCGAGCAGGACGCCGTATGGCTCGTAATCCATACGCTGGACCAGGTCGCCCCGGAAGTCGGTGATAAGCATCGATGATCGCAGGTGGTCGGTCATGTAAAAGAGTTTTTCGCCGTCGCTCTTTATGGTGGCCACACGATTGGCTCCGGCAAAGATATGCTGGGTCACGCCCGCTGCCGTCACTTCCATGATATTGCCCACATAGACGACCGTGTCTCCCGCCGGGCCGGTTTTCCTGACGCGGTTTTTTGAGTGGTCGTAGGCAAATGCCGTAGTTCCATCGCTGGTGGTCACCGATTGCAGCCTTCCCAGGCCATCCCAGGTGTATTGGCGGTCCAGGTCGTTTTGGGGCATGGCGGCAGTGTCGTTGGTCGAACGCACGAGATTACCCGCTGCGTCATAGGTGAATTTATGGGCATAAACGGGATCCTCCGTGGCCTTGGTGAAAAGGATACCCCGCAATCCATGAGCGGGCCGATCGGATTCGGGATTTGTGGAGTACTCGTTTTTCTGGGTATAGTCGCCGTAGGAGTTCACATTGTTGAATCGGCTGTTGGCCGTCATTCTTCCCAGCGCATCATACTTGTATCGAAAGGCCGGGTTGAATGAATCGCCGGCATCGGCCCCGGACATCGTCGTCCCCCAGGCAGAAGCCAGCCGGTCCAATTGGTCATATTCATAATCCATGGCACCGCGCGGAGCATCGCCGACCATTTCTTCCAGATGCGTGATGTTGGAGTTTCGATCAAAGGTGTAGGCCAAATCCGAAATGGGCGTCCCGTAATGGGTGGTTTGCAGGTGGACCGCCCGGCCTTTCCAGTCGAACAGGTTCGTCCGCGTGACTCCATTTCCCAGTTGGAATACTTCGGTCGTGCCAAAGGCGCTCCGGTCCACATTGCTCAGCCAGGCCTGGCCGGAGTCACTGTCCACAATGGCATCCAGCTTCTGGGTGGCAGGGTCGTAATAGTAAGCCAATTGCATTCCATCGGGATAGGTCATGGCGGTCTGTCGTCCGCCATAATCATAATCCATCGCAACATCATAGGTCTGCCCGTTGATCGTGCGACTCACTCCAGTTACCCGGCCTTCCAGATCGTATGAATAGCGGACGAGGCATGCCGGAGACTGGACGCTGGCCAAGCGCCCCAGCAGGTATGTTCCTTCGCCGCTGTCGTAGGTGTAAATGTGTTCGAGGCTCTCGCTCGTTGCCATATCGGGATATACCAGACGGACCAAACGATCCAGGCCGTCATATTCGCGGCTAACGCTTATATCCCGTGCATCCACGGATAGGACCAGATTTCCGTTTGCGTCGTATTCATATAAGGTCGTCCCCGTGTCCGGATCGCTCATACGGGTCATCCTGCCGAGAGAGTTCCAGGAAATCCGTGTCACCGGGTCCTGATCCGGAAAATCGGGATCAAAGGAACGCCGCACATACTCAAGCCTGCCCAGAGCGTCATATCCCATCGCCGTAGCCCGGCCCGCATATACACCGGGATTTCCCGGCATATCCACACTGCCCTGATCATTGGGTTCCCAGACTTCCACGAGATTGCCGAATGCATCTTTTATCTGGCGCGACGCAACGTCCCGCGCATTGATGGATTTGATTGAAAGGGGCGTCTCATAGATTTTTTCCGTCATGGCGTCATGGTCCTGGTTCAGTTCCTCACGCGTGATCCACGGACGATTCAGTCCGGGATGGTCCCATTCTTTGGGACCGGAACTTTTCAGGCTGTTGTCATTTTCCAGGAAGGTATAGGTCCAGCGGACGGAAGCGGCATCGCTGCACCAGTGAGGATGCGATACCTTCCAGACGATTCCGCGATCATTATATTCCCGGGCCAGGCGAATCGGATTATCCGCGCCCATTTGTCCCGGTGCGAGATTCTGCCAGAGACGCGCCAGGCCATCGTAATGTCTTTCACTCCAACTTTCGCCGGTGGGATAATGGGTGGTGGTCCGAATGAAATTCGGCAGATAAATATCCGCTGTGGACGACTCCCCAAAAAAACCGTATTCGTAACTCAGGATGGTATTTTCCGATGAATCTTTTCGAGACGTGATGCGCCCCAGGTCATCATACTGGGCACTTTGGACGCATCCGTTGGGATCGGCCAGGCTCAGCAGCGTACCATAACCGGGATCGACCACATATTCCTCGGTGTGTCCCATGGGGTTGGTCCTGCTTGCCGGAAAGCAAAGGTATATGGGATCAAAATCCACATGCATGTGGTTGCCACGGGGATCCGTCATGTCGGTACGGTTGCCGTGGTCGTCGTAGCCATATCGAATGACAGAATCCGGTCCCGCATCGAGACATTGCGTTTCCAGGATAGGACGGTTGTATTCGTCATACTCCGTGGTGCTCGCCTCGAGAAGTTTAACGGTCTGGCTTTCGCGAGCGCCGCTGGTCTTGTTGGTGTAGAAGCCCGCTGTATTCGTGCAATCCACCACGTCCATCCAGGACCCCAGCCGCTGACGCTCATATCGTGTCATCTTAACAATGCTTCCATCCGCCGAGGGACCGGTGTCATTTATGAAAGTTGCGTCGATACGCGGTTGAGCGAAATTGGTGGAAACCATCTTCACCTGACCATAATCCGTGGTCTGAGTCAGATTGCCGCGACCATCGAAGAATTGCTCCTGCGCGGTCACGATAATCTGGTCGTCCGTCAAATCCTCGGGATTTTTGTCATAGTCGCCGCTGTATTCGTAAATTTTGGTCAAGCTGCATGCAGGCGTCACCAGCGTCATGCCCTTGGGAAAATCCGGCAAGCCCAGTTTGGTATCGGTGTCGGTAAAAGTTTTCAGATAGAGCGGGTCCTCTTCGCTGATGATGACGCGAAAACGATACCAAATCTGCTTGACGATTTTCGGCTCCATGGCAAGGGTGGCTTTTTCGTCTTTCGGATCGAGAATATCGCCGCTTCCATTTCGGTAGTCATCACGATGGGCGACATATTCGCGCACCGACTCGATCCGCCCCTTTCGCGAGTAATCCTGAAAGAATTCCGTGATACTGAAATTGCCCGTCTGGGCATCGATTTCCTTGACCTTGCCAAAACCGCGAAACTCATGGTCCAGGTGCTTGCCGGCGGCGTAGCGATAAAGGCTGGAGTAGGATTGGGAAGAGACCCCCGGGGTCTGCGGGTTGGCCGGGTTAATATTTTCAGGTCGCAAGCCCGTGCGTGTGATCTTCGAAACCACCTGCATCGTGTATGGCATTTTACTCGTAGTTTCCAACTGTCCGGATTCCGGATCTCGCAGCCGCATCCAGGCCTTGTTCGAAGGCGTGTATTCCACTTCAACCGTTCCTCCGATGCCGTTGTCGATCTTCACCAGAAGGTTCGGGGCGGAGGCATGGGCGCCGCCCTCTTTGATCGCGGCGCATATCGCGGATCCTTCCGCGCTGCGAATTATATCGTCGAGCCCGTCGCCGTTGATATCCATGATGCGCGTTCCCACGTCTTGGGCCGATCCGTCCTGCGACGTGTAGATAAATACCAGGTCAGACGGTTCGGAAGACAGGGGCAAGCCGAAGTCGGAGGTCTCAACGAACCCCGCTCCGGTATTGATGGCCGCGAGCCGCACGTAATAGGGTGAGGCATGGGTTTTCTGAAGATGGATCAGGTCCAGAAGCCCATCGCCATTGAGGTCCATAATACGAGTCCCCATATCACCGCCGCGATGCATACCCCAGAAAGCGAACCAGAAGGATTGGGGCAGAAAACCATGCCCGTCATATTCGTCAAATCCATTTCCCTTGTTGAAGGCGACCCGCCACACATATCGGTCATCATAATTTGAGATCAACCGCAGCACATCGGACAGTCCGTCGCCGTTCAGGTCCATGGCCTGACAGCCCGTATTGCCGCTGGAGGCGAGAAAAGTATAATCATCCGAGGGCAGACCGTCAGTTTTTTGGACAAAGCCGTGGCCGGTGTTCAAGGCCGCTTCACGCACACCACGGGACTCGTCAAGGCGGACAAAGTCGCAGTACCCGTCTCCATTCAGATCCATGGGATTTGTGCCGACTGTCACGCCGCGCGAACTTTGGGGGGTATAAATGATGAATATCTCGCTTGACGATGGAAGACCCGAATCGCTCTCCTGAAAGACACTGCCCGTGTTAATCGCTTTCTTCTTTACGAATGCGCCGGTGTGGGTTTTTTGCAGGTGAACCAGATCCGAAAATCCATCCCCATCCAGATCGATTACCCGGCTTCCCATGTCGCCGCCACGCCCGATGCCCCAGAAGGCAAACCAGAAGGACAGGGGCAGGCTGCCATGCCAGTCCGTCGCCTGGAATCCCGTTCCCTGGTTGTGCGCCACGCGCCAGACGTAGCGTGAATCGCCGTTGCTTATGAGCCGCAATACGTCCGGTAAAGCGTCTCCGTCCAGATCCATGATTTCCGTGCCTGTGTTGCCGCTTCCCGCGAGAAAGGTGTAATCGGATGATGGAAGGCCCCATTGCCGCAGGCTGAATCCTTTTTCGACGAGAGAATAGTCCATCGTAATGGGCGGGAAAAAGGATTCATCGCTTTCGCCGAATTCCTGGACGCTTTTCAGGCAGGAAATCGTGCGTCCGCCCAGATTATCCAGTTCGTGGTAATCGAGCACATAGCGGCGCACACGGTCGGGACGCCCCGGAAGAATCTCCTCACGGCGCGATACCGTCTGGGTGATGGTTGTCAGAAAATGATCGGAGACAAGCTTGAAACCGGAACGCCAGGACTCCCGATAGGATGCCCACTGCTGGTTGCCCTCTGACCGGGAGGCAAGATCAAAGGTAATCTCCACCATGGGTTCGCCGCCTGCAAAATTGTACCCGATGCTCTCAAGGCACATATTGCCGGCGCCCGCAGGATGCTGATATCGGTATTCGATTGTGTTGCCGTTGAAATCTGTTTCGCGGTCAATGCCCCAGGAAAATACGCTTCCCTCAGGTCCGGCAATCACCGAATCGGCACTGACGACATCCTGACCAAACCAGGCCTTCCTGCCATCCTTCCACCAGGCTTCCCAACTTCCGCCTCCGGGATTGGCCGAATCCGGGTGATGAATAAATCGCGTAAAGGAGCCGGAATCGATTTCGGCGTGATAGATGCCGCATGTTTCCCCGTCGATCTCTTCCGTCCCCGTAAAAACCAGTTCCATCCCGCCAAGCCCCGTCTTGTACAGGTAGCGATCCGGATTGTCCAGGGGCGTTAATGCATCGCCGTCGTGGTCCGGGGGATCGGAGGGATTGTCGTATTTCGGTACGCCATCCCGAGTCGCTCGTTCAATCCGGCCCGGATTCAGGTCCCAGCCCTGCCCCAGCCAGGAATGCCCATTGGAAGAACGATAGCAAAGCGTCAGATTCGGCTGAAATCCCGCCCTGCCCGGCGGAAGCTTGATGGGGATCGTGTAGGAAAAACTCCCCGTGAATTTGTCGGATTGGACAGAGTCGAAATTGGATCCTATATCCTCAGGCCCCTGGAACCCGAGCCCCCGGTTTGAGTTGGCGGAACCTTCGAAGAAAGGGCCTGCCGCAGAAGCGAACCGGGCGGCGCGTTTCTTTTCCATCTCTGCCTGCCAGGCATTGTTAATCGCGATCTGACGGGGTGTCAGACGACGCGGCTCGCGAATCGTTCCATCCTGGTTCAGGAGGGGCCTGGACGGGGTGAAAATCTTTGGGTTGAGGGGATCGGGATCGTCCCCGTCCAGCACGCCATCTCCATCGGTGTCGGGATTGAAGGGATTCGTATCGCTGGCCTTCTCCTGGAAATCATCCAGGCCATCGCGATCCGTGTCCTTCATGAGGGAGTCGGTAAACCAGGGGCCGCCGCTGCCGTTGCTCCAGCCGGTGGAATCCTCCTCCACATTTGAAAGCCCATCGCCATCGCTGTCAGCCAGGGAGCCATCGGGCAGAACGGCATTTTCGTCCACCCGATAATCGTTTATCAGTTCAGCATATCCATCGCCGTTGGTATCCAGGCTGACATCCGAGAGGCTTGCGTCATATTGGTCGGGGTCCTGGGGATAGTCATCTGAAATATCGGGGACGCCATCGTTGTCCCAATCGCCATCATAGTTGATCAGGGAAACCAGGTCGGCGGCATCGATCCGGGAATCCAGGTTGAAATCGCCCTGCGATAAGAGCCTGGATTCATAGGGTTTTCCGAGCAGAAAATCTCTCAGGAGTGCCTGGTCCTGAGAGTCGATAAAGCAATCGCCGTTCAGATCGCCCCGGGGATAGTCTCCGCCGGAAGCCAAGATAGAAACAGGCGGCAAGCTAATCATCAGATAAACCAGCAGCAAAGACACATATGGATTGCGCAAGGAATTCATCGCGGAACCTCCTTTTATCTCGCTCCGGACAGTTTTGCGCACCACGTATCTTTGCTTCCCGGGATCAAACCTTTATCAGGTCAGACTCCGCGCCTTGCCCGGACCGCTATCTGTTACTAACTAAATATATACGATTGAATATACACCCGCGTCCATGGCTAAGCAAGGGCTTTTTGGGCCTGCTGGCGGATAGTTGCGTAAAGGTTTTCGAAGTCGGTGGAATGATCGACACGGACGGCCCGGAAGTCCTTGGACCGGGCCTCCTGGAATATCTCTTCCGCCATGATTGCGTCGCGGCGCATCCAGTTTTCATAGGCCTGATCAGGGTTCGATGTTTCCTGCAGGCGATCACGAGCCCAGGTTCTTTCCAGATATTTGTCCCGGTGAAAGGAGGCGGTGGGAACCAGGTAGAAGAGGTTTTCCCGGGGAATTCCGGCATCGGCCATGGGCCCCGGCAAAAGCGAAACGCCCTCGGCTATGACAGGGGCAGAGCCGTTCCCTATATCCCTCATGATAAACTCAAATTCCTCGCCATGTACCTGCAAGGCAAATTCGACATTCTCGGGATCGGTCCGCATGAATATATATTCATGGGTAACGGATTTCACGAGCTTGGCAAATTGGAGGCCCGCGGCGGCGGCTTCGTCCATGTGGCGCGAAAAATGGTCATCGCATTTGTAATAGGGCATGCCCAAATCCCGGGCGAGCCGTTCGGCCAAGCTGCTTTTCCCGGAGCAAGGCGCTCCGCCAATGAAGAAGGAACGGGAAAGATTTATATTCATGAAAAGAACCTGTGCAATACATTCGAATGGGGTTTGGGGCGAAGCCTAAGGATTTTGGCAAAATGGACACGCCTTTTTTCATTGGGATTCTGTCGTTTTTTCCCATGGATTGCAAGGGATATTCGGGAGCGTTATTCGAAAACATGGTATCAGGCCAACGAATAGATTTCGTTCATGGCGAAACTACTTCCGTTTTGGGTGCACGACATAAATAGGGGGCTATTCGTGTTTTTTTTGATAAACAGGTATCCTGAATACCTCAAAAAGAATCGCTGTTCTCTTCTGAGCGCCACAGGCGCGCTCCATAATAGG
>CAYWYC010000190.1:0-9485 GCA_964462565.1 uncultured Candidatus Sumerlaeota bacterium | reverse complement strand
TGGCATGGGTGCTCTCGTTTGTAGTAAGGCCCGTAAGGGCCGTCGTCCGGAGCAGAAATTTCCAGGATGATGAATGGATTCCATTCAAGCCGACGCCCCTCACGGGGCTGACTACGAACATGCACGCCTTTCAAAAATTCTGACAAATGGTGCTTTTGATTCTTCTGCAGAATCTCGCGGCTTTTATTTGGCAAAAAGACTTTTTCGAGATTCGCTATAACGACCATGGTGCTCGGCAGGATGCCTGGGCCAGACAGTCCGGAATTATGGATTTTCGGAAAGACGTGCGTCGAGAATCTGGCGGATCTTTTTGCCCAGTTCCGAGGGCGAAAGGGGTTTCAGCATATAGCAGGCAATATTGCTGCTTTCCAATACCTTTTTGTCCAGTTCGTCGGAATAGCCGGTGCAGAGCATGATCGGAATATCGGGATGTATTTCTCCAACGGCGCAGGCCAGGTCCAGGCCTGTCATTTCCGGCATGGTGAGGTCGGTAATGATCAGATCCACCGGCTCATTTCCGGCCCTGAAATATTCCAGCGCCAGGTTGGGGTTCTCAAAGCCTATCGGTTCATAGCCATACCGCTTAAGCACGGCTTTGATAAGGCCCACAATGGCTTCTTCATCATCGACAATACAAACGCGCTCTCCGCCGCTTGACGTCTGGTTGTTTGCTTGCTCTTGCTTGTGCTCCAATCCCTGCTCTTCGTTTTGTAATGTGGGAAAAAAGAGAGTAAAACTGGTCCCCTTTCCCGGTTCGCTTTGCACGTTGATAGATCCTTTCATATTCATAACGATGCCGTGGATCATGGCCAGGCCAAGCCCCGTCCCTTCTCCACGTTCTTTGGTGGTAAAAAACGGCTCGAAAATCCGCTTGAGGGTTTCTTCATCCATGCCATGGCCCGTGTCGCTTATCTGCAGGCGCACGTAATGCCCGGCTTTCAGGTTCAGGTATGCCGATGCCTGGCTGCTTGACAAAAAACAATCTTCCAGGCGAACCGACAATGTACCGCCCTTGTGGCCCATGGCGTGAAAAGCGTTGGTGCACAGGTTCATGACGATCTGGTGCACCTGGGTGGCGTCGGCCATTACCGATGGACAATCGGTATCGATATTCTGGTCGATTCGGATTGTGGAGGGCAGGCCGCCGCGGAGCAGTTTGACAGCCTCCTTGATAATGGGAGCCAGCCGCATCGCGCGCAGTTCCTGTTCGCGCTCCCGTGAAAAGGTCAGTATCTGATTCACCAGCTCGCGGGCGCGGTCCCCGGCTTTGATAACCTCCTGGATGTTTTCCCAGGTTTGGCTTTTTTCGTCAAGATCCAGCATGACCAGTTCGGAATAACCGATGATGGCGCTGAGGATATTGTTGAAATCGTGGGCAATCCCCCCGGCCAGGGTTCCGATGGCTTCCATTTTCTGGGCCTGGCGCAATTGGCTTTCCAGCATGGATTCATGGCTCACATCGCGCTGGACGGAGACATAGTTGATGATTTTTCCATTGGCATCACGGATGGGAGCGATACTGCTTTCGGCTTCATATATCGACCCATCCTTGCGGCGGTTTTTAATCCGGTTTTTCCAAAGCCTTCCGGCTTGCGTCGCTTCTTCCATCTCCTGGTAAAATTCAGCACTGTGCAGGCCGCTGCGCATGGTTTCAATATGCTTGCCGTATATTTCCTCGCGCAAATAGCCGGTGATCTTGCAAAAGGCGGGATTGACATACTGGATATTGCCACGGGGATCGGTGATGATAAAGGCTTCGGTTGCCTGTTCCACAGCCGTGGAAAGCCGGTGGTGGGCGTCTGTAAGGCGGCCCCGTTCGATGATCTCGGTTTGCAGGGCCAGGGTTTGGCGGGCCATGCGCGTGCCCATTTCGTCGGTCATGCTTTCCGATTCGCGGTAGCGGCGTTCCTGCTTGAGCGCGGCGCCAAAGGTGGTGGCGGCAAATCGCAGGAGGTTGATTTCGGTATTATTCCATTTTCGGAATTTTCCGCACTGGTCAAAACCGATAAAGCCCCACCAATAATTGTCCAGAAAAACCGGCACGATGGCGATGGACCAGATATCCTGTTCAAACAGGCTTTGCTGCTCCTGTTCGGGAAAATCGCTGACATTGCCGACGATCACTTGATTTTCGGCCAGAATATCTTTCCACCGGCTAAAGCCGTCGTCATAGGATAAATTCTGGAGGTTGGGATTTTCCAACTCGGCGGAAACGCCCTCGCGCGCCCACTCGTATTGCATGGACATGGTCAGATTGCCGGCATCATCCCGGCCGTTCTGGAAGATATAGGCCCGGCTGGTATCGGTGGCTTGTCCCAGTTTCTGGAGGACGCCCTCGATCTCCTGATCGAGATTTGCCGTTTGCAGAAAACGTTCGGAGGCAAAGGCAACGGCCCGAAGGATTTCCTCGCGGGTTTTGCTTAGTTTTTCGGCCTCTTTTTTTTCGCTGATGTCGCGGACAATGGCCTGCAGGATAGTGCCCCTGGAAGTGGGGACGCAGTTCAACACGACTTCGGCGGGAAAGAGGCGGCCCTGTGGAGTCTGGTGGAGCCATTCGAAACGAGCATGACCGTGCTGCAAAGCTATCTGAATGCCCTCTTCTGCGGCAACTGCGGATGCTTTGCCATCGGGCTGATATTCAGGAGAAAGATGAACGGGGTTCAGTTTTAGAAAAGCGTCTCTTCCCTCCACGTCGAAAAGGTCCAAACTTGCCCTATTGCAGTCCAGGAATTTTTCCGAGTCAAGGAACATAATGGCATCGCGGGAATTATGATAGGCCGCCGAATAGATTTCATCGGTTTCACTAAATGTGCTCCCCCATTTTCCGAGTTTGGCCTCATCAGAAATTTCGGCATTCTTCCTGGTCAAAACAGATTCTCCACTCCTGAATTACATTTGCCATGCACTCATATTTTGTGACACTCCTTAAGAGTCGCACAATCCTGTAGGACGTACATCGCAAGTTTATTTATCGGTAGATGCAGGCAAAATATTTAGGAATGATTCGTGGCGCATGGACCGGACAAATCCATTTTTAGAACCCCAAATTCCTCACAGGCACCTTAGCCGAAACCGCATTTTGATATAGGTCTATGTCTTCTTTTATCAGGACTCCATGTTTTCGATGAAGTCCAGCATATCCCCTTCGCTCATGTCGCCATTGCAAGGCAAAATGGTCCATTGTTCCTTCAGGCGCATTTTTTGACCGGGTTCCAGCGTGTGGTAGGCGCCATGGTGCTCCAGTTCGAGCAGATGCTTGCCCTCATTGATATTAGTGTGGTTATAGATTTCCACCGGGGCCTGTTCGGGGTGAATCTTTGAGGAATCGATCTTCTCAAACTCAATGATCACAATGCCTTCCGGGGCAAAACCATAAATCGCCCCGCGCGAGGGGTCGATAAAGGCCTTGGAGTTGCGGCCTTTCTGACCGTCGGCCGGTGGGGTGGGGCTAAAGGTAAAGTAGCCTTTCTCAACCTTCCAGGGCATGGCCGTGTCTCCTGAACCTTCCACGCGCACGGCTGTATTGCTATCGACTGGGACGAAACACCGATCAATTCCGTTGAGTCGCATATTGGACCACAAGTCCCATTTGACTGTTCTGTCGCTGATATTTTCAGCGGTCGTCACCAGTTCCACTTTGCCGCCGGATTTGAGTTTGAATTCTTTGGTCAGTCGCAAACCGGTAACGGGGCTGTCGGGGCTGACGAGGGTGATGGCGTCGCCGGAATTCTTTTTGACCTCAAAATTTCCATAAATCAGATAGGGATCGGGCGGCCAGTTGGCTTTCTTTTCTTTGCGCTCGGGATTCACGTCCTGCTGGCTCCACCATTCGCTTTGCGGTCCGACCCATATAATGTGGCCCTGGATGCCCTGAAAGTTGGCCTCGGGCGTGGCTTCGATGTCGGCTTCCCAAAGATCGGCGGCTTCCTTCAGAATATTCTTACGGCCCGGTACGCGCAGGACAACCACGCGTCCTCCTTTTTCGGGCAGAAGTCCCATCTCCAGCTTGACGTTATTCAGAAAAATCAATTTTTCTTCCTCCGGTTTGGCAATCTGTACGGCAGGCCGACAGGATGCAAGAATCAGGGTACCAAGCAAGGCCCAGCAGGATAAACGTAGCATAATACTCGGTTCCTTTCATAGCGCGATTTTTAACCACATATGAGCGGATGCTGAATGTACCAATGCCTTAACAAAAAAAACGAGAAAACTGCTGCAATTTTGCTGTGATTCGCATTGAATCATAGACGATGGGCTATGGCTTTGCTATGCTTTTCAGCATTATTTGCTAAAATTTCGAAGGAAAGGTTCTTCCCCATGCGCACCATATTTATCCTGATGGATTCCCTGAATCGCCATTTTCTGCCAAGCTATGGCGGCTGGGTCCAGGCGCCGAATATCCAACGTCTGGCCGACAAGGGCATTGTCTTTGACAAACACTATGCCGGAAGCCTGCCCTGCATGCCGGCACGTCGCGAGATGATGACGGGACGCATCAACATGCTCGAAGCCGGATGGGGCGCGATCGAGCCTTACGATGACATTCTCCCGCGCGAACTCCGCAGCAAGAGAAACGTGCACTGCCATTTGATCAGCGATCATTATCATTACTGGGAACAGGCGGCCCATGGCTACCATACCGGTTTCACGACTTGGGAATTCGTGCGCGGCCAGGAGGGCGATCAGTGGATTCCCCAGGTGGCCGATCCTGAAACACCGCCTTTTCGCGGAAAAAACAATCCCGTCGCCCGCCGCCAGGATTGGATCAACCGCAGCCACATGGACCTGGAAAAGGATGAAGATTATCCCACGCCCCAGTGCTTCATGAAGGGCATCGAATATCTGGAACAGAACCACCAGGAAGACAACTGGCACCTGCACCTGGAAGTGTTCGACCCCCACGAGCCTTTTTGCTGTCCGAAGAAATATCGCGACATGTACGATGATAACTGGGACGGCGGATACTCCTACGACTGGCCCCAATACGCGGCGCTTTCGGAGGAAGACGATCCCGAAACGGTGGAGCACGTGCGCAAGTCCTACGCCGGGACGCTGACCATGGCCGATACTTGGCTGGGAAAATTCCTGGAGAAAATGGACGAACTGGACATGTGGAAAGACACGACGGTGATCCTGACCACGGACCACGGCCACATGCTGGGCGAGCATGGCTATTGGGCCAAGAACTATATGTTCGACTATGAGGAACTGGCCCATATCCCGCTGATCGTTTATTCGCCCGGTGCGAAAATGAACGGCAAGCGCGTGAGCGGCCTGACCGCGACAATCGATCTGATGCCCACGCTGATGGAACTGCATGGCGCGGAACTTCCGCCGAATGTTCATGGCAAAAGCATTCGCCATCTTTTCGATGCCGACGGCCCCCACAATGACGCGGTCATGTATGGCTATTTTGGCAAGAACATCAACATCTGCGACGGCAAATATACTTACACACGCCTGCCGGGACTGCGGACGGGGCTCTTTGAATTCACGGCCATGCCTGTGCGATATTTTCACGAAGGCGGCAGGCAGCAACTGGCCCTGTCGGAGTGCGGGCCATTCCTGGACTGGAATTATGGCGTTCCCGTTTTCAAGATTCCCGTGGGATCGCGTCGGCATCGCGATGCGGGAGATGAGAACCTGATTTACGACCTGGAACAGGATCCGCATCAGGAAAACCCCATAAGCGACCTGGAACTGGAAGCCCGACTCGAAGAAAAACTGGTGGAAATAATGGAGCGTTTCGATGCTCCCGATTGCCAATACTCGCGAATGAACCTGCGCAAGACCAGCCCTTAAAAAGGAAAGAACCTTATGAAGACTATCGTCAACCTGAATCCCGACTGGACGTTGTATCAACGCGAAGAACATGGCCGCATGGACAAGGCCGAGTTGGAAAAATGGATGGCCGGAAACGGGGATGTTTGCAAGGAAGCCCTGCCCGCCGTAATGCCTGCCCAGGCCCATGATGTTCTTATGGCGAATGATAAAATCGAAGATGTCATGAAACTGGGGAATTGCGAAAAGTCCCAGTGGATCGGTGAACAGGACTGGGTTTATGTGAAGGAATTCAGCAAGCCTGAGCAGCAGGGGCAGACCTTTCTCAACTTTCGCGGACTCGATACCTTTGCCGATATCTATCTCAACGGCAAGCTCCTCCTTTTTGCCGACGACTGCTACCTGCCGGTGCGCATGGACGTGACCAAACTCCTGCAGGACCGCAACCTGTTGCTCGTGCATTTTTATGCGCCACGGTCTTATCTGGACAGCCTTCCCAACGCGGAAGAGCTGAAGAGCAGCAAGGCCGCCTATATCCGGTATCCGCGCAAGCCTGCCGAGGACTTCAACTTTTTCAATGGCGCGCGCCCGGCTTTTATTTCGATTGGGATTTATGATGATGTGCGTCTGGAAGTGGTGGACCAGGTGGAGATCGAGGACTTTAGCCTGCGCCCGAAATTGAACGACGATTACAGCCGGGGTGAAGTGGAAGTGATGGTTGCCCTGATGGGCGCGTCGAAGGTGAAGGGCGAGGTGAAATGCGCCATTATCGCTCCCGACGGCAAGCAGGTGGATGAGGCTGCCGCCAACTTTGAAACGGATAGCGGCGGCGGTGCGGATTTGAAACTTGCGGTGAAGGTGGACAAGCCGGAGCTCTGGTATCCGCTGGGCCATGGCGCGCACCCATTATATACCGTTAAGGCTATCATTTCGGTCGATGGCGACGCCAAAGACTCCGCCGAAAAACGCATCGGCTTTCGCGAACTCAAGATGCGGAAAATTTTCGACTATACAGTGAACGGCATTCCCGTCAAACTCTGGGGCGCGAACATTACGCCGCTGCCCCGCGCGGGCCATGTGTGGGATCGCGATGCCTGTGTGCGGATGATGGAATGGGTGGAAAACGCGAACATGATTTCCATGCGCGCCTGGGGTCCCGGCCAACCTTTTAACGAGCACCTCTTCGACGAAGCCGACGAACGCGGCATCTTGATGTGGGCGGAATTTGCCCATACGGGCGGACCCTTCCCCTATACGGAAGACTATCGCGCCAGGTACGTCGCCGAGGCCACGCGCTGGGTGAAGGAATGGAAGCATCATCCGAGCATCTTCATGTGGTGTGGCGGTAACGAAACTTACCTGGGCATTGATGTGGACAGCCCCGACGCGAACCGGCCCGACCGCAAGATTTTTGAGAAGGATTACAAGGAAGTCTGCGAACGCCTGGACCCGGATCGCTTTTACCACGAGAACTCCCCCTTCCTTGGATCCTTTGACAACGCTGCCGACCAGGGCGATACCCATATCCGCAACTACGGCCACTTTCTGCCAGGAGCCGATTATCCCGTGATGCCAACGGAAAATATCCGCATCACCATTGCCACGCGGCCGACCCTGGAAAAACACCTGGGGCCGGATCTGGAATGGCCGGAGGGTTTTTCCGGAAAGCGCACGGATTTCAACGACCCCGTGATTCCGATGAACTGGGTGGAAAAACTCTGTCCCGACCTGCATTGGATTAACCTGCGCGTGGGATATGTGGAGCACTTTTTTGATGCCGACGGCACGCCCGACAGCCTGCTTTTCCGCATGGGCGCGGGGACCAGCGCCTTTATCCGCGACGTGATCGAGAAGATGCGCCGCGGCAAACCCCATTGGAAGGCCGACGAGCCGCGCGTGACCATGGGTCACTACTGGTGGAAGTTCAACGACACCTGGCCCATGATCTACGCCAGCCTCATCGACGATCAACTCCAGCCCAACATGAGCTATTACGCCATGCGCCGCGCATTGAATCCGCTGCTCCTGTCCATCGATGTGCTCGAGCGCGTTTATCTCTGGATCGTGAACGACTCGGCCGAGACCATCCAGGGACAACTCCGTGTGCGTGTGCTGGACCAGGAGGGGCTCAAGTCCCTGAACGAGATGAAGGTGGACGTCCAGGTCAAGCCCGGCGACTCGCAGCTCATCACCAACCTCGACGAATTCGGCATGATCTATTCGAAGAACCCGATCTACGCCGAACTCCTGGACGCCGACGGAAAACTGGTGAGTGACAGCGTGCAATACATGTGCACCGACCGCCACAACTGGTTCCCTGAAGCCAAACTGGAACTCAAACGCGACGGAGACAGCCTCGTGATTTCCACCGACGCCATGGCTCCCTGGGTGCATCTGAAAGGTGAAGGACTGGACTGGGATTTCGAAGACAACTTCTTCCACCTGACCCCGCAGCGCGAAAAAAGCGTACGCCTCCTGCATCCCGACAAAAAAGGCGCCATCGAAGCCAAAGCCCAGTATTCGCCCCATGTGACGAAGCTGGAGTGGTAGATAGTCGGTGAAAGAATAACGATAGAAAAGCCCCGTCCCTTTGGGTTCATCCTGTCCAGGGACGGGGCTAATCTGAAAGCGCATTGGTTGTTTCTAAACGGCTCCGAAGGAGTCACACCATGGCTAGCCTGGGGTGACTGAAGGGAAGCCTCAGGTATGGATAGTGTTTTACAAACCGTTCTCGAAGAGGGTGAATAAAAAAGCCACGAAGAGACGATTTTCCGGTCTCTTCGTGGCTTATTTATTTATGGGCCTTTTTCTTCAGGGCCTGTTTTTTATTCGAACTGGATGCCGTAGGCTTTGTAAAAATCGGTGGTGGCGGTTTGGAGTTTTTCGGCTTCGCCGTCTTCGATTTTGTCATCGGCCAGGACGGGTTCTACTTCGGCTTTCCATTTGGCAAGGGCTTCGGCGTATTGATCCGGATTGGCCTTTGCCTTTTTGGAGAGTTTCACATCTTCAGCGCTCAGGGCCGTGACCGCTTCTTTAAGCATGGCCGTGTTGTCCGATTCGTCGGCCAGTTCGCGCCAGAACGCGAATATGTAATCGTTGGAGGCGACGAGATCGGTCAATTGGTGCAAGGTGAAAAAGTGCGCCCGCAGACCGATCAGGCCGGCCATGGTTCTGGCATAGTCATCGCTTCCCTTTTCGGGGTGCTTGGCCATGGCCTTGTTGCTCTGGTCCGCCAGGATGTAAAAATTTCGCACCCAGGAACACCAGTCGTCGATTTTTTCGTATTTGGGGGGATAGTTCCGCGCACAATTGGAATACAGCACGCGCGCCGTGGGAATAAAATTGTCGTTAAATTCCGTCGCGGCTTCTTCGACCTTACCCTCTTCCATCAGCTTATAGGTTTTTGCATAAACTTCGGACAACTCATCCATCCAGGTTTCCCATTTATCAGCCAGCTCTTTGGCAGCCGCCTGGCTGCTCGGGGCGCTTCCTCAGCCACCCTGCGCGATATACGGAACAGCCAGGGCCAGCATCAACAGCATGACCATTCCCAACGTTTTGATTTTGCTCATTGCGTATGTTTCCTTTCCCCGCCATGGGTGTTTATTATACAAAACAATCCGACTCTCATGTTTCAGCCGGACTTATAAAAAGTAGCAGATTGGCTGCCGATTTTCAAGCTTTTGCGGTATGTGCAAGACGAT
>CAYWYC010000189.1:4108-9589 GCA_964462565.1 uncultured Candidatus Sumerlaeota bacterium | reverse complement strand
CTCAAGCCGTTTCTCCGCTCCACCCTCTTCCCTTTGCTCATCACTGGTGTTTGCTGTCGCGCTTTCGAAGCTGCGACGGGGTAGCCAGATATTGCTTTTTGAAAAGCCGGTCGAAATAAGTCAGGTCACGGAAGCCGAGATGGGCCGCAACTTCCTGCACGGTCCAATCGGTTTCGGCAATGAGCTGACGCGCCCGGGCCATGCGGAGGGAATTGACATATTGCAGGGGCGTGATGCCGAAGGCTTTTTTGAAGAGACGCGCCTGATGGTCATAACTCTGCCCGCTTTCAGCCAGCCGCTGCTTGATTGAGGGAGCCGACGAAAAAGGCTCCGCCGCGATGGAGACGAGTTCATCCCGGATCCGGTACGCCGGCTCATCCCCTCCATCGGGTGGATTCGAATCGTCCACTGGCGTGAGCAATTCCAGGAGCAACTCGAGCAAAACGCTCCGGGCCTTCAGCCGGTCGGACGCATTGCCCTCGTTGAACATTTCGTTCAACAGGCGGTGGCGTTCAAAAAACTCCGCCGGTCGGGAAATCGTTCCAAGAAAAATCACATCGGGAATCCAGGCGGGTCGGGGCCGCAGCTCATGCCTGCGAATATCGCCGCCCTCGTATGTCGGCACCGGCCATCGCGTGAGACCCGCCTGAAAGGTCCAATTGAAATGCACCCAGGCGCGCTGGGCTGGCTGGGAACTCAGGTTGCGACGGGTGTGCCACTTTCCCGGAGGAATAATCAGAAACTGATCCCGCTCGACAATCCGGCGATTACCATCGATCACAATCTCCACCGGTCCGCCCTGGCTGATACAGAACAGTTGGTGGTCATAGATCAATCGCCGCGCATCGAGCCAATTTCCCCGAACGGACCCATAACCGAGCTGAACCGGCTGTGGCGCGATCCGCCAGAGCCAGTCCGTGCTGCTTGATCCAATATCGTTTTTGTACAGATCCATGTCGCCTAAATCCTATATACAAGCCTTATCCAACGGAATATAATAATAATTCGGAAGTGTCTCCAATTCTCTAGTATCGCTTTTATACATATCTTAAAGGAAGCACAAAGGAAATACCAGAATGAAAATAACGCAAAATAGCCGACTTCTCCTTGCCTTGGCAGTGATTAATCTTATTATGTTGGCCGGCTGGAGCCAGGCGGAAGACATCATCCGCGACTCCAACGGCCTGCCGCTGACGGATTGTCCCGGCAGCCACATGCGCGAACCCCTGCGGGCCAATCGTATTCACACGATCAAGCGCAAGAGCAACGGGGAGATTCAGATGGAGAACACGCTGGGCGACTTGTCCGTTCTGACGGAAGGGCGGAATCTCCGGCTCGATTCCGATTCTTATCCGCGAAAAGCGGGAGCCCTGGCCGGGCAGCCCGTCTGCGTGCGGGATGGTGAGGCCTACCGCATCGGCTTTGCCCTTGATCGATATGACGATGTCGTTGTGCGGGCCATTGACGAGGAAGGCGCGATCCTCCACAACATTGCCTGCGGGGTGCTGGGACCGAACGCGCCGACTCCCTTTCAGAAGGACAGCCTGAAACAGGAAATCCTCTGGGACGGCAAAAACGCCGACGGCCAGCGGATCGAAGGTGTTCACGCCATCGAGGTCGCCGTTGGCCTGCAGCCGAAACTGGAAAACTTCGTCGGCTACGACCCCGCGCAACTCACGCCCTATCTGCGCGGACTGACCATCGACAAGCAGGGCCGCGTTTATGTCACCCTCCACACCGCCCACCGCTACGATCCCTCGATCCTGCGCTTCGACCGCGACGGCAATTTTCTGGAAATGGTCTATCCCTCGAACCCCGACATGCTGGCAAAACAGGGCCGCAAGTTTGAGGACGAATACGATCTGGTCGAATACATCGACGGCTATCCCGCGGCGGTGAAGCCGAGCAACTGGCGCGCCTGGATCGAGCATTGGGACGACTTCGTGCCCATGCCCTTCAAGATCGGGCCCGACAACAAGGGCTACATGATCATCGGCATGCCCAACGGCAGCGGCACGCCCCTTTCCATCGCAGCAAAGGGTGATGTGGATCGCATGGACGTGATCGAGAACCTCGACGACTTCTGGTACTTCCCGACGACGAGCCACGTGGGCGTGTATCCGCCCATGTACCTCCAGCGCCACGATGCCGGTTTCGCCTTCGACGGCAAGGGCCATGTCTATCTCGCCGCCAAGCCCCACGGCGGTTCACATGGGCCCCAGCCTTATTGGGAATATAGCGGCACCATCCGCAAGGTGGACCTGGCGACGGGCAAGAACGTGGCCGCCTTTACCGAAGGCCCCGGCAATTCGCCCGCGGACCCCAGCTACCTGCTGCGCGTCAATTGGAGCCTGGGCGTTAAGGGCAAAGACATGAAGCCCGAGGACAATACCTATATCGACGAAATGCAGAAGCGGGTCATCCGCGATGGCGAGGACGTGGAGCCTGATCCTCAATACGATTCGCCCGACCGATTCTGCGACATCGAAGACCTTACCGTGGACAAGGCGGGAAACATCCTCGTGGCCGACGGCTATCCGCGCCGCATCAAGTGCTATGCCGAAAACGGCGCCTGGCTGGGCCAGGTGGAAGGGATCGAAATCGACGGCCGCATGCGCCGCTTTCATGACCTGATCAGCATCGAAGCCGTGGACGGAAGCCTCTACCTGCTCAGTTCCTTTCGCGACGACATGGACGGCCCCGTGTATCTCGTAAAGTGCGAAGGCGCGGCTCCCGAATATAAGGCATTGTGGACCACACCGCTCGATCCCCTGTCCCGCTATATCGCCGTCGATACCGGATCCAACCAGCCCATCGTCTGGGTGGGCAACGGTGGCGGACCGGCCACGCTCAGCCGTATCGTCGACAAGGGCCATATGGTCGGCCCGGTGCGCCACATCGGTGAGATCGAAAACACACGCGCCATCGACCCCGCCGTCATCAGCGCTGACGCCGACAAAAACCTCTATATCTATGACCGCGCCCGCGAGGCCGTACTGAAATATAACGACGAGGGAGAGCAAGCGGCTCGCCTTGACCTGAACCCAAACGTCATGGCCCACTACTACGCCCGCTATCGCCGCTTTCCCTTTCAGGGCAAAAAGCACAGCATCTACCAGGATGGTACACGCTATTTTTTCCAGAAAGTCCGGGCCATCGTGCCGGATCTGGAACGGGACCGCGTCTGGATTCAATACCATGCCACCTATCCCACCTATCTGGGCTGGTATGGCAGCCGCTCCGACGAAAAGCAGATCCTGAAGCCCTTTCCTGCCATGGAAGCCTATGACCCCGATCTCCGCGAAAAACAAATGGAACTCTGGGATCCGAACAATGTGGAGATGGAATCACAGGCGCTGATCCAGTTCTACTCCGCGGCTCCCTGGTGCATCGGCGCGACGACGGACCAGGGCAATATTCTGTCGCGCGACGGAGGAAACCGCCGTGACAGTTCCAGCGACTTTGCCGGATCAATCAAACTTCTCAAGCCCGATATGGAATCGGAAATCCTCTGCAATCTCTTCCATGGCGGCGCCAGCCTGACGGTCGATTCCAGGGGCAACATCTATACAATCGACGGCGCCGGTTGGCCGGAAAAGAAGGACCGCTGGGGATTCCGCTTCGACTATATCTTTCCCACGGTCAGCATGACGCACTGGGCTATCCGCACAGCCAAAGGCGACGAGGCCTACTCGCGCGGCGAAGCAATCAAAAAGGAAGAATTCACCTTTCAGGACGGCAAGTGGCACAAGGCCCGCGAAGCCGCGGACCATATCGTGCGCCACCAGAGTGAAGTCGCCTATCTGGTCAAGTTCGGACCCGAAGGCGGCGACCGGGGTTCCGATCAGGAGAAGTGGGCGCTGCGCGGCGGATTTCGCGGACAGGTCTGCCCCGGCTGCGACGATCCCCTCAACCTCCTGGCCTGCGACGGAGCCGACCGCATCATCCTGGGCGATGTCGATCACAGCGGCGTCAAGCTTGTCGATACTGCTGGCAACCTGATCACCCGATTCGGACGTTTCGGCAATGCCCAGACGGTCCCCGGTGCCGATGGCAATGCCAAAGAAATCGGCTTTCGCAATATCTATTGCGTCGCCGCAAGCGGAGAAAACGCTTGGGTCTCCGACCGTGACATGCGACGCGTCGCCCGCGTAAAGATGGAATACCGCGAAAAGAAACAGGCAAAGCCTGAATAGGATTTTGTGGTTTTGTTTATCTCATGAGCAGCAAGCTCAGGGCCATGACCAGCATACCGGCAATCAGGCCGAAAAGGCTTTCATGGCCCTTTGAGTAGGCCCGGCTCGTGGGCAAAAGTTCATCGAGACTGATATAAACCATGATTCCGGCAACGCCGCCAAAAAGGATTCCCATAATCTGCGAAGGAATAACTCCGGTTTCGCCGCCCACCAGAAAACGAATGCCCAGATAGGCGATGATCGCGCCTACCGGTTCGGCCACGCCGCTTAAGAGGGAATAAAAAAACGCTTTTTTCCTGCTGCCTGTGGCGTAATAGATCGGAACCGAAACGCTGACACCCTCGGGAATATTGTGCAGGGCGATGGCGATGGCGATGGCCACGCCCAATCCCGGATCCTGCAAGGCGGCCAGGAAAGTGGCAAGGCCTTCGGGAAGATTGTGAATGCCAATTGCCAGCGCCGTAAAAAGCCCCATGCGCAGCAATTTTTTTTCGTGAGCCGGATCGGCCGCGGCAAATTCCACCGACGCATGTTCGCTCTCGACCGAATGCCGAAAGGCTTCCAATCCCACCGACGGGTCGCCCAGCGAGTCGATTTCATCTTTGCGGTGGGCTTCATGGGGGTTTTCGGCGGAAGGAATGAGATTATCGATCAGACCGATAATAAGAATCCCGCCAAAAAAAGAAGCCACGTTCACCCAATGTCCCCAATAGTCGCCATAGTGCTCCACCAGGGAATCGACGCCCTTGTAAAAAATCTCGACAAAGGAAACATAGAGCATTACGCCCGCCGAAAACCCTGTCGCCACGGACAGAAAGCGATAGTTGGTCCGCTTTGCCAGAAAAGCCAGCGCGCTACCGATGCCCGTGGCGAGGCCGGCGAACAATGTCAGCCCAAAGGCAAATAATACGTTATCCATGGAAGTCTGCCTTTCAGAATGCTCTATTCCAGCGCAAGCACCATCAAAATAATTTCCTTTCCTGAAATCCGGAAAATTATTATGTCCGACCATTTTAATAAAGAGCCGCGCTATTCACAAAGATAATCTGCACTCTTTCCAAACCCATCCCAGAAACAAGCTCTTTTGTACTATATACATAATCAGAGAGGTGTAACACGTACCGCCGGCATCCTGCCGGCACAACGGGCTTTCGATAAAATACCCCGTTCCGCAGCAGGATCCAGAATCCATCCCGCGACCAGCCTGCCACCAAGATGGTGGCGATACGTCGTACCGCCGGCATCCTGCCGGCACAACGGGCTTTCGATAAAATACCCCGTTCCG
>CAYWYC010000189.1:0-4008 GCA_964462565.1 uncultured Candidatus Sumerlaeota bacterium | reverse complement strand
CAGCAGGATCCAGAATCCATCCCGCGACCAGCCTGCTGCTCCACCTCTGCTTTTTTTCTTAAAATATTTTATTTTCTTTGAAAGAATCCCCGTGAATCGGGATAATCACACTGTGGGCAAAGCATGTAAAGCCCTTAATGATAAGTATATATATCGGTTTACTTGTTGATAGCCGGAACTTTGAATATCGGATTTCAGAAGCGATGGAGGTTATTCCATGCGCATGCATAAATCAATCGATCTGCCTTTTTACCGGCATCCCGGCTTTTACGTTTGGGGTCTGGCGCTGCTGCTGCTGCTCGGGCTGAACGCCTGGAACGTGGCGTTCGGCCAGCCTGCCGACTTGGAAGACCTGAAGGCGGCTTACGAGAAATCCCCCCGCGACGCCGAAGCCGCATACGCCCTGGGCACTTATTACTATGGCCTGCAAAATTGGGAAGAAGCCGAAAAATATTACCTCAAAACCATCGAAGTCAAACCGGATCACATGTACGCCCTTTTTCGCCTGGGCAATATCTATTTCCGCATGCAGCTCTGGGACGACGCGAAAGTATGCTACCAGAAGGTTCTGGAAATCGACGCAAATCTGGCGGGGCCCTACATCAACCTGGCCACGATTGCCGAAGTGCAGAAGGACAGCCGCAAAGCCCTGGAATATTACGCGCGCGCGGCCAAGGCGGAACCGTCGCGGCCGGAGCCTTTTTTCGGACTGGGCGATGTTTTCTTCGGGCTGGAAGAATGGGACAAAGCCATCACCAGCTATGAACAGGGACTCAAACTCCTGCCGGAAGAACCCACCAGCGAAGAACAAAAACGCGACCGGAAAATCACCATGCGCAACCTGGCAACGGCCCGCGCCGTGGTCGAGAATGAGGGCATCGTCCCCGCCGAAAAAATCCTGCTGAACCTGAACGAGCCCCAGATCAAGACACGCGCCGTCCTGCTACCCGGTATGCCCGTCCCCACGCGCCAGATAACATTGCGCAAAATTTACTTCCCCACAAACCAATACCGCACCGACACCCTGGGGGTGGAAAGCCGCAAGCAACTGGACGAACTGGCCGACGCTCTCATCTCTATGCAGGAGCACGGCGGCGGTTCCTTCATCATTGAAGGCCACACCGACCAGCGGGGCAGCGCCGAATACAACCAGAAACTTTCCGGCCAGCGAGCGCGGGCCATTCTGGATTATCTGGTCCGCAAAGGCATTCCCCGCGAAAGCATGTCGTCTGTGGGAAAAGGCGAAGAAGAACTGATCTCCACCGCCGACACGGAAGAAGCCTGGCGACTGAACCGGCGCGTCGTGGTCAAACGCATCTATCGCAAGCAGGATCTGGAAATCGATATTTTACGGCAGGATGAAAATGGCGATTTTATCGCGCTCGAAAAAAACCGCAAACTGCCGGTCGGCGCGAAATACAAAATCCGCTTCAAGCCGCTCGAAGGCGCGAATATTTACGTCCTCAAAAAAGTGAATGAGCTGCCGCCCAAGTGCATCTTTCCCGAAAAACTCGAAAGCGCCGAACAGCCCCATACCTCCAACCCCGCGGAAGCCGGGCAGGAACAATTGCTGCCGATTCAGAAAGATTTTTACGAAGTATCAAAGGACAGCAATTCCATCGTCTTGCAGTTCTACACGTCGCAAATTCCCATCACCGATCTTGAACAGATCGTCTTGGAGGGAACGCCTGTTGCGGCATCCAAGCTGCGAGGTATTTTGTCGATTTCCTACATGAACCGGCCCGGACCCGAAGAACCGGAAGGTGAAGTGATCCCCGAAAATCCCGAAGACGTGGAACCCGACGAAACCCTCGTTGCCGACAGCAACGAGCTGGATGCCGACGGCAACCCCGTCGTCCTGCCCAACGTCTTACGAATCCTACCCGACCCCGTCAGCGAAATCGAAATCGAAGTGGAATAAGCCGTACCATGTTTGTAGTCAGGCCCGTAAGGGCCGTCATCCGAACGAGAAATTTCCAGATGGAATAGAGGCTTACGTTTAATCCGACGCCCCGTACGGGGCTGACGACGAACGGGGGCGGTATGGATTTTAGTCCGCGAAGTTGAGTTCCTTGCGCATCGCCGCCAGCTTGTCCTGGCAGAAGCGGGGAAGCTGGTCCATCGCCACGCGTTCCTGCTCCATCGTATCGCGATGGCGCACCGTCACGGCCTGGTCTTCCAGCGAATCCATATCCACCGTCACGCACAAGGGCGTACCCACTTCGTCCTGTCGGCGGTAGAGTTTGCCGATGGCGGCGGTATCGTCGTAGCGCGTAGGCACAAACTCGCGCAGGTCGGCGGCTAGTTTCTTCGCCTTCGTCACGAGCTCGTCGCGGTTGCGCAGGAGGGGAAAAACGGCGGCCTTGATCGGGGCCAGATCGGGATGCAGGCCCAGCACGGTGCGCTTGCCTTTTTCCAGTTCTTCTTCACGATAGGAATCGCAGAGGAAAGTCATAAAGCAACGGTCCACGCCGACAGCCGGCTCGATCACGTAAGGCGTCACGTGCCGGTCGTTGGCCTGGTCGTAATATTTCAAGCGCTTGCCGGAACCTTCTTCATGGCGTGAAAGGTCGAAATCAGTCCGGTTTGCGATACCTTCCAACTCACTCCAGCCAAAGGGAAACTTGTATTCCACGTCGGAGCAGGCCTTGGAATAGTGGGCCAGTTCGTCGGCCTCATGGTCGCGCAGGCGCAGATTTTCGGGATTCACGCCCAGGCCTTTGAACCAGTTGAGCCGTTCCTTCTGCCAATAGGGATACCATTCCTCGTCGCTGCCGGGAGTGACAAAATATTCCATCTCCATCTGCTCGAACTCCAACATGCGAAAGATGAAGGCCTTGGTGGTGACTTCGTTGCGGAAGGACTTACCGATCTGGGCGATGCCAAAGGGCAGTTTGCGCCGCATCGTCGTCTGGACGTTATCGTAATTCACAAAAATGCCCTGGGCCGTTTCGGGACGCAGATACACCTGGTTGCCCTTGTCTTCGACGGGTCCGACAAAGGTGCGGAACATGAGATTGAACTGGCGGGATTCAGTCAGGTCGCCGCCGCAGTCGGGGCATCGCGCCACTTCGGAACCGGGATTATCGGCCACGGTCTGCGCGTCGATCTGCGTACCTTCGGGCGCGCCCTTTTTCTTGAACTTTTTCGTGGCCGCGCCATCGACCGCCTCGGGCAAACTCGAAGCGAGAATGGGTCCGACCTCGCCCCAGTCCTGGCCCTCCGGTCCGGTGATTTTGGCCACCCATATATGGTCGGCGCGAAAACGGCGGCGGCAGCTTTTGCAATCCACCAGGGGATCGTTGAAGTTGGCCACATGACCCGACACTTCCCACACACGGGGGTGCATGAGGATGGCGGCTTCGATGCCTTCGATATCGTCGCGGCGTTCCACCATGGCGCGCCACCAGGCATCGCGAATATTGCGCTTGAACTGCACGCCCAGGGGACCATAGTCATAGGTCGCCGCCAGGCCGCCGTAAATTTCGCTGCTCTGAAAAACCAGACCGCGTCGCTTGCAAAGACTGATAAGGGTGTCGAGTGTCACTGCCATGGGGTCCATTCCTTCCTTTCCCGAAAGGGTATATTAGGCCATGGACCCTACCAAGGCAGAGCAAAGGAGTCAAGAATTAAGGTTCGTCAGAAGCATTTGACAATGCGTGCGTCGCAGTGACACGTAGCATTTTTGGAAGGAGAATTCGTCTGGTATAGGTCTAAAAAAAACGCTATCTCAATTCAATACGGCTCCCACCTGGAAATACAATAGGGACGAATCATGGAGTGCGTCGGCTTGCCAACGCCTTTTTCGCGCGAAACCCAGGCAACGAACCGAAGTCCCGCGCCAGCAAGGGGGCTGTAACATAAATTGTGATATAAGAATTATTATTATTCCAGCAGCGAATCTCGAAAGTCTTTCTGCTATAGTTGTTCTCAAAAGTCTTTTTGCAATTTTGAGTATGGATCGGGCCTTCAGCCCTCTCTTCTTTTTCTTTGTCCGACCTGGGGTTG
>CAYWYC010000188.1:0-9683 GCA_964462565.1 uncultured Candidatus Sumerlaeota bacterium | reverse complement strand
CGCTCAGATTTTGCGGATATTTCGGTTTTTGGCTCTGCTGCTTGAAGGATTAAGGAAAAAAACGAATCGGTCCGCATAAGATTTGCAAAAATATCGCAAGATTAAGAAAATATTTAAAAAACAGGACCCGGGTGCCCCGCCATTGAGGCGTGCGATGCGTCAGGTTTCGATGATTTCTATCTGCTGGGCAGTCAGATCCAGCCGCATGCCGCGGCCCCGTATAATCGGCAGCAAACGGCTGGCCTTTTCCTCTGAAAGCAGGGCCCCCAGTTTGGCGATAATGGTGCGGCGATGGGTCTGGAGTTGCTGGCGTTCGACCTGGGTTTCGGACCAGAGTCGGTCTTCGATTTCTTCGTAGCTGAGTCCGATTCCGGGTTTTTCGGCCAGCATGCTGATCAGCTGGAAGGGCAAGGGCGGCAGGTATATTTCCTCGCCATTGAGCCAGAGCTTGCCGGCTCCGCGTCGGTCGATCCTGAGTAAGGGCGTATCGGTGGAGAGGTGCGGCTCGTGGGCTTCGTGCTGTCCTGAGGCGGCGGGAAGCAGGGGTTTTGTCCGTCTTTTTCTCTGGATTTCTTCGAAAATGGCTTTGGCGATTCTGGAAGGCAGGATTTCCGCCAGTTTGGCTTCTCCGGCTTCCTTCAGCGATGGGATACTCGTGTAACCTTCCCGCGTCAGTGCCATAAGATAAGCGCGCGAAAGCCCCGGAACGCGCAATGCCTTGAGCGGCAGAGCCTGTTCGGAGCATCCCAGCACCAGGCGTCCGGCCAGTTGATCGAGGGCCTTGCAGAGGGCTTCAGCTTTGGCGAGGCTCCGGGCGATGGCGGCTGCTCCCTGGACGAGCCAGGCGAAGTGGGCGGCCATGTTGGCCAGGCTTCCGCTGAAAATATGATGGCGCTCTTCGATCTCGCGGGTCTCTCCGGGACCGATCCAGGCATCCAGGCAAAGGGCCATGCGTATTTGCCGGAGCCCTTCCCGTGCGATGCCGCCTTCGGGATAGAGCAATTTGGCAATGGCTGGAGCGAGATGGCCGCCATCTCCTTCCAGGCGCTCGCGAATGGGCTCGATCCATTGGGCTGCCGAAAGATCCTGTCGAGCGGGGCCCACGGGAAAATCCTGGCCGTCGGGTGTTATGGCCATAACGAGTAGTGCTTCCAGCGGATCCCGCGGGAAAGCCACCGGCCCGGCCTCCAACCAGTCGGCGATATCGCGTACCGACGCCGGGGCCATTCCCGATCCGGCAGCCGTTTCCCCGATGCCGGTAATCTTATAGGCCCCATCGGTAGTGGAACGAATAAAGCGATCGGCCGCCAGCTTTTCCAGCGAGTTTTCGATGCCTTTGCGTACGGGCGCGGAGTCAACAGGCCAATGGCTGCGTCCGGAAAAAGTGTCATGGAAAAAATCCGTCAGTTCATCGGCGTTGCGGCAAATGCCTGAAGATATGAGATCCAGAATCTGGACCTCCATTTCCTCCGGAGCGATGCGGGGGGACAAGGCTTCAATTTCACCGTGCACATAATCGCGAATCAGCCGGTCTGTTTCCTGCTTGCTTGTCGCCAGCAACATGGACCGGCCATGTTCTTCTTCCCGGCTGAAACGCGCGCCGCGTCCGCCCTGATTGCGAAAGCGACTGCGGCTGAGTGAGACAAAGGCGGGCCGACCGGTCCAGACGTCGTTTTCCACCATGACAGGGACGTGGATCACGTTGCGTCCCGTGAGGTTGACCCCCTGGCCAAGGGTGGAGGTGGAGAAGAGCACGCGGACTTCGCCGCTGTTGAAGTGGGCCTCGACGAGCTCGCGCAAGTCCCAGGAAAGATCGGCGTTGTGAAAGGCGATGCCATTTCGCAATGTCTCTATGAGCAGTTCCCTGGAAAAGGTGTCTTCGTAGTTTTCGATTTCCTTGAGCATTTGCGCTGCTTCGTCAAGCTCGTAACGCTGGGCGAAACGGTGGGCCCAGTTTCGGGAGACATAGCGCGTCGGGACGAAGACGATGACCTGTTCATTGTTTTCGAGGGCGAGTTGTGCAGCGAGATTGAAGATGGCTTCGCGTCGGAAATCAGCGGTCGCTTCTTCTTCGTCGATTTCGATGGATTCGGGAGGGGTCTTTTCTTTGGCGAGTATTTCGCTGCCTTCTTCGCCGGAATTGAAGGCGCGATAATGGAAGGCCCCGGAGGCGGCATCGTACACGCCTTCGAGGAGTTCGAGGGGGCGCTTCTGTTCGATGAGCAGTTGGCAGTTCAGCCATTGGGCCAGGCGCTTGGCGTCTTCTCCCAGAACGGCGGACAGGCCGAGGAATTGGCAGGGATAGGGCGACTTGCGGATTTTGGTCAGGAGCAAGTCCACTGTCGCGCCGCGTCCGGCTTCGCCGAGGGTCTGGATTTCGTCGGCGATGACCAATCCGATGCCGTTGAGCATTTCCGGACGAGCCACGAGGTAGGACTTCATTTTTTCGTACACGGCGATGAGCCAGTCGTAGCGTCCTTCCATGACGAGACGGTCGGTGTCGGGGCGTTCGCGTGTGGCGATTGCGACTCGGTAGCCGAGGGGTCCGTACAGATCGGAGAAGTTGCGATATTTTTCTTCGGCCAGGGCCTTGGTGGGGACGAGATACACGACGCGTCGGTTGTCGGCGAGTTGCTTGAGGGCGGCCATTTCGGCGATCATGGTTTTGCCCGAGGAGGTGGGCGCCAGAACAAGGAGGTCGTTACCATGAAGAAAGCCGAATTGGGCGAGTGCCTTTTCCTGGAGAGGCAGGAGGTTTTCCACGCCCGATTTTTCCCAGACGTCGATTGTTTCCGGGGATAATCCAAAGCCAATTAGTTGATTAACCGATAGCGTCATGAGCTTAAAAAAAAGAAGCGGACATAAAGGGCAGGGCTTTATGTCCGCTCATGTTTCATTGGTGCTTCTTTCAGGCGGATTTGATCTCCAGATTGTTCACATATAGCGTGCCGGTCGTTTCACTGTTGTCGCGGATAGATATCGTGTTGAGACTGTCTGTGCGAGTACCCATGCGAACGCCTTCGGCTACGAGTTTATCATTCACATATCCATCGACCATGCCTTCATCAAGGTCCACCATGTATTTGACATGGGCCCACTTACCGAGCCGGTAATCGGTGGGACGGGTGAAGACGCGAAGATGGGCGGGGCTCTTTGGATCGACGCTTTGCACGACCGTGTGAACGGACCTGCGAAAATCGCCATCCTTTTCCACATAAAGCCCGAGGAGGTGCTTGTTCTTTTCGTCGCAGCGAATATCAAACTCAATCTGGATTTTGCCCGACAGGGCGTCGAACTTCCGGTTGAAAGAAGTAGGACCGGCTCCTTCGGTTTTCTTGAACATCAGGCACTGGCCCTCGCCGTCGGGCGTATCCACTATCTGAAGGCTGGCGTAGTCGGTGTTTTCTCCATTCCATCCTTTCGGCATTTGACCGGCCGAGCCGGCCTGAAAAGACTGGGAAAGACCCGCTGCGCCTGTTGTGGCATTTTCCACATGAGTGGGTTCTACCGGAGTGGGTTCCGCGGGAGTGGGTTCCACCGGGGCAGGTACTGGGGGAGCGGGTTCCGCAGGCGTGGTTTCGAGAGAGTCGTCAAAGGGGGATTCTGTTTCCTTGGAGCCACCAAGGGTATCTTCGTCGGAATCGAAACTGAAGTCGTCGAGGGGGATGGAGTCGTAAACCGAATCTTCTTTTTCGCTCGAGTCGGCCTCCACCTGCTCATCCAGTTCCAGATCATCCAGGGGCAGCGTTTCTTCGGAAGCGGTAACATCGTCTTCGGAAGTTTCGGAAATGGGAGAGTCGGTCATGCCATCGTCAAAGGAAAATACAATGTCTTCATCCTGTTCATTTTTGTCTTCCTGCTCCAGGACTTCGGCGGCAGTGATGGCGGGGCCGGTTTCTTCGGCAAGGTTTTCGGATTCGTCACCTTCGTCAAAGCTGAATACCAGGTCTTCCGAGTCTTCGTCTTCGGTCTCGGCTTTTTGGGGTTCCGGTTCCGATTTCGATTCGGCGTCAAAGTCCATCATGAAATCGTCTTCACCCAGGTCGGTGCTTTCATCGGATTCCCTGGTGGGGCTTGCCGGAGAGGGCGGAGCCGTGTTGGTGTCGGCTTCGGGGATCATGAATTCGCTTTCGGATGAATCGGATTGTTCGATCATTTCGCGATCCTGTCCATAGGCAATCCCGGCGCCGGCAGCGGCGCCACCACCGGCGGAGAGCATCTGTGTTTTTTCACGGAGTTCCTGGAGGGGGGCAATGGCCTCGTCCTGCATCTGCCGCAACATGCGTGCATAACGGCGACGCCCGGCGGAATAGATGAATATGATCGCCAGGATAAAGATCACCAGGACACCACCGAGGGCGCCCCACATGATCATGTTGTTTTGCTTGGTCTGCTGGATTTGCCTTTCCTGCTGCAAGCTCGTGAGTTTTTCGATGGCGTTGCTAAGAGAATTGACCTGACTCAGGGCCTCTTGCCTGGTTTCCTCGTCGGGCTCTCTGGCCAGTATGCCGGTATATATGTTCTGTGCTTGCCTGAGGTCTTCCAGGTCGTCGCTGTTGGAAAGGTCTTTCGCGCGGGCCATGAGGTTATTGATTTCGCGGCGCTCGCGTTCCTTGAGCGCTTCGGAACCGGGGAAGGTTCCCTGCTGCATGTGCATGATGCTCTGGCGTTTGATGCTGGGCAGGGGGGAAGCCGGGTCGAGTTCTTCGAGTTGATCGAGCAGTTCCAGAGCGCCTTCGTAGTTCTGTTCATCCTGGGCGCGGTCGATGCGGTTGATGAGGGTGCGGATGTCCCGCTGCCGCTTTTCTTCGCGGTCTTCCGTCTCGGAAATGGTCATGAAGATTTTCTTCTGGTTTTCGCCGAGTTCGTTGACCATTTTTTTGAGTTCCATGATTTCCTGCATGGATTGCATCTGGACACGGGACGCGCGTTGCATGGCCACGAGGCGGGCGACTTCTTCCTTTTCGGCCTGGGTCAGGTTTTGCCAGGCATCACTTTCGAGCACACTACCGGGCAACTCACGCTGCTGGGTCTGGGCCTGTGGGGGCGTGGGAACGGCCTTTCCGAGTTCGGATTCGGAAACAATCTTGGCGAAGGAAAATCCCTCTGCCGCCATGCGGGCCCGCATTTTGAGTGCGTCAGAGCGATCGGCAAAGCGACCAACGAAGACCTTGAAGTAATCGCCATCCTGCACCATGGTGGGAAAATATCCCTGCTGGCGAAGCGAGGTGACGAGGCTTCGGGCGTCGGAGACATCGCGGGCCTGGGCCAGCTGGACCATGAAGGCGTTGCCTTCGGCAGGGATGGCCGACGCGGCGGACTGCCCAATGTTTTCCGAGACGATTTCCCCGGGCGACATTCCTGCCGAATCGAGACGGGACTTACCCGCTTCGGCATCTTCGCGCGAAGTATAGTTGCCCTGAACCACGCGCAATTCTTCGCCAGTCTTACGAATCATGGCCGGCCCAAGTCCTTCTTCGTTCAGGCTTTGGACCATATTGTCCGCGGCCGACTGGGACATATTGGTTCCCACGATTACATGATAAATAGTGTCGATATTGGAAAGGTCTGCTTCGGATATTTTGGATATAATCACATCCTTGAAATAAACCTCGTTGAGACGCTGGCCAAGTCCCATCATGCCTTGCTGCATGGCGGGATCGCGTCCCTGGGCGATTTTTTGTCCGTTGAGCCAACCGCTGACGAAGCTGCCTTCAAAGGCCATTGCCAATTCCAGGGATGACTCGGGGCTTCCCTGGACAATGCTTGGCAGATTCATGGCGGCGGTGTTGATCACCTGGGAAGCGATTTCCTGCTCGTTGCCATTGGAGATGGAAACCAGTTTCATGGCGACGACATTTTCGATGACGGACAATTCACAGCGCACATAGTTTTCGCGGTCCTGCCATCTTCCCACGAGCACCACTCCCCCGTTGGCCTGGGTCATGTAGAATCGACAGCGTAGTATAACGTCTGACGCGGACATGCCTTCCGATGCGCCTATCAAGGCGAATGAGTAATTATCCTGCGTGACAAGGTCATCACCATTGCCTGTATAGAGCCAACCGTTCTGCACGACCCAGTAGCTGCGATCAGATGTATCGAAAGACCATCCAGCCGGCCTGCCCGATACCCCGGAAAAAGTATCGGAGAACAGGATTTCCGCATCCTGGGCAAAAAGCGAACTGGCCAGAAGCAGAATGATCAGACAGCATGTTGTTTTGATTGTAAGTTTCATCAGGCTGTGAATCTCCTTACGCGGAATATAAGCGAGAGCCTCCCGATTCCTGTTTTGCTCAAGAAGGGCTCCTCAGCTTTTGCTATGAAAGGTGCGCCGCCTTCCCGCTTCTGCATCCAAAGGGAAGGAGCACAAGTACTTTAGCGGACGTTCCAACCGGTTATTGAAAACACAATTTCTGTGAAACCGGCGGAAAACGTTTGCTCCAGAACACACACCTTGTATCATTCATTGCTACCGAATTACAAGGGCTTAAGTCAAGCAAAAAGGCACATAAAATTACATTTACGTATTATTTTGGTGCGATATTTGCATCAGGAAAATTGGTTGCGCGAGATAAGTTCCTCGACGGTTAGTATGGTAAAGAGGCTTTGCAGGCAGTCCAGCGTTTCCCGGGCAAAGGCCGTTTTCGAAGAACTGCTCCGGCCCAATACGCGCCCGGCCAAAAAGCCGCGCGGAAGTCCATCCAGTTCTTCTCCGCCGGTGAGGTCGGTAAGGTGGAAAACATAATGGACCTGCGCGTGATCTCGTGAGGCCAATTTTCGAAGGCTGCGCCTCAGCCACTGAAGCCCGAACTGGATGGCAATCCCCGCGTGTATCGGCATGCGCAAGCCGGGGCTGACAGAGACGGGGAATTCCATTAGCTGCTGAGGCGCGTTCGAATCGTTTCCGGCTTCCTTCCAGGGATATTGGGGGTCGGGAACATAAGGTGAAGTCGGCGCTTTCCAGAGAGGCCCACGCCCATAGTGGCCCTTGCCGGCGGCGCTTCCCCCACGCGCAATGAGGCGGGCAACGACGCGCATGACGGCGGTGAAGGGACTGGGGAGGATAGACGCGTCGTAACGCATTCCGGCCCGGATCAGGGCGTCGATAATGGCGGGGGAAATGTCATATCCCGGTGACCGGAATCCGATGGGGGTGGAGCCGGAAATCTGCTCGATGGCGGCATTTGTTTTTTCGATTTCCGCCAGAATTTCTTCCGGGGGCAGATTTCCCATTCCAATGGGATGGTGGTAGCTGTGGTTGGCCAGCTTATGCCCGGCATCGGCGGCCTGTTTGAGCAGTCGGACTTTTTTTTCGGACTCGCAATCTTTCCCGATGACGAAGAGGGTGGCTTTGGTTTCGCGCTCGTCGAGCATCTCCAGGATGCGCGTCAGGCCGGTTTCAAAAAGGGGATCATCTTCGATGTCCTGCTCCTGAACGGGGATGCCGTAAACCTGCTTGACGGCCCACAAACTGTCGAGGTCCACCTGGATGGTGGCAATGGGCGACGACGGACTTTGGGCAGAGTTGGGGGATTTCATTTTCGGGCTTCCCGCGATTGCCTGGCAAAAAGCGGACTTCACATGAGCAGTTTGTAAATCTGGAGAACCTCGTCAGCAGTCTTGGTCCAGGAAAAACGTTCGGCGTTTTTGCGTCCCTTTTCCGCGTAATCCTTACGCAGCTGTTCATCCAAAAGCAACTGGGCCAGGCTTTCCTCCAGGCGATGTTCGTCATTGGGTGGCACGAGCATGGCTGAATTTCCGGCGATTTCGGGCATGGACGCGTCGTTGGATCCCAATACAGGCAATCCGGCGGCCTGGGCTTCCACGATGGGAAATCCGAAACCCTCGCCCTTGCTGGCAAAAAAGAGCAAGGTGGCCCGCGCGTAGAGCACACGCTTTTCCTCTTCCGTTACGGGACCGACAAAGCGGACCTGCTTATCCATGCCTTCCTCATGCACCAGTTTGCGGATGCGGGCGGTATTGCGGTCATGGCTGAGCGCCAGGACAAATTCCATGCCTTCGAGTTTGTTGATATGCGCTTGCAGGGCCTTTTTGAAAACGCGAATCATGGTGGGCAGGTTTTTCTGGGGTCGGGCGTTTCCTATGTAAAGGATAAATCGCGGCGGCAGGCCCATCTTTTTCGCGACCATCTGGGCGATGGTGCCTTCGGGGGGCTCGAAGTAAATCTTTTCCACGCCGGAATGAACGGTGATGGTCTTGTGTTCCATTTCGGGAAAGTGGCGCACGAAGCGGTCCTTGGTGGCGCGGGACACGGATATGAACCAGGTGGTGGCGCGAACGGCATGGGGAAAACTCAGTTTGTAGAATAGGGATGCGAGTTTTCCGCGGGATGGTCCCTTGGCGCTTTCTTCTTCTTCATCGACAATAAAAGGTTGGAGATCATGGAGTGTAAGGATTTGCTTGGGGGCTCCATAGAGCGGCGCCACTGGGGAAAGGCTGTGGAGAAAATGGCATTCTGTCTTTTTCACCATATTACCGAAATTGATGAGCGTTCGAATACTCACGGGGTGGTAGGCGGATTCGATGATATGAAAATTTTCGCCCACCTTGAGGCGGCGGTTGAAACTGCGATGGATGAATACGGTATAGCGGTTTTCCTGGTCCTGCTGGGACAGGTGGTTGATCAGGTTTTCGCTGTATTTGGCGACGCCCGACTGGGTTTCGTTGAGATAGCGGGCGTCAATGGCGATATGCATGGTGCTTGCTTTCTCCCCTTTGCCTGGGTTTACGGCTTACCGGGGGATGCATGCCTGCAGGGTCTGGCGAAAATCGTCGGCGGCCCGGCGCGCGGCTTCGGCGAAATCCTTGCCCGAGGAAGCATAGAGTACGGAGCGCGAGACGTTGACCAATACGGCTCCGGGGCATTCTCCCCAGGCTCCCTGAACGGCGGCCTGGGCCGATCCCCCCTGCGATCCCACTCCCGGCAGCAGAAAAGGCAGATCCGGCGCGGCGCTGCGGACGGCCTGAATGCGGCGGGCCTGGGTGGCTCCCACGACAAGACCGACGTTGCGGTACTTTTCCTGATCCTGCAAGGCACGGGCGATCTTCAGGTAGAGACGTCCCGGTGTTTCAAAGTCGGCGGCGCCGGGATTGGATGTGAGGCAGAGCACGTAGGCCCCCCGGTCCGAATAGTCGAGAAAAGGTTCGAGCGTATCCAGGCCCATATAGGGGCTCAGGGTCACCGCATCGGCGTCCCACACTTCGAATATCGACCGGGCATAGGCCTTTGCCGTATTTCCGATGTCGCCACGTTTGGCGTCGGCGATGACGGGAATATTGTCGGGAATGGCTTCGAGCGTTTTTTCAAGCGCCTTGAGGCCTTCGATTCCGAGCGCCTCGTAAAAGGCCCAGTTCGGCTTGTAGGCGGCGGCCAGGTCGGCGGTGGCTTCGATGATGGCCTTGTTAAATCGCGCAATGTCCGACCCGTTGCGTTTCTTGAATGGCTCCGGCAACTTTTCCGGTGCGGGATCCAGCCCTACGCAGAGGAGGGATTTATTCTTCTTTTGGGTGTCTGCCAGTTTGTGGAAGTAGTTGGTCTTTTTCATGGCAGAAGTTTACTGCCTGCCGTCGATTTCGTCAAGCGAAAGTGATTCCACCGCGGCGGTTCCTTGATCCTTCATACTGATATTTGTCTTGGCTTTTGCGTAAGGCATATCCCA
>CAYWYC010000187.1:0-9707 GCA_964462565.1 uncultured Candidatus Sumerlaeota bacterium | reverse complement strand
GGATGGAATTACCCGCCCGATGGTGTTTTTTCGCTTCGCGATGCATTTTTTCGGCAATGATCTATTTTATATCTTTTCCTTGGGCGGACTTTGCGATAAAATCTTTTTCCCCTTAGGGCTCACGGGACAAAGGATATTTATTTTGGCATCGGCTTTTCGCAAAAAATCGCTCCACTTTCTGATCCTGAATCTTGGCATTCCGCTGATTTATCTGATTTTTCGTCTGGTGAGTCTGACCTTGCGGCATCAGCGTCTGGGAGCCTGGGACCGGGTTGAGGCCGGATTAAAATCGGGGCATCGTTTTTCGGCAGCCTTTTTTCATGGCGATAGTTTTATGATGGCCCGGGAATTTTTCCAACTGAAAAAGATGGCCGGCAGAATATATCTCATGGTCAGCCGCAGCCGCGACGGAGAATTGATGGCGCGATTTGTGGGGCTTGTGGGGGCCAGTGTGATGCGGGGCTCATCCAGCCGCGGAGGTGGCCGGGCCTTACTGGGGATCGCGAAGGCGTTGAAGGCGGAAGATAATGCCGGGCTGGCGGTGGATGGTCCCAAGGGGCCGCGCCATGAGGTAAAGGAAGGCATCGTCCTTCTGGCGCGTCGAAGCGGCAAGCCGATTATTCCCATTGCCATGCACATTGAGCGCAAATGGACTTTTCGCTCCTGGGATCGCATGGAATTTCCCAAGCCTTTCAGCCGCAGTGTGGCCATGTATGGCGAGCCGATTCCCGTTCCTGCCGATGCCGATGCGGAAGCCATTGAAAATATTCGGAAAAAAGTGGAAGACATTCTGCTTGAAATGAAAAAGCAAAACCCCTTTGACGAGGAGGCGAAATCCTGATGCGTATTTTGTCCATCGAAAGTTCCTGCGACGAAACGGCCGTGGCCATTGTGGAGGGCGGTCGGCTTGTTCGCGCCAACGCCATCGCCTCCCAGATGCAGGTGCACCGGATTTACAGCGGGGTGGTGCCGGAAATCGCCTCGCGCTGCCATATTCAATATATGCTTCCCGTTATCGAACAGGCCTTGGGACTGATGGACGGTGCGGGCGAGGATCCTCTGTCAACCATTGATGCCATAGCGGTTACGCGTGGTCCCGGCCTGATTGGCTCGCTGCTGGTGGGCGTGGAAACGGCCAAGTCGATAGCCTTCGCGCGGGATATTCCGCTGATTCCCGTGCATCACACCATGGGGCATCTGCATTCGATTTTTTGCGAATTGCCGGAAGGACAGAGCCGTCTTTTCGAGCTTCCGCCCGAGGGCGAGAAGTCCGATGAAAAGTGGTCGTCTGAGGCGGGGGATACGCGTCTCATGGAAAAAAGTGGTCGCGACAAAGCCGCCTTTGATTATCCCTTTCTGGGCCTGGTCATCAGCGGCGGACACAGCAGCCTGATTCGCGTGGACGGGCCGGCAGAAATGCGGACTATCGGCTCCACGCTGGATGATGCTCCCGGCGAGGCTTATGACAAGGTAGCCAAGTGCCTGGGGCTGGGTTATCCCGGTGGTCCCGTGGTGGATAAGCTGGCGTCGGAAGGCGATCCGACGGCCTTCGATCTGCCACGTCCTATTTTGCATTCGAAGGATTACAATTTTTCATTCAGCGGTTTGAAGACGGCGGTTGTCCGGGTGATTGAGGACAACGGGGGCATCGTGAAATTTGCCGCGTCGGAAAACGCGGTGCGCGATTTGTGCGCGTCTTTTCAGGAAGCGGTGATCGATGTATTGCTGGGAAAATCTTTGAAGGCGCTCAAGGGTGAGGGCTTGTTTCGGCTGGCCGTGGTGGGTGGCGTTGCCTGCAACCGGGGCCTGCGCGCGGCCGCCGCTAAGAGGCTCAAGAGCACGCACCTGGTTTTTCCACCCCCCGTATTATGCACGGATAATGCCGCCATGATCGGCGCGGCGGCGTATCATGTTGATCCCGTCAGTCGCGAAGAAGCCCTCAGCCTCAACGCCCAGGCGGGATGGAATCTTTCTTAGCGATTATAATACCCGAGCCAGGCGTCCACGATCTGGCCCTTAGACCCGTCGCTTCGGGTGAAGGCGCTGCTTTCGGCCAGGCGGTTACCGTATTGGTCGGTCTTTTCGGTATCGCTCAGGAAGTTCAGGTCAATCGAATCGATGCCCATCTCGCCCAGCGTGCTCATTTCGTTTTTCTTCACCTTGCCGTCGCCGTTTTTATCATGGAGGAGGCGCAGCGATTCGTAGATGCTGTCCGCGGCGTCGATTCGGTTGTTTCCGTCGCTGTCATATTTCGTGAGTTCGGCAAAGCCGTTTTTCGCGCCATGTTGATCGCCGAAGAGTTCCTTGCCGCTGTCGATGCGTCCATTGCCGTTGCGGTCCAGGGCGAGAAAGGCGTCATCGCCGCGGACAAAGGCCGTCTTTGAATCCTTGCCCGTCCCGGTAATGTCAAAATTTTCGCCATCCCAGGCGCTGCTCAAATTCACGCCGTCGCCATCCAGATCCAGCACCAGCGGGTCCGACTGCTCCATTCGGATGCCTGTAAATTCCACGTGGAGTTTGATGGTCTGGGACGCATAGGCGCTGGTCGTTTCCACCTTGATGCCTTCATCGTTCAACTGCGCCACAACCGATTCCACGCTCTGGGTGCTGGTGATTTCCAGGTCGAGTTCAAAGTGGATCATTTCGATGCGGGTGGTCGGGCTTTGCTGGGTGGAGGCGGCATCGGTCGGGGGAGCCTGCGGTGTCGGCGGGTTTTGGGCGATTTTGTAAAAGGTGTCCAGATTTTCCAGGGCGCGATTGATGCTCTCCATGGCGCGTTTGCCGTTTTCCGGATTCAGGATCGACAGCGCGTCGAGCAGCATTTTCAGGCGCTGGGCCTGTTCGGGATCGGTCTCGGCCAATTTGTCAAAGCGCTTTTGCAAGGTAGTCATCAGGCCCTGCATGCCGTTTGCCTGGTTTTTGGTGAGCATGTTCGAGAAGGCGTTTTCAAAGGAAAAACTGACCTGCTCCATCATGGATTCCATGAGCGATTGCGTCGAGCGCTGCATGGCCTCGGTAAAGGGCTGGCGCATGCGTTGCATGAGCGTGTAGAGACCGTTGCGGTCAATCCCGGGTTGGCGTTCATCCCCTTCTTCAGGCGGTGCATCGGTCACAATGCGCACATCGTCGCCGATCGCCTCGCGGATACGCGACAAGGCGTCGTCTGTGGTGGATGGTTGCGGATTGTCGGCCTGGCCGGATTCGGGAGCCGACTCGGATGTGGCCCCGTTGCTGAATTGAAATACTGATGAAGACGTAAACGTCTCCGCGCCCCGTATCATTTCAAACATGATCACACCTCTTCCCTGAGGTAATATGTAAGAGACTTCCATGCCTCATCCTGTTTTATCGGCAGGAATGCTGGAGAACTTGAGGGAATGCGCGGATGAACCTGGAACCTCCATGGCGTGAGCGAATGTATCGGCGAAATCTGTGCTATCTGCGGTTGATTAGAAAAAGAAACGCGGGGCCGCTGGGGCGCTGAGCGTCTGGAGCAATTTTTCGACTTGGGTTGGAGGTGTTGGTCTGTGATTAAAAAGAGGCCCTTTTGGTATTTTGGGGATTTTCAGCATAACGCCGATGGCGTTGCCCAATCATAGTCCCGGGTTTTAACCGGGCTAAAATCCGGGATTATTTTTGGGGAAGCCCTCCGGGCTTTTGGCCTGAAACTTTCATGTAAGTCCTGAATATTATCGCATGCGGACCATCAGATAAAAGTTTCCCCCAAAATATGCGGATGGATCTGAAAAGAAAGCCGGTTTCTGCCTTTGTGGGGACAGAAACCGGTGGTTGGTTTGGATTGACTTGGTGTCAGTCTTTTTCTTTCAGGTCGAAGCCGAAGTAGCGCACGGCGTTGTTGTAGCTGATGTCCTGGACCATCTGGCCAATGAGTTTTGTGTCGTTGGGGATAAAGCCATCGGTGATTTCCTGGCCCAGCAGGTTGCAGAGGATGCGGCGGAAATATTCGTGGCGCGTGTAGGACAGGAAGGATCGGCTGTCGGTGAGCATTCCGACGAAGCGGCTGAGCAGGCCGGCTTTGGAAAGGTCTTTGATCTGTTGTTCCATGCCGTCCTTCTGGTCGAGAAACCACCAGGCGCTTCCGAATTGCATCTTGCCCGGAATACTGCCGTCCTGGAAGTTACCCAGCATGGTGGCCAACAGCATGTTGTCGCGGGGATTCAGGTTGTAGAGAATGGTGCGGGCCAGTTGGCCGGTCTCGTCGAGGCGGTCCAACATGCGGGAGAGAGGCCGTCCGATTTCGTAATCGCCGATGGAATCGAAGCCGGTGTCGGGTCCGAGCATTTCAAAGAGGCGGCTGTTGTTATTGCGCATGGCGCCCATGTGATACTGCTGGGTCCAGTCTTTTTCGTGGTCCATCACGCCGAATTCATAGAGCATGCAGGACTTGAACTTGCGCACTTCTTCGGTGCTGAGTTCCTTTTTGGAGCGTGCCTTGGCAAAGATGTCCTCGATTTCGCTGTCGGTGTATTCGTCGGCATAGGCCGTGTCGAGACCGTGGTCGGAGAGTTTGCAGCCGACTTCCTGGAAGAAGTCATGACGCTTGCGCAGGGCTTCCATAAAGCTGGAAAAGTCTTTGATCTCCACATCGGCCCGTTCGGCCAAGACGTCCACCCAGGAGTTGAAGACGTTTAAGTTATCCACCGCCATGCCCTTGTCGGGACGCCAGGTGGGCAGCACCTGGATATCAAACTTGGAATCGGCGGCAATGGCCTGATGGTGTTCCAGCGTGTCGGTCGGATCGTCCGTGGTGCAGACGAGAACGACGCCGGAGCGTTCCATGAGTTTGCGGCAACTGAAGTCGTCCTCTTTCAGAAGGGCGTTGGTTTTTTCGTACACTTCTTCCGCCGTGTCGGGCCCGAGGAGGATTTCGTCGATATTGAAGTAGCGCTTCATCTCGAGATGGGTCCACACGTAGAGGGGGTTGCGGATGAGTTTGGGCATGGTTTCGGCCCATTTTTCAAACTTTTCCCAGTCCGAGGCATCGCCCGTGCAGAATCGTTCGGCCACTCCGTTGGATCGCATGGCGCGCCATTTATAGTGATCGCCCCCCAGCCAGGCTTCGGTAATACTGGAAAAGCGATGATCCTCGGCCGCTTCCTTGGGAGAGAGGTGGCAGTGATAATCGATTATGGGCATTTCGTCGGCATAGTCGTGATAGAGTTCACGGGCCGCGTCGGTCAAGAGCAGAAAATCTTCATCGATGTAAACCGGTTTCGACATAATGTATGGAAAAGCTCCTTTCGGGATATGCTGCCGGGGTAATGCTCCGGCAGGTGGTTTGGTCTTGATTCAAACGCTCCCAGCATACTCTTTGCGGACAGGCTATGCAAGGGGATGGAAAAGAAAGGGGGATTTTTTTGGCGCCGCCGGCATCTTGACGGTGAAATTCATTCTAATGAGCATGCCATGTTGTCGGAGATTCTTTTCTTGGGAGTTGCTCTGCGCTGCCACCAGGATGGTGGCGGTAAGCAGGAATATTTGAAAATTGTTCAAAGATTGCGCACGGGGTTCCGATAAGATATTAGCACTTGTGCATACGGGGGCGCGCAATATTATGCTTATAGTAAAAGTGTGAAATTTATTGGGATTGGAATGTATTTAGATGGTATTAGAAGCAAAAGATCCCCAGGCAAGTCGGGCGGAATTGCTTGAAGTCATTGAGAAAAAGGATATTTATCCTGTTTTTCAGCCCGTTGTGGACCTTTTTTCGGGCCAGGTGCATGGATTTGAGGTTCTTTCGCGCGGGTCGAAGCCGTTTGAGAATCCTTCCTTTATGTTTCGCAAGGCCCATGAGTGGAAGTTGGACTGGGAACTGGAAGTGGCCTGCCGGACCTGTGCCTACGAAAAAATCGCCTCCCTGCCGCAGCCCCTCGTCGGCAAGCGGAAGTTTTTTGTCAATTACAGCCGCACCACGTTTACCGATCCCCGCTTTCATAAGGGTTTTACGCTGGAACTGCTGGACAAGCTCGGCATTGATCGTCAGCGCATTGTCATCGATATTCGGGAGTCGTCGGCCCTGGACGAGGACATTAATTTCGAGAAAATCACGGCCCATTACCTCAGCCAGGGCTTCCAGATTGCGCTGGATAATTTCGGCTCGGGCCAGAGCAGCCTGATTTCGGTGATGACCACCTCGCCCAACTACCTGAAACTGGACCGGCGGCTGGTTTCAGGCGTGCATACCCATGCCTACAAGCAAAATTTGATCAAGTCTATCGTATCCTTTGTGTCCAGCGTGGACTGCCGGCTGATTGCCGAGGGTATCGAGACCATGGAGGAAATGGCGACGCTCGTGCGGCTGGGGGTGCGATATGGGCAGGGCTTTCTGCTGGGACGCCCGGCCTATGAACCGGAGTTGCTCGATCCGAAGGTTTATGAATTGGTGCTGAGCGTGAGCCGTCGTTTTCATTATCCGCGAATGGCTTCGAATACGACGATTGCCGACATGGCGATTCGTCCGCCGTCTTACGAAAAAGGGGCGATGGATTGCGCGGAACTGGACAAAATTTTCCGCGGCAAGCCGAATCTGGACCATGTTGTAGTGACGAGGCAGGGTCATCCCGTCGGCATCATTACGCGCAACCACCTCTGGGCCCTGGCGAGCGGGCCGCGTGGTTATGCGGATGTGGCCTGCAAAAATATTGAAGACATCATGAAGGCAGACCTGCTGGTGGTGAAAGAGTCCATGGACTTGCGGGTGCTGGGGCGCTTCGCGCTGGACCGCGAACGCGAGGAACAATATGATCCGATTGTGGTGACGGGGGAAACGGGGCGTCTGATCGGGACAATAACCATGCGCCAGCTGCTTGCCAAGTCGATCGATATCGAGATTGAAATCGCGAGCAATGCCAATCCCCTGACCAACCTTCCGGGCAACATGATGATTGACAAATGGCTCCAGGACGCGGTGGATGGTTCGGAGTTTTCGCTGATTTATGGCGACCTGGACAAGTTCAAGGAATACAACGATTGCTATGGCTTTTCGCAGGGAGATGAGATGATCAAACTATGCGCCAACATTCTCAAGGAGCACATTGAGGCGATCTCGCCGCTGGCCAAGTTGGGGCATATCGGTGGGGACGATTTTGTGGTGGTGGCGGTGGGGCCTATTTCGGAAGAGGCGCTGGAAGAGATCTGCCGGAGATTTGATGAAGATAAGAAGGCGCTTTTCGATTCGAGCGACGTGGACCGGGGCTATTATACTTCGCAGAACCGGCTGGGTGAAGAAGTGAAGGTGCCTCTGGTGACGTTGAGCCTGGCGGTATTGACCGAAGAAAACACCGGTCCCTCGCCGCATCCGGGGCAGTTCGGCCAGATATCGGCTTCGCTGAAGAAGAAAATCAAGGCCAACAACGCCGAATCCGGCAAAAGCGGCTACCTGCGCGACCGGCGCCGGAGCGATGACACAATCTTCCGGCCATCCGATTGAGGCTATCCGAATAAGAATTTTTCTTTCGATAAAAAAACCGGCCTGAAATATCCAGGCCGGTTTTTCAGTTGCCACCTCCTGCAATACGTGTCTTCATTTGCCGTGTGGGCATTTCTTCAAGCAGATAAACCAGTCCAGACACTCATAATCTTCTCCGGCGGCATCCACACGCTCTTTGGCGCTTCCGCAGGAACCTGGCGGCGGAATAATCACATCATCTCCCAACTCCCAGTTGGCGGGAGTGGCGATATTGTGTTCGTCCGCATGCTGCATGGCTATCAGCAGGCGTTTGATCTCCTGCATGTTGCGACCCGTGGCCAGGGGGTAATAGAGAATAGATCTTACGATACCATGGGGATCGATGATGAATACTGCGCGGACAGCCTGCGTATTGCTGGCTGCCGGCTGGAGCATTCCGAAAGCTTTCGATACTTCCATGGTGAGATCGCTGATCACCGGAAACATGACTTCCACCCCTTTCATGCCTTTGTACTCAATCCTTTCCTTGATAGTCCGAAGCCAGGCAATGTGGCTGTAGGTGCTGTCAATGGAAAGCCCCAGAAGTTCACAATTGAGTGCCTTGAACTCATCAGCCATTGATGCAAAGGTCATAAATTCGGTCGTGCAGACGGGAGTAAAGTCGGCGGGATGGGAAAAGAAGATAACCCACTTTCCCTCATAGTCCTTGGGGAAATGAATGATACCCTGAGTTGTTTCCGCCTCAAATTCAGGCGCCTTTTCACCAATCAGAGGCATTCGCTTGGCTGTTTCTTGCATAATGTATTCCTTTCTGAAAACGCAATCTGGGCATACCGGCAACGCTATGGCGAAGCTCTGCCCATGGTAATAAAAAATTATACCATTGCTTATTTATTAAGAATCAGTCTCAGTCTGTCAAGCCTTATTCCTGATTTTTCGAGAACAAGCGCAAAATCAAGAGTGTCTTGGGGGTTCGGGTGAAAGCCATTGTTGCGTGATTATCACAATTCCGCTAATATCTCCTGAAATTATATGGGGAGATATCAGCCATGCAAAACCGCGCCTTTACGCTTATTGAACTGCTCATCGTGGTAGCGATCATTGCCATATTGGCAGCGATTGCCGTGCCGAATTTTCTGGAAGCGCAGACGCGGGCGAAGTTCAGTCGGGCCACTGCCGATATGCGGGCGGTGGAAATAGCCCTGGAGTCTTATTGCGTGGACGCTAACGCCTATCCCCAATGCCATACATACGGTATTGCGGGCGGCATGGCCGAAGCACCGCATATCCCTGTTCTGGAACGTCTTTCCACGCCCGTGGCTTATCTCAGCAATGCCATTATGCGGGATATCTTTTCCGTGAAATATCGCTATTCCGCCCAAACGGCCGACGCCCTTGCCGCTTCGGATCCGATTGCCGTGGTCCCGACGGACGCGGCGGGGCGTTTGAACAGTTATCTGTATCAGTCCTGGAACGCGGAGCAACGGGCCACGGTGGAGACGGGGTGGTATGAGCCGGAGCTGGTATCGGCAAAAGCCTGGGTGCTGCATTCGGCGGGTCCCGACAGCGCCTATCATAACCTGGGCGGTGTCCTGGCGAATGATCGTGAGATTGACGGGCCTATCCTGCTGACCTACGATCCGACGAATGGCACCGTTTCTTTCGGGAGTATTTATCGGGCTGGTGGCAGCCGTATTTCCAGCGAGAACTATGCGGGTGGCCTGGGGCTGATGAAGGCGATAGACACGCAGAATTAGTCGCGGGCCTTTACGGAATGGCGTTCCCAACGCATGAAATGCATGGGCGTCTGCTGGCTCAATCGGCTGCAGGCTCCTTGAAATACATCATCCCATTCGGCGGGGACGCTGATTTCCATGATGCCTTCGTGGGTGCTTTCGGTGCGGATACGGGCGATCCAGTCATACCCCTCAAAGACGGCGTTGATGAAGCCGATTTTTTCGGGCTGAACGCGGACAATATAGCGGTTGCACCGGCTATGGCACCGGGGAAGCTGGGACCATCGGCCCCGGGGGTTTTGAGAAGAATCGGCTTGGGTGCTCATTGATGGAACTCCATGTCATATCCGGCGTTTCAGATACAGGTCCGGGCCGATTAAATAGCATAGGGCTTTGTGTTTTGGCAAGTTTATTGGGAAAAGGGTGCACGACATAAATAGGGGGCTATTCGTGGGTTTTTTTGATAAAAAGGTATCTTGAATACTTTAAAAAGAATCGCTGTTCTCTTCTGAGCGCCACAGGCGCGCTCCATAATAGGCCTG
>CAYWYC010000186.1:7065-9718 GCA_964462565.1 uncultured Candidatus Sumerlaeota bacterium | reverse complement strand
ATAATCACTTGAAAAAAATGATGGGCGGAGAATAAATCCTCCGCCCTTTTTTTTTAACTTTTGAAAAGTTGCGATAGAGATTAGGCCGGGAGATTTCCAACGCCCTTGATTTCCGGTGGATTCGATTCGCTCCAGGGGATGCGGTATTCCATGCCGGGATAGAGGTCGAAGAAATTGTCGGGCAGTTTCTTTTCGCCGTCCAGATCAATGCTCACGCCCAGGGCAAAGACATCGCAACGGAAGACCGCTTCATCATTTTCCACGCGCACATTCACCTTGGCCTCGGGCCAAACCATGTCCTTCCAGAAGCCCTGGTACAATTTGTTGCGCGCGATCAGGCTGCCATCCGCATCGCGAAGTACGCAAAAGCACATGCTGCGTTCGCGGGCGATCCATTGGTCGGCCGAAAAACGGGCGAGTGGAGTGGAAGCATTCGGCGCGAGTTCCACGTCGATCGTCTCGTCCATCGCATAATTTCCCGCCAGCTCGAAGATGCCGTATTGCAGCGAAGCCTTTACCGGATCGAGGGTGTCGTTGATACCGTACACGATGATCTCGCCATCCTTTTCGGCCAGCGCCACATTCACGGGCGCCATGGCGCGACGCACAGGATGAAAGGACGGGGTGTATCGGAAATAGTAATCGACGATGGTCCAACTGCGCGAGCAGGGCCAGCAGTCGTTATACATCCAGAAGATGGCCGATGAACAGGTGTACATTTTGCTGCGGAAGCTGTCACAATATTCGCGCAATGCCTCGCCCTGCAGCAGGCCGCCCCAATAAACATATTCTTCCACCGTCATGTCGGCGCGCTCACGTCCAAGCCAGAAACGGCAGGCGTCATTGTACATGGTGTTGTCGTGGAGCCGCCAGCTGAAGGAATGCATCCGCTCCTCTCCCCTGTCAAGACAGGCCAGGGCCGTGGGCAGGGAGTTGGGGCCCAGAAATCCACCCTCGTTCGGAAAGCGCGATTCCAGGGCGCGGAATCGGTGAAAGTTCATACCCTCTTCCGTGTCGGCAAAGCCCAGAATCCAGGGATGCTGATCGCCGGTGTGGTTGGCGTTGGGCGATTCATGATTGGGCGAAAAGGGGCTGCTGGGCCAATAGAAGCGTGTCGGGTCTTCACGGGCCATCAATTGGGGCAGCGTGAAATGGAAGATGGCATGGTCCGGAAACATGGTTCCTTCCTGGTATCCGGGCCAATCCCAGTTGGCCTGTTCCATTTCGTTATTGCCACACCAGATAATCAGGCTCGGATGCCCGGCCAGCCGGCGCACGTTCCAGGTGGCCTCGCGGATGAAGTCGTTATGAAAATCCTCGTCGTTGCCGGGATATTTAGCGCAGGCAAAGATGAATTCCTGCCAGACCAGGACGCCCTTTTCATCGCAGAGTTCGTAAAAATCTTCTGTTTCATAGAGCCCACCGCCCCAGATGCGGAGCATGTTGAAGTTCGCCTCGATGCCGAGATCGATCAGGCGCTCCGTGCGTTCGCGGTCCACGGCGGAATAGATCATGTCGGCGGGAACCCAGTTGCCGCCCTTGCAGAAGACCTTGCGGTTGTTGATCTCAAAGGTGAAGTAGGTTCCGCCATCAGGATGGGGATCCTGCTTGACGACGACGCGACGGAAACCGATTTTCTGCGCGGTTTCAGCAACGTTTTTACCGTCGATGCAGAGGGTGACTTTGATTTCATATCGACGCGGCGCGCCATGGCCGATGGGCCACCAGAGTTCGGGGTTCTGCACGTCCAGCGTGAGCGCGCATTGGCCGACGCCGGGTTCGATGCGGACCTTTTCCTTTTGCTCGATCCCGAGTTCAGGGATGGCTACAGTCATCTCGGCATCTGCCTCTTCATCGCCCAAACCCTCCACATGCCAGCGGGCTTCCACACGGGCCGATTTCAGATCTTCCGCCATCGTCACCAGTGGCACAAACTGATCGGCGCGAACCGGCTCCGCCGTCCATTCGAGCCGCACCGGTCCGCCCAGGCCCACGTTCAGCATGCGCGCGGCCCAGTCCCATTGGGCCTGAAACTGGGGCTTGCGGAGCCAGTTGCGCTTCGTCATCACGTCGGCCAGTTTATTGGACAAGCCCTCCATTGGTTTGTTCACGCCATAGAGCAGGCCCGAATCCACCTGCACCACCAGACGGTTTGTGCCCGGCTGGAGTTTGCCTGTCACCTCCACGCGACAGGGATAGAAAACATTGCAATGGCCGCCGACTTCTTCACCGTTCAAAAACACGCGCGCTGACAGGTCCACGCCTTCCAGATATATCCAGCATCGCGCGTTCAGGGCTTCTTCGGGCGCTTCAAAATGTTTGCGATAACTCCAGAGAACCGTTTCGATCCATCGCGCCTTGAGCACGTTGCTGCCCACGCGCGGGTCTTCGATCATACCGGCCCGCATCATATCCAGGTGCACCTCGCCGGGCACTTCCGCCTCAAAATACCAAGTCGGATCCATCTCTTCTCCGCGGCCCCTTTCGTTCAGGCCACGTCCGGCGTCGCACCAGGCCAGATTCCATTTCCCCGTCAAATCCAAAACATGCATACTCGCTCCCCATTCCATTTCAAAATAAAACTGCCGCACACAGCGGTCATCATTCAGAAAAGGCTATCGAAAAGACGGCTCTCTGTCCATGATTTTACAGC
>CAYWYC010000186.1:0-6965 GCA_964462565.1 uncultured Candidatus Sumerlaeota bacterium | reverse complement strand
TCATCATTCAGAAAAGGCTATCGAAAAGACGGCTCTCTGTCCATGATTTTACAGCGTGCGGCAGGAATCTTTGGCAAGGCATTTTTCAGCGCGTCAGGGACGTGTCCACTTGGCCTCGTCTTCCTTGTTGAACCAGGTCAGGTGGTCCGCCATGGTGTGGCCGTGGTTATAGGATGTCACATCCCGCGCGTAATCGGGCCCCAGGGAATCGACGGCCGCCTGTATTTCTTCTTTCGGTTCCGCGTAAAGCAGTCCGTAATCGGGATCGGTCTCGATCATGTTCTGGGGGACTTCATGGTCCTTCCAGTCGCCATCTTCGACGGCATCGGAAAATTCATCGTCCTTGTGGCGTTCGATCAGGCTGGCCTTCAATTTATTGCCGCGTTCGTCCAGTTGCAGGATCGGTCCCTGGTCCAGTTCGTCGCCCACGTTGAAATACCATTCGCGCTTGTCGGCAGCCGAGTAGGCGTAGGTGCCGATTCCGTCCGCCGCGCAATATTGCCCGTTCCAGATGCGGCTGATCTGACTGTACACGATGCGTTCGCCCGCTTGCATCCCGGCCACTTCGCGCAGGGAAATACCTTCGGAGCACTGCTCCGGAACCGGCAGACCCACTGCGTCCATAATCGTAGGCATCATGTCAATCGTACCCGACGCGGCGCGGACTTCGTGACCTTCCGGCATAAAACCCGGAAGACGCACCAGCATCGGAACGCGCACGGAAGGCTCGAGCATGCAACGCTTGCCCACACAACCATAGTCACCCAGCATCTCGCCATGGTCGCAGGTGAAGATGACCAGAGTGTTGTCTATTTCTTCGCCCAGCGTCTCCAGGATGCGGGCGATCTGGCTGTCCACGTAGGAGATCATGGCGTAATAGCCTGCCCAAATGGTTCGCAGCAAAGTGTCATCGCCCTTGCAGGCGTCCTCCATGAATTTATAGCGATTCTGATAGCGGTTCGCGCGGCACTGGTAATCGCGATAATTGGCCGGACGATTTACATAGGGCATTTCATAGCCGCGATACAGATAATGCCAGGGAAAGGGAATGCCCCAGGGCGGATGGGGCTTGCCGAAATGCACTTCCAGGTGAAAGGGCCGATCGGCGTCGCGATCATTCAAAAAGCGAATGGCGTTGTCGGCGATGAAATGGGTTTTGGAATATTTTTCCTCCACCGTCATGGGCTGGGGAATGTAGTAATACTCACTCGTCCGGCCAACGGGCTGCACCGTGTGCGTGATGCCTTGCTCTTTGAACCATTTCGGATAGTCATATTTCGGCTCGACCTGTTCGTCATAGACTTCCTTATGGTAATTCAGCGTACCCGAGCAGAAAGTCTGGTATCCAATGTTGTGCAGTTCTTTGCTGTAGGATGTGAGATCGCTTCGCAGGGGGGGCATGTTTTCGACCTTGCGACCCAGGTGCGGCGGGACGCCCGTGGCGATCGCGTGGCGTGCCGGCCCGCATACGGGAGATGGACAATAATTGCGTCGGAAGGAGGTGCCTTCGCGCACGAGGCGGTCCAGTGTGGGTGTCTTGATGATGGGATTACCCAGCGCCGCGATCGTATCGGGACGCTGCTGATCGGTCATAATGACCAGAATATTGGGCTTTTGTGATGACATGTTCCTTTTCCTTTGCTATATGGCTTTCAATCCGGAATGCTCTGGAATTATGCATCGGGATCGATTCTCTGGCAATGGAGCACAAGAGATATTTTTGTAATATTTGTGCAATATTGCTTTTTTGCCGGACTTGTAATCCGGCTTTTATGCCGGAATGCATTTCGCGGAAAAGCATCCTTTTTATCTTGAGCCTTGACGAAAGCATCCCCAACCGATACATTAAGGGTGACTGTAAATACCCGAAGAATGGAGGCTCATTATGTTTCAAGGATCCATCGTTGCTATTATCACCCCCTGGAAGGGCGGAGCGCTCGATAAAGATAAATTTGCCGACCTGATCGAATTTCAGATCGAAAACGGCACCTCGGCCATTGTCCCTTGCGGTACCACGGGCGAGTCGGCCACCATGTCCCATGCCGAACATGTGGAAGTGATCGACTTCACCGTCAAGCAGGTGCGCAATCGCGTTCCCGTGATCGCCGGCACCGGTTCCAACGCCACCCAGGAAGCGATCGAGCTCACGCAGAAGGCCAAGGAACTGGGCGCGGATGCTTCGCTGTCCATTTCGCCTTATTACAACAAGCCGACCCAGGAAGGCATCTATCAGCACTTCAAGAAGATCGTTGAAGAAACGGCCTTTCCCTGCGTGGTCTATAATTGCCCCGGCCGCACCGGCAGTTCCGTGGCCGCCGACACCGTTGCCCGCCTGAGCGAACTGGACAACATCGTGGCGCTCAAAGACGCGGAGGGCGACGTGGACTATACCAGCGCCGTTCTCAGCAAGTGCGACATCGCCGTGCTTTCGGGCAATGACTCGTTGACCTTCCCCATTATGGCCCTGGGCGGCAAGGGCGGCATCTCGGTTATTGCCAATATCGCGCCCCGCGCCAATGCCGACATGTGCGAGGCCATGCTGGATGGCGATATCGAAAAGGCGCGCAAACTGCACCTGCAATATTTCAAGCTGAACAAGACGCTCTTTGTGGAATCCAACCCGATTCCGATTAAGGCCGCCTGTGAAATGATGGGACTATGCGGTCCTGAAATCCGTATGCCCCTGGTTCCGATTACCGATGGCGCCAAGGCCACGCTCAAGGCCGCCATGCAGGAAGTCGGACTCCTCTGAGCCATATAGAAAAGAGGCAATCATGGCTGAAAGACTGAAAGTTCTCGTTACCGGCGGCGCGGGCCTCATCGGACGCACGCTGGTACCCATGCTGACCAATTTCTGCGATGTCACCCATTACGACATCGCCGAAACCCACGACGGATGCCCTCATATCGAGGGTGATGTTCGCGATTATGAAAAGGTGGAGATGGCCTGCGAAGGCATGGACATGGTCGTCCACATGGCCGCGCTGCATGGTCCCCACTGGTGGAAAGCGGGCGACGAACAGACCTTTGAGATCAATGTCATAGGGACGCGTAACGTGCTCGAAGCGGCCGGGAAGCAGGACGTGCGGCGCGTGGTCTATACGTCATCGCTGGAGGCTCAGGGCTATCAGTCCCCGGACGCGCCTTTCAAGATCGACGAGGAGGTCATGGTTCCGCCGGATTCGCTCTACGGCCTGACCAAGGTGCTGGGTGAAGAAATCTGCCGGTACGCCACCGCCAAATACGGCATCAGTACCTTGTGCATGCGTCCCGGCTGGGTGCAGTCGCTCAATGTGCCCAAGGAAAAATACGGTGCGAAACTCTCCGGCGCGGTGGACGTGCGCGACGCGGCCCAGGCCCATGCACTGGCGCTGAAGGCCCCGGAAAGCCTGAAGCACGAGGCCTTTATCGTCGCGGGCGATTCGCCACTGGGCAAGGCCGATGCCGAAAAAATCTGCGAGCACCCAATGGAGACGATCGAAAAACTCATGCCCGGCTTCCGCGAACTGGTCGAGCAGGAAAAGTTCACGCCACCCGAACCTCTGCGTTACTGCTCCATCGAAAAGGCTCGAAAAATACTGGGCTACGAGCCCAATCACAGTTTCGACTTGAAAGACTATCAGTAGCCTGCAATTTATTATGAATATACAGGGCCCCGGTCTGGATGGATTTCAGAACCGGGCCTTTTGTTTTTGAGGGAGGCTGTGCGAAAGGGGATGCCTCATGGCTGACACCAATAAAAATCCCGATCCCGATGAATTTGCCAGAGAATTGCGCCATCGCGCCGACCGCCTTTGCAGCATGATCCTGCACATGGATCTGGAATGGGTGGACGTAGAAATCCAGATCGAACAGCTGCGCGAGTTTGTCAGGAGTCGCGCCCCGGAAAAACTGGACGCCTTCGATCATATTTATGTCTCACGTTTTGAGCGCCTCTGGGAACAATGGAAAAACGACCGTCGCCCTGTCGATAACTGGCAGGACGACGACTGGGACCTGCTCTAACCCTTTACGAGAGTCATTCGTGGTCGGTGTTGGCAGCATCGGGATCGGAATCGCCGTTGCCATTTCTGCCAACGCGGCCGCTGAGTTCCCGGGCGATCTGCCGTCCCAGCTTGGATTGCTGGAAATATATCACGAAAGCCACCACAAAAACCACCAGGCCTACAGGGGCAATGATGGTCTGTGATTTTTCGCTCTTCACCAGGCCGCTTCCGAGTAGGGCGAAAAAAATCGTCAGGGGCAGATGGCCGATAAAGGACGCCGCAAAAAAGGGCCAGGCCCGCATGGCGCTCGCTCCGGCCAGGCAGTTGGTGATGAAATTGTTGCCAATGGGACAGAGCCGCACCAGAAGCATAATGGAAAAACCTTCGTCGTGGAGGCGTTTTTCGATGCGCGCGAACCGCCTGCCGAATTTATGCTGTACCCATTCGCGGCCCATGGAATGAGCAAACCAGAAGCACAGCATCGAACCCGTCATGGTGGCAAGATGGCCCCAGATGGTACCCATGGTGAAGCCAAAAAGAGCCCCGCCCAGAAAGGAATACCACACGCGTGGCGCGCCCACGGCAATGATGATGGTTCCGGCGGCCAGATAGATCAGCGGCAGCCACGCGCCCATCCGGTCCTGCATGTCCCGCCGCCATTCGGGATCGCGAAAATGCGCGTCCAAATGCAGCGCCTTGATCACCACAATGCAGGCCACCATGATCAGCAGCATGAGAATCACCTTGATCACAGGCTTCCAGCCTATGGGATCGCCGTTATTTTGCGTGTCGTCTGTTTGTTTTTCCGGAGCTTCAGGCATCGTTCGAATCTTTAGGCGCCGGACCGCCTTCACGGTCTTCACGAATGCCGAACTTGAGCACCCGCTGCTGGGTCCAGCGTACGCCGAAGAGGTCTTTCAAGCCGCGTATGGCTCGGTTTGCCATGCCGTATTTGGTCACCCCGGCGCGGCGGCTGCGGTGGTTCGTGGGGATTTGGGCCATTGTGAATCCGCGCATGAGAAAGAGATTTCCCATAAAACGGTGCATGCCGTCAAAGCGCGGCAGGTCTTCCAGGCAATAGGCATAAAAAGCCCGCAGTTGGGAACCTGTATCGCGGATGTCGCTCTTCAGGAACCAGTTGCGAAAGCCGTTGCCGATCTTGGACTGGATTTTTTTCGAGCGCGTGTCCTGGCGGTTGGCGCGATAGGTCAGGCAAACGTCCACATCCTTTTTTAATTCATCCAGCAGGAGCGGGATATCGTTGGGATCATTCTGCATGTCGCCGTCCATAGTCACGACGATTTTGCCGCGCACATGCTTCAGGCCCACCCAGAAGCCCGTGCTCTGGCCATAATTGCGATCCAGCTGGATCAGGCGCAGGTTCGGCATATTCTGCTGCAGTTCCAGCAGCCGCTGCCAGCTCGCGTCGGTAGAGCCGTCGTCCACGACGATGATTTCCGTCTCGCCCAGAGCTTGCAGAACCCCCTGCAATTCCTCGATCAGGGGAAGCACGTTTTCTTCTTCGTCTTTGATGGGTATGACGACCGAAAGGTCCACAATCGCCTGCCTTCCCACAGGGATAGATTAACGGCAATTGGTATATCAGCCGCTATCGCATATTGCAAGCGAATTTCCCATAACCAAGTTGCCGAATCCACACGCACCCGACGCTGTTGACGCCAAACGGCTCGCCTGGTCCATTCAACAATGGTATTTTCCAATAAAGAAATCCCCGGAAAGCGCTTGGCCTCCCGGGGATGGATTGGCGGAAAATCCGCGCAATTATCTGGAATTCAGACTTAGCCGGCAACCTTGACGGCCAGGTCCACGGTGCGGCAGCTGTAGCCCCACTCGTTGTCGTACCAGGAGATAACCTTGACCATGCGCTTGTCGATCACCTTGGTGCTCAGGGCGTCAACGGTCGAGGAGTTCTGGCAGTGGTTATAGTCCATCGACACCAGAGGCTCTTCGCTGTAGGCCAAGTAACCCTTCATGGAGCCTTCAGCGGCTTCCTTGAGGGCGGCATTGACTTCTTCGGCGGTGGCGTCAGTGTTCAGTTCAGCAACCAGGTCCACCACGGAAACGTTGGGGGTGGGGACACGGATGGCCATACCGTCGAGTTTGCCTTTAAGCTCGGGCATCACGAGACCGATAGCAGCAGCGGCGCCGGTCTTGGTGGGGATCATGCTCAGGGCGGCGGCGCGGGCGCGACGCAGGTCCTTGTGGGCAAAGTCCAGGATGCGCTGGTCGTTGGTATAGGCGTGAATGGTGGTCACCAGACCGCGGGAGATACCGAACTTGTCATGGATGGCCTTGGCGATGGGGCCGAGGCAGTTGGTGGTGCAGGAAGCGTTGGAGATCACGTCGTGCTTGGAAGCATCATAGCTGTCTTCATTGACGCCGAAAACGATGGTGTGGTCGCAGTCCTTGGAGGGCTGGGTGATGATGACCTTCTTCACGCTGCCACCGAGGTGCTTGGCGGCGTCGGCGCGGGCACTGAAGATACCCGTGCTCTCGATGACGATTTCCGCGCCCAGATCGTCCCACTTCAGGTTGGCGGGGTCTTTTTCGGCGCTGACCGCGATGTCCTTGCCATCGACGACCAGGGCCTTGTCCTTGGCTTCGACCGTGCCCTGAAAAGTTCCATGGGTGGAGTCGTATTTCAGCAGGTGGGCGAGGGTTTTGGTATCGCAAAGGTCGTTGATTCCAACCACTTCCACTTTGCCGGTTTCCATAGCCGCGCGAAAAACCAAACGTCCAATACGGCCGAAACCGTTGATTCCGATTTTAATACTCATATTTATCATCCTTTCTCATATATGGGTCTCGAGCCGCTATATGCCGCTCTTGTTTGCTACCCTTGCATAAACAGTTCTATAAACTGTAGGAGCAGCGAAAAAAAGTCAATATCTTTTTGAAGATAGTCATGCCGCAAGCGACAAAAACAGCGGCTGGCCGGGCGATACTAATCGCGGATGG
>CAYWYC010000185.1:0-9774 GCA_964462565.1 uncultured Candidatus Sumerlaeota bacterium | reverse complement strand
TGGTGATACTTTTTCATTTCTCTTGCAAATGATATTCAACTTGATAGACTTTGCAGATAATGGGTTTTTCCAAGGTAAAAAGAATAAGCCCAACCTGAAAATCAGATCGCAAAATTGATATTGTCCATAAAAGGAAACGCGCAAAGGAAGGACCACTATGACGACGGCCAATGAACTGCGGGAAATGTACCTGGAATATTTTGAGAAGCAATGTGGACATACCCGCGTGGCATCTTCGCCTATCGTACCGCCCGACGATCCGACCATGCTCTTTACGAGTGCGGGAATGGTGCAGTTCAAACCGCTTTACGCGGGCACGGTGGATCCGCTGCCTTATACGCGCGCCACAAGCTGCCAGAAATGTCTGCGCGCCGGCGGCAAGCAAAGCGATCTGGAAAACGTGGGCAAAACTTTGCGGCACCATACCTTTTTCGAGATGCTGGGCAATTTTTCATTCGGCGATTATTTTAAACTCGAAGCGCTCCAGTGGGGCTGGGACTTTATCTGGAATCACATGAAACTGCCCAAGGATCGACTTTGGGCGACGATTTTCGAAGAAGACGATGAGGCTGAAGCGCTTCTGGAAAAGGAAATCGGCATCGATCCCTCCCGCATTATTCGCCTGGATGCCAAGGAAAATTTCTGGGGACCTGCCGGGGATACCGGCGCGTGCGGTCCATGTTCGGAAATCTGCTTTTTTATGGGAACTGATGCGGAACTGGAAAAAGCCAAGACCCAGGACAAAGAAACCATCGCCAAACGCATCGTGGAAGAAGGGGATCTTTTTCTGGAAATCTGGAACATGGTTTTTCCCCAGTTTGACCAGCAGAAGGATGGTTCGCGGAAGCCTTTGAAAAATCGGGGCATTGATACGGGCGCCGGCCTTGAGCGTATGACAACGGCTCTGAATTTTGTGGAGACCAATGGCAAAATCCATGGACCTTATGAGACGGATTTGTTGAAGCCGATTATTACAGCAGCATGTGATGCCTTGAATATTCATCCGGACGCGATCGATATTACAGAGAAAGAAAAAGACCCGACAAAAAGATATTGGATCAATGCCGTGGCTGACCATGTACGGGCGCTGACTTTTGCCTTGAGCGAAGGGATCGTGCCTTCCAATGACGGGCGCGGCTATGTGCTCCGGCGGATTCTGCGTCGGGCATCGCGCTTTGGCTATCTCATGGAAAAAGAAGAGCCTTTTCTCTATCGCCTGGTAGATCCGGTCATCAATGTGATGGGTGGGGTTTATCCGGAACTCAAAGAACAAGCCGAACACGTGACGAAGCTGATTCATATTGAGGAAGAACGCTTCATGAAAACGCTGGCCCAGGGCACGAAAATTCTGGATGAAAAAATCGACCAGGCCAAAAACGAAGGCCAGGCCAAGATCGAAGGCGATGATATTTTTCTGCTGCATGCTACTTATGGCTTTCCCGTGGACATGACGGCGGAAATCGCCGAAGACGCGGGGCTTAGTCTGGATCGTGAAGGCTACCAGAAAGCCATGAAGGCCCATCAGGAAGAAGCGAAGAAATCCTGGAAGGGCGCGGAACTGGGCGATGAAGCCGGCTTGCTTAACGATATTTACGAAAAGCATGGCGAGACGGAATTTCTCGGCTATGAGACGATTGAAAATCAGGGAACGGTGATTGCCTTGATTCGTGATGGAGAACGCGTGGAAAAATGTGATGACGGTCAGGAAGCCACACTGGTGCTGGACCAGAGTTGCTTTTACGCGGAATCGGGCGGTCAGGTTGGGGACAAGGGAATCATTGAATCGGAAAGCGGATCTTTTGAAGTCACCGATACGCAAAAAACGCCCAGCAATATTATTCTGCATCGCGGCAAAGTCGTGAAGGGTTCGGTTGAGGTATCGCAAACCGCTCTCGCTCACATCAAGCCTTCGCGACGTATGGCTATCATGCGAAATCATACGGTCACGCATCTGCTCCAGGCCGCTTTGAAACAGGTGGTGGGTAAGCATATAACTCAGGCCGGCTCCTGGGTCGGTCCCGAAGGCATGCGTTTCGACTTCAGCCATTCCCAGGCCTGTACCCAGGAAGAACTGGCCGAGGTGGAGCGTTTGGTGAATAAATATATTCTGACGGGCTTTGGCGTGAAGGTGGAAGAAATGCCGATTGAAAAGGCCCGCGAACGTGGAGCCATTGCGCCTTTCGGTGAAAAGTATGGACATCAGGTTCGCGTGGTGCAGGTTGGCGATAATGGTCAGACCATCAGTATCGAGTTTTGCGGCGGCACTCATCTCGATCGTGTGGATCGGATTGGTTCTTTTCGCCTGACAGCGGAATCGTCGGTGGCTGCGGGCATTCGACGCATCGAGGGATGCACGGGTCAGGCGGCCTATGAATCCTGGGCGGGCACACGTGATGTGGTCAGCCAACTGAGCCGCAGGCTGGCCGTTAAAGAATCGCAACTGCTCGAACGCGTAAGCGCGCTGCAGGATGAAATCAAGAAACTGAACAAGGATATCAAAAAAGCGAAACAAAGTCAGTCTTCCTTTTCGGTGGATGATCTGCTGAACAAAGCCGAAGAAGTGGATGGCATTAAGCTCGTTACCGCGAAAATAGAAGATGGCGATCCCGATATGCTGCGCCAGGCGGCTGACCAGATTCGCGACAAGGCAGGAAAAGTGGTGTGTCTGTTGGGTACGGCTGACGAGAAAAAAGTTTCGCTTATCTGCGCCGTGAGCAAAGATGAAACAAAGCGCATCCAGGCAGGCAAGGTGATCAAGGAAGTCGCGCAGATCGTGGGCGGTGGCGGCGGCGGACGTCCCGACTTGGCCCAGGCCGGCGGCAAACAACCGGAAAAATTGGACGAAGCCATCGAAAAAGCCTCGGACATTATCAAGAATATGCTACAATAAGCCACTTCTAAAATGGAGGGCAAACAAAGGTGACAGGCAAGCGAACCGATTATATCAGTTGGGAAGATTACTTCATGAGCGTGGCGATTCTGGCCGCTCATCGCAGCAAGGATCCCAGCTCGCAAGTTGGCGCCTGCATCGTGAATAACGAAAAGAAAATCGTGGGCGTCGGGTATAATGGTTTTCCCATCGGATGCAGCGACGATGATTTGCCCTGGGAAAGAGAATCTGAAAATGTCCTGGACACGAAGTATCCCTATGTTTGCCATGCCGAACCTAACGCCATTCTTAATTCCAATGCCGCCGATGTGCGGGGATGCACCGTTTATGTCACCCTTTTTCCATGCAACGAATGCGCCAAGCTGATCGTGCAAAGTGGAATCAAAAAAGTCGTTTACCTGTCCGACAAATATCACAACACTGATGGAGCCGTGGCGGCGCGGCGGATTTTTGATATGACGGGAATCGATTACCAGGCCTTTGAAGCAAAGGCAGAACGTATTGTCATCGATTTCACCCAGGAAGCCAAAGACGCGAGACGCGATTGAGTATATTTAATATGATTCAAAAAGATGTGATCAAAAAAGATTTTAAGCCTGAAAATCCCGAGCATCCCTACCGACTGAAATTGCTTGCATGCGAGATATTTTATCGTGAACTCTGTATGTGCGCGGCCAGGGCGAAAAATATCATTGACCTGCAATTTCTCTCACAGGGTCTCCACGACCTGAAAACAGAAAAGATGCTCGAGCGCTTGCAGAAAGAAATTGACGCGGTGGATCCCGAGAGATATTCGGCCATTCTGCTGGGATTTGCCTTATGCAATAACGGCATCGCCGGGCTCCAGGCGCGGGAAATACCGATCGTGATTCCAAGGGCCCATGACTGTATCGCGCTTTTTTTCGGATCGCGCGATTCTTATGATGAATATTTCAAAGAATATCCCGGCACCTATTTCAAAACCACCGGATGGATCGAACGGGACCATGAAAACCTGGAAGAAAACAGCGACGAAGACCTGACTGTTTTTGGTGCGCTTAAAACCTTTGAGCAGTTTGTCGAAAAATATGGCGAAGAAAATGCCATCTACCTGATGGAAACCATGGGCGGCTTGAAGCATTATTCCAGAATGGCCTATATCGATATGCCGGATCTTGCGCCGCTTCCTTATGACGAAGAAACCCGTGAGCAGGCGGAAAAGACAGGCTTGGAATTTTTTCGGCAGACTGGTGATTTTTCCTGGTTGCAGAATTTTGCCGATGGTCCCTGGGATGAGAAAGATTATCTGATTCTTCAACCCGGTCAAACCATTGTTCCTTCTCACAACGAAGACGTTATTCGCGCAGAATAATATTACATATCAAGATGTTAGTGGACGCGCCTCACTGAAACGTGCATAATAGTTCCAATCGAAAAATGGAATGGAGGATATCCCTATGTCCAAAAAAATAGTTACAGCCGAAGAGATGCGCAACATTGACAGTATTACCATAAAGGAACGCGGTATTCCCGGACGTGATCTGATGGAACGCGCCGGTCAGGCCGTGGCCGAGGAAATTATGGAATCGGAACCATCCATGGTCGGGATCGTGACCGGCAAAGGCAACAATGCCGGCGATGGCTTGGTGGTCGCCCGTTTGCTCGCTGAAAAAGGAATTGGCGTCAAGGTGATCATGCTGACAGAAGGATCCAACATGAGTGATGACGGACGCGCCAATTTCGAAGCGCTGCCCGAAAGCGTAGAAATCATCGATCGCACCAAACTACCGCAAATCGGTGAAATCTTCAAAGATTGTGACTTTCTGGTGGATGCCATTTTGGGCACCGGCATCCAAGGCGCGCCAAAAGGCAACCTGGGAGAAGCCATCGCCGCCATGAATCATACCGGTATTCCCATTGTAGCCATTGATATTCCATCCGGGCTTAATGCCGATACAGGAATTCCTGCCGGCGCATGCATCATGGCTGAAATGACGGTCACCATCGGATTGCCGAAAAAAGGCCTGCTTCTTGGTGATGGAGCAAAATACTGCGGCGAAATCATTACCGCGGATATTGGATTTCCCGAAGATTTGACGAACAGTTCTGATATTTCCTTGAATCTGATCGAAATGGAAGATGCCTATCATGCTTTGCCACCCCGGCCAATTGACGGACATAAGGGAAGTTTTGGGTCCCTGCTGGTGATAGCGGGAAAACGAGGCATGAGCGGCGCCGCCTATCTGACCACGGCAACGGCCCTTCGGTCCGGATGCGGAATGGTCTATGGGGCTTTTCCTGGCGATGTAGAAAGAGTTTTGTCTCAAAAATTGGTTGAATGCGTAAAAATTCCCCTTCGTGATCATCAATTGACCCATGAATGCTGGGATACATTAGAACCCTTCTTTGAAAAAGCCGACGCCATCGCCCTGGGGCCGGGTATCGGAACCGATGCGGATACGGCGAGACTCGTTGATGAAATTGCCTGTCTGGATATTCCCATGGTGATCGATGCCGACGGCCTGAACTGCCTGGCGGAAAAGGTCCACTACCTGACAAACCGCACAGCACCCACCATTATCACTCCCCATCCCGGCGAAATGTCGCGGATTATTGATAAACCCATTTCCGAAATCATGGAAAACAGGGTCGAGGTGGCGCGTGAACTGGCCCAGGGCTCAAAAATAACGGTCATCCTCAAAGGCTTTCGAACCATTGTGGCCTTGGAAAATGGGCAAGTCTATGTAAACCCGACTGGCAACAACGGCATGGCCAAAGGGGGTTCGGGAGACGTTTTGACCGGATTGATTGGCGGATTATTGGCTCAGGGTTGCGCGGAAAAGGACGCGGCCTGTGGCGGAGTCTTTTTGCATGGTCTGGCTGGGGATATATCGGCCAATGAATTGGGGCAAAGAGGTATGACGGCGCAAGATATATTAAAAAACCTGCCAAAAGTTCTACAATATTGTGAAAACTCTTGCCTTGGCTAGGGAAAAGCCTTATAAGTTTCACGTGGAACGTGAGCAATGGAGTGTTCCACGTGAAACGAATCCCCCACAGGAAATATTATGAGCTTCGTTATAGCGGTTGCCAATCAAAAAGGTGGCGTCGGAAAAACCACGACGGCTGTCAATCTTGCTGCATGTCTGGCCGCGGCCAGACGCAAAACTCTTCTTGTCGATATGGATCCACAGGGAAACGCAACAAGCAGCCTTGGTATTGATAAAAGGGAGATGGAACACACGGTTTATGATGTTTTGGTGGATTCCACCAATCCGTCTGAAGTGCTGGTCTCTACCGATATCGATAATTTGTCCCTTATGCCATCTTCCACCAATCTTGTTGGTGCGGAGTTGGAATTGATCGACTTGCCGGATCGCGCTAATCGTCTGGCCCTCTCTCTGGACAGCCTCCTTCCTGATTTTGATTATGTGATTATAGATGCTCCCCCATCCCTAGGCCTATTGACCCTTAATGCGTTGGTCTTTGCCCAAACGGTCCTGATTCCCGTTCAGAGTGAGTTTTTTGCTTTGGAGGGACTGACGGCCCTGACGGAAACGATTGATCGGATCAAAGAATTTTACAATCCTTCTCTTGAAATTCTGGGTTTGGTCATTACAATGTTTGATTCCCGAACCAATCTGGCCCAACAGGTCCAGGAAGAGGTTCGAAGGGTTTTTGGGGATAAGGTTTTTCGAAGCATTATATATCGTTCGATCAAACTCAGCGAAGCCACCAGTTTTGGTCAACCTATTATATTTTATGATTTTCGCTCCCGTGGGGCCGAAAATTACATCAGTCTTTGCCAGGAGGTAGTCCATGTCTGCGAAAAAACGAGCCCTCGGACGGGGCTTGGATTCTCTGATACCGAAGTCGTCGAATAACGTTGCCACGGCGCCTTCACCCGAGCAATCCGGCTTACGGGTGATTGAGTTATCTCTTTCCGAAATTCAACCTAACATGAATCAGCCACGTTCGATCTTCGACGATGAGCATATCGCCGAACTGGCAAGTTCTATCAAGGAAAAAGGAATCCTTCAGCCTTTGCTGGTTCGCAAGCAGCGCAACCATTATGAGATCATTGCGGGTGAACGCCGTTATCGCGCCGCAAAATCTCTGACTATGGAAAAGGTTCCCTGCCTGGTGGTGGACGTTTCGGACGAAACCTCCTTCGAGATGGCCCTTATCGAAAATATCCAGCGGGAAAATCTGAACGCCTTGGAAGAGGCGCGCGCCTATCATTCTTTGATGGAACAGTTTGGCCTGACCCAAGACATGGTGGCGGATCGGGTTGGTAAAAAGCGTTCGACCATTGCCAACGCCCTGCGTCTTCTCAATCTGCCTCTGGATATTCAGGACGATCTTATGGAAAACCGTATTTCCGCCGGCCATGCCCGGGCTATTCTGGCGGTTAAGGAAACGGCCAAGCAGCGCAACTTGCGGAACATGATTTTGTCCAAGGGACTTTCTGTGCGGGAGGCCGAAAGCCTGTCGCGCAAGATGAACAGCGACCCTAAACAAAAACCCCCGCGTCCGGCTACGACGGATGCGAACATGAAATCTCTGCAGGAGGCATTTTCCATGAAACTGGGCGTACCGGTATTCATCAAGGCGCTTTCCAGTTCCAGCGGAAAAATCGAAATCCAGTACCATTCACTCGATGATTTTGAACTCATTTCTGATTTCTTTGGAGTAGAAAACTCATGATCCCTTTTCTTAGTGCAAAAGTTCACCGTTCCCGTTCTCTGTCCCGTTTGTTTGCTTTTGGCGGCCTTTCTGTTTTTTGCTTTTTGCTTTTTGCTTGCGGCCAGGAAGGATCTTCCAGCCATCTGTCCGATTGGTTAGGGGTTGACGTGTTGGATATGATCAAGCGGTCCGATCCTATCGGAAAGATTTGTTTGATCGTTCTTTTTATCTTTTCGCTGGTCAGCTGGTCAATAATAGCCTATAAGTTCTTTCATATCAACAGTGCAACTCGCCAGACTAACCGCTTTGTTAAGGAGTGTCTCTCTGGAAGCGGCAATCTGGCCGATGCTTATCAGAAAACCGGTGATTATCCGGACAGCCCGCTGGCCCAGATTCTGCGCGAAGGCTATCTCGAACTGGAGATAGAAGACTGGTATAAGATGGGTTACAAACTGACCGACGAGCAGCGCGTCGAAGTCGCCAAGGCCGGGGTCGAGCGCGTTTTCGAACGCACCATTTCCAATGAGATATCCCATCTGGAAAGCCAGCTGATCTTTTTGGCCGTTACTGCCAATGTTTGTCCCTTTATTGGTTTGTTTGGGACCGTATGGGGTATTATGTCAACTTTCCAAGGCTTGGCGAGCCAAGGCAACGCCGCTTTGAACGCTTTGGCCCCGGGTATTGCCACGGCCCTGATCACGACCGTCGGTGGTTTGGCTGCGGCTATTCCGGCATCGGTGGCTTATAATTATTTCACCTCCCGTGTCCAGGTCCTTACCAGCCGGATGGATTCTTTTGCCCTGGAACTTTCCAACATCATCCAGAAACAATTGCTCAAACATGAGGTCTAATCTGAAGGAGGACGGACTATGCCATACAAACGCCATCGTCAACCGCTCGAAGTCATGTCTTCCCTCAACGTGACCAATCTTCTGGATACGGCGTTCATATTGCTCATTACTTTCATGCTCATAGCGCCGCAATTGGAGCCGATGATCAAAGTGGACCTGCCGCAGGTCAAAGAGGCTCCCGTTCAATCGCCCCCGACCGATAAGACGGTCATTCTGATCGTGCGCCGGGATGATGATGGCAGCGAAGCCATTTTCTATCGGGACGTGAGCACCGAAAAGCGCATTGCCTTTGAGGAAATTCGTGATATGATCGGAGAACACCTCGCCAAGGATCCCAACTTGAACGTCGTAATCGAGGCGGATCGAGAAAGTCGCACCGGCATTTTTGTAAATGTCCTGAACGAGGTCCAGCGTGCCGGTATCGAAAGTATTGGTATCCGGACCGAAGAACCGGAATAATGAGTTTATGCATACATTGGACAAAAACCATCAGCCACTTTCCATGTTCATGACCTTTGTTTACTCATTGGCCGCGCATATCGGGATTTTGTTGTTTCTCGTGATACTCAGTTTTATTCCCCTGGAAAAACGCAAGCGTCCCATTGTATGGCTGAATCCCAAGGTGCGCGTGTTGACTCCGCAAAGCGCCCCGGAAAAGAAAACCAATCCCGATAACAAGGTCGGGGTGCAGCGCAGGCTGGATCCGGAAAACGCTCGACCGAAACCAACCCCTACGCCGCGCCGAACCCCAGCGCCCACGCCTCCGCCCAATGATAAGGCCATCGTGGTTCCCAAGGAAACGCCTCGTACGCTCCGCAAAAAATCAACGGATGACAAGAAGGTCGCGGTCACTACCCCAACCCCGACCCCAACGCCCAAGGTCCAACCCAAGATAACGCCATCCCCGCGCAAGGAGGTGGTAGCAACACCCCCGCCGACGCCCTTGCCCACCCCAAAAGAGGTGGCCGTCGTAACCCCTACTCCCCTGCCTCCGCGTCCAGCTCCCACAGTTCCGCCCAAGGGCAGCAGAGACGGCGGTAAAGAAGAAGAAAAGAAAAACACTTTCCAGATAGCCGATCCCGACGTTTATATTTCATCGAGCTACCAAAACGACGCCAAGAGCCGCTTCCGCCAGAATTTCCGGCCCCCGGCATTCGTCCGCACCCAGGCCAAGACTCGTTGTGTGGTCTCTTTCAAAATCCGCAAAGACGGAACCATCTACGACGTTCGCACCCAAAAATCCACGGGCCGTCCCAACCTGGATCGCTTTGCCCTGGACGCCGTGACCCAAACCGCCAAGCTGCTCCCCTTGCCGGCAACGGTCAACCGCGACCACGTTTCCGCCACTATCACTTTTGAATTTGGTTC
>CAYWYC010000184.1:6292-9775 GCA_964462565.1 uncultured Candidatus Sumerlaeota bacterium | reverse complement strand
AATATTGAAACAGGCGGCATGTTTGAGACATGATGCCGCCTGTTTGGGTTCTTTGGGGGTAGAGATACCTGGCTTAGCGCTTGGAGAACTGGAAGCGCTTGCGGGCGCCGGGCTGTCCGTATTTTTTACGTTCTTTCATGCGCGGGTCACGCGTGAGGAAGCCGGCTTTTTTGAGCACGGTGCGCAGGGCCGGGTTGGACGCGGCCAGGGCGCGGGCGATGCCGTGGCGGATCGCGCCGACCTGCCCCACATGTCCACCACCGCGCACGGTGACGATAATGTCATACTTGGTGAGGGTGTGGGTTTCCTTGAGGGGCTGGCGGATCATGGCCTCAAAGTTGGGCCGTTCGCCGAAGTATTTGTTCCAGGGCTCGTTATTGACGGTCAGTTTGCCTTTGCCGGGGCGCAGATAAACGCGGGCAGTGGAGGTTTTCCGTCGGCCGGTTGCGGTGAATTGCTGCATGCTTTCGCTCATAATCCAAATTCCTCGATTTTGTATAGTGTACGCTTCTTAGCGTTCCAGTTTCGAACGTTTGGCCAGGTCCACGGGGACCGGTTTCTGTGCCTGATGGTCATGATCGGCGCCGGCATAGGTGCGCAGGCGCTTGAGGGTGGCCTTGCCCAGGCGCGTCTTGGGAAGCATACCGCTCACGGCGTGACGGATCAGTTCCGTCGGGTTTTTCTCGAGCAGTTCTTCCGCCGTGGCCGAGCGCAGATGACCGACCCATCCGGTATGATGGATGTAGGTTTTCTCGCGCCATTTGTTGCCGGTGAGGCGAACTTTGTCGGCGTTGATGACGACGACGTGATTGCGCATGTTGGCGTGGGGCGTGAACTGGGGGCTGTTTTTGCCGCGCAACAAAGCCGCGATTTGCGAGGCGACGCGCCCCAGGACTTGATCCTGAACGTCCACGAGGAACCATTGTTCCTGAATATCTCCGGGTTTAGGCATAAAAGTCTTCATAGTTATAGGTCTCCGTCTCTCCTTCTTCAAGACAACAGGAGGAAATTTATATGAGAACGCGGAGCAAGTGTCAAGGAAAAAACCGTTGTCGTTGCTTTTTTTTGCGGATTTTTTTGATCTGGGTCGAAAATCTCACAAATCGGCATAGATTTCATAATAGTCGCGCAGGACTTCCCGGATGTTGCCTTGCCGGAGAGAATAGAGTTTCGAGGCTCTTTGCCGCAACTTTTCCGGCATTTCCGGATCCAAACGGCCGAGTATGACCTGCAGGATCTCCAGGCTTCCGCGACACTCCAGCAGCGTGGGCAAGAGACCAGGGCGATGGCTGGTAATAATGAGTCCACCCGCCAGGCGGCTTTTGCGCCGGAAACTTTTCCAGCGCCAGAATCCGAGTTGTTCCGCGCCGTCGAAGAGGAAAATGGTGTCTTTTGTCGAGTTTTGCGCAATTTCGGCCATTTCGGCGTGAGAAAAGCATCGTTTTTCGAGATTCAGACGCAAAAAGTGGCAAATGTAGCCTTTTGCTTCCAGTGGTGGCTGCAAATCCTCCAATAAAGTTGTTTTTCCGCTGCTTTCGGGGCCGACGATGGCCCCGCGATAATCGAGGGCTTCCAAACGCTGAAAAAGTTGGGCTTCCGTGACGTCCTGAAGCATGTGGCGCACCTGAAGAATGCGATGGGAGGCAAAAGGATTTTCATGGGCAAGCATGGCGCGCTTTTTCCGGCGGTCTTTCCCGACTGGCGGGGGTAAGGAATCTCTATCGCTTCGCAGTTTAACATATTGGCCTGTCTGGAGAAATGGTTTTTGGATAAGACAGCAAAGCGATGGCGCTTCATAGTTATTGACCCCTGGAAGCCTGCTTCCTATAATTACTACTGGAGGTTAGCATACCGAAGTGAAATCTTTTTGAGCGGGAAAGGATTTTCCATGCCGGATCTCTTTGTACGTACTGGAGAAGATGAAGGCAAAACATTTTCCCTGGACAAGGAAGTGGTGTCCATAGGGCGCAACAAGGATAACGATATTGTGCTTCAGGACGCGGCCACTTCGCGGTCCCATGCGGAAATCCGCAAGAAAAAGGGCCTCTTCTTCATTACCGACCACGGCAGCACCCATGGCACCTTTGTCAACGAGCAGCGCAACACAAAGGAAGTGCCCCTGAAGCATGACGATGTGATCCGTATCGGCAATACAGAGTTGGTGTTTTCGGCGAAGGGAAACGATGAGGTTCCCGAAGGCGCAAGCGGTCTGACCCTGGCGGGCGGCGAGACGATCGCCTTTCGCCTGCCTACGGATACGCGCGCGGCGGGGATGGGTTTGTCGGCGCACCATCTGGCCATGCTTTCGCGGGTGGCCGAGGCCATCCAGTCGGTCTTTGAGCTCAATAACCTGCTCGATATTCTGATGGACATGCTTTTCGAAGTCTTCAAGCCGGATCGCGGGGTGATTCTGCTGAGGGAAGATGAGGAAAATTTGCTGACGCCGAAAATCGTGCGTCCCGAGGGTGAGGAGCCCTTTTACAGCCACACGGTGGTGGATCACGCGATTTCGGAACAGATGTCGCTGCTGGTAGGAGACCTGGCCGAAGATTCGCGCTTCAATGCCGCCGAAAGCATCATGGCCCAGTCCATCCAGTCGGCCATCTGCGCGCCCCTGGTCAGCCAGAACACGGTGCATGGCGTAGTGTATCTGGACGCACAGAACCGCGTGATGAGCTACCAGAAGGAAGACCTGAGCCTGCTGAATATTATCGCCGCCAATGCGGGCATCGCCATTGCCAACGCCAAACTGGTGCAGGCCAAGGTGGAAGCCGAAAGACTCGCCGCCGTCGGCGTGGCCGTCGCGGGCATTTCCCATTATGTGAAAAATATTCTCACCGGTATCAAGGGTACCTCCCAACTGGTCGAAATGGGTATTAAGACGACCAACATGAAGGTGATCACCGAATCCTGGCCGATTATGATGCGGTCCATGCAGAAGATCTCCGTGCTGGTGCAGGACATGTTGAGTTACTCGAAAAAGCGCAAGCCCCAACTGGAAAAGGGCAACCTGAACGAGGTGGTGCAGGAGGTCTATGACAACCAAAAGGACCGCGCCTCGGAGCTATCGGTGGAACTGCTTATCGAAAAGGATGAGACGCTGCCGGACAGTCTTTTCGAGTCCAAGGCAATCTGCGACGCGCTTTTGAATATTGTGGGCAATGCCGTCGAGGCCTGCTCCGAAACGCCCGACGCCCGGGTGCGCCTTGTCAGCCGCACCAGCAGGGACAAGACCATGGTCCAGGCGCTGGTCATCGACAATGGTCCCGGTATTCCGGAAGAAATGCAGCAGCGCATCTTCGAGCCTTTCTTCAGCACCAAGGGATCAAAGGGCACGGGGCTCGGCCTGGCCGTGTCGCGCAAGAGCGTGGAAGAACATGGCGGGCAGATGATTTTGACGTCCAAGATTGGCGAAGGAACGACTTTCAAAATCAGCCTGCCCGTGGATCCCGCGGCGAAGCCGGAACTGGAAGACACCAAGGA
>CAYWYC010000184.1:0-6192 GCA_964462565.1 uncultured Candidatus Sumerlaeota bacterium | reverse complement strand
ATGAAGCCTCAAAATCTTTTTTCGAAACGCCTTGCCCTTTTGCACAGGGCCTTGCTCGTTTTTCTGATGTGCCTGTGGGCCGGTTCGGCGTGCGGGGGCTGAGGCCCGGCATTGCCCGGCGCGCGTGACGCAGCCGAAATGTTGAGGTTTCCTTCGCTGATTGCCATGGCCATGGTTTTGGGGTCCATCTTTTTGTTTCGGGCGGCAGCTTATAGTTCGGCCTTTTTCACGCAATTCGGGCTGATTTTCGCCGGCATGCTCGCAGGCGTTGGCGGAATTTACATGAACGGCGGATTCGGCGTGGCGTCGATTGTGATTATAACGGTGATTGCCTTTTTTATCCACACCACCATCGAGGCCATTCGCAAGGAGAAAGACACCCGTGGCGCGGATTTCTTCACCAAGCGCAAGGTCACGCCCAAGACGGTGGATCGCTATTTTCAGTTTCCTGTGTTTCTGGTGGGAGTGCTCTTTTTGTTTTTTGAAAATCGAATCATCGCCAGGGGCGACCTTGTGGGGATGAGCATTCTGGCGGGGGGCCTTATAATCGGCTATGTCGTTATCAAGCCTCTTGTGCGAGCCTATGAAAAAAGCTGAGCGAGAACTGAAAGGATTGCGTTTTGACAGGTAAACAAAAGGGACTGCTGGTATTGGCTGTAATCGCCTTGCTGATCGCGATACCGCTTATCTATTATTATGTGTTGCCCATGTTTGACACAAGCCCCGAAGAGCAGATCAGGCGCATCGTGGAACTTGGGGCCGAGTCCGCGGAATCGGGCGATGCTGATTATATCGCGGGAATTCTTTCCGACAATTACGCGGGTCCGCTTTTTGATTCCAAGGCAGAACTGGTCAGCAATCTGAGGCGGGGATTGAAAGAGATGGAAGACCTGCAGATTGATATCATCGCCATTGTGGTGGATGTGGCGGAGCATGGACGATCGGCGGAAGTAGAGTGCGAATTTTATCCAACGGGCTTTTACACGGGATCCTCCATGTATAATCGCGTGCCCATGCGCGGCCTGCGCAACCAGGGCCCCAACGATCCCGACGTGCTCTGGCTCGACTTTGTCAAAGAAGCGGACGAGCAGTGGCGCGTGATCGGCGGCAATATCCAAGACGTTACATTCTAATGCTGGCAAAATCCGAACGAATATTATAGACTCCCCTCTATGCACAAAAACGACCACATTCCCGAAACCCCTGAAGACCGCACCTACTCCAATAAACGGGCGAAATGGGCCTTTGTTCTTTTTCTGATCGGGCTGGCCTGGCTGATCATAGTCTGGGTGCAGCTGGTGCAGCGCCAGAAACGCTATGAAATGGGCCAGTTTGAAAAGGGCAAGATGGAACTGCGCATCAAGGCGCGCGAACCCATGCTCCTGGCCGCGCTGACCCTGACAAACCGCCACGGCATCCCCCTGCGATACGAGGCCCCGCGCCACAGCGATACGACAACGAGCGCCACCGTTGCCATGAAATACGATGTGGAAGTCAGCACGAGCCAGCCGAAGGATTATGATGAAATGCTGGGGCGGCTGATTGATATTCATAACCGGAAAAGCGGTATGCCGGAGTTTCAGAGCCTGGCCGCGCGCGCCGGTTCGGGTTATCACCTGGTGCCGCAGACGGAATGGAACGCGGAGGGGGAAGCGGTTCCGGCACGGCCGATTCTCGGCACTCCCATGGATCGGCTCCAATCCTTCGATCCCGATATGGACGCCCTGGAAGCGGTGCACCGGATTCTGGACGAAACCTGGACGGGCGAAAAAATCGACATCCTTCCCGGCGGAAAGACCTTTCCCCTGTCTGAATTGAAGATGGATAACATACGCACGGCGCGCGACGCCCTGGTCCAGATTCTGGAGCAGATAGAAGGCGATTTCAGTTTCAATTGCCTCTGGCATAACAATAGAGGCCAGGCCAAATGGGATATTCAGATTTTCGCTGTCCCCTGACCTAGCGCCGAATCCTGCCGGCAATTTTCCCCAATCAGCATTGATGCAATTGATGAAACTGTATTTTCAATCGCCCGGAAATGATGTTCGTGAGAGACCCGTGGCTTGCGGGAGGTGCTTTGTGCCAGCAGGATGCCGGCGGTACTAGAGCATCATTTCTCCCGCCAGGGCGATGAGCATGGCTCCGGCGCCGTGGGAATCCCCGGCGGGGAAATCGGTATCGATGTATTTTTCCAGGTCATTGGAATCAAGCGGTCCCGGCCCGGGGCAGCTGCTGAGGATGTCGCCCTTTTCATTGACATAATCGTGGAGGGAGGCCAGTGTTTTTTGGGTTTCGGCCTTGTAGGGTTTTTCGGGCAGGATATGGGCGTGAATGGCCCGGGCCATGTATCCGGCGATAAGGGCGCTGCCGCTGGATTCGGCACGGCTTTTTTCGAGCGGCAAGTGCGGAAGGGCATGCCACATGCCGCTTTCATCGCGCAGGGGCAGCAGGACTTCGAGCATCTCGACCAGAATCGCGTGGAGGCTTTCATAATACTCCGAATCGCGCGGGAGATAGAGCAGCGACTCCACCAGGCCACGCACCAACCATCCATGTCCCCGCGACCATGCTCCGGGTGACTTTGCATCGTCGCCTTCCCAGCCGATGCCCTGGCTCCAGAGGCCCGAATCCGGATCGCGCAGCAACTCGCGGTGCATGCGATACTGCGTTGCGCATTCGGCCATCATTTCATTGTCGCAGGCAAGGCCGCCTGCCTTGGCCATGCGCTGGGCGTATTCCTGGAGGCTGTCGATGAGTATGGAATAGCAGTCGCGTCGGGCGTTGCGATGGAGAATCACACCATCGGCATTGCGCTGGATGCGCCGCATGTAGGCGCGGCTTTCATCAATAAAGGGCTGCTCCCATTCGGGATTCCCGCTGAGACGAAAGACTTCGAAGACGAGCAAGGTAAAAGGCGGACCACCCCCGGCAGGCTGCTTGTCAGGCGACCAGTCGCGGGCCCTGGCGGTCTCGAGCACGAGCCGCTTGTAGGCATCGTTGCCCGTGGAATGATAAAGGGCGGCCACGCCTTCCAGAAAAAGGTCGAGTCCGTAGCCGCTCCAGGGAAGCTGATTGTGCTCCAGAAAATTCTGGACGATTTTATCACCAAGCAAGGCTGCTTCGTTCACAGTCATGTATTTCTGCTTTCTGCTTTAGATAAACAGATTAACGTTGCCCTTTTCGGCGTTGTTCAGGTACATGGCCACGCCGCCTTCCTCGATACCGTCGATCAGTTCCTCGCGCTTGATGCCCATGAGGTCCATGGTCATGGTGCAGGCCACGAGTCGCACTCCTGCCTCCTGGGCGCTTTTAATAAGTTCGGGAAGGGATGGCACGTTTTTCTTGCGCATGATGCCTTTTATCATACCCAGGCCCATGCCTGCCATATTCATCTGCGAGAGTTTGGCCTTGTTCGCGCCACGCGGCATCATCCAGCCGAACATTTTTTCGATCATGTTTTTGGATACGCTGACCTTTTCGGGTTTGCGCAGGATGTTGAGTCCCCAGAAGGTGAAGAAGAGAGTGACTTCACTGCCCATGGTGGCCGCGCCGTTGGCGATGATAAAAGCGGCCATGGCCTTGTCGAAATCGCCGCTGAAGACGACGATGCTCTTTTTCTTGCTCATGGCGCTGAGCATTTCGCCGCCCAGGGCCGATGCGTCCGGCATACGTGGACTGCCCTTGGCAATCGTGGCGACTACGCCGCCCTGTTCGGGAACGATGTTGACCAGGGTGTTGCCCGTGCTCTGGCACCAGGCCTTGACGTCTTCGGGAAAGGCGGGATCCAGCACGGCGATCTGGACGGCCTGGCCGTTTTCGATCTCGCCGATGGTCTTGCTCAGCCGCATGATCGGCCCGGGGCACTGCAATCCCCGGGCGTCGATTTCTTTTACGACCGGACTGTCATTTAGGCTTTTTTTTTACCGTTGTCCGAATCAGCGGCAGGACCCACGCCCGTGTCGTCCTTCATCTCTTCAGTCACGGAGGTTTCTTCGGTCTTGGGTGCCGATGCGGCCTTGTAGGTCTTGTATCCGCCGGTCAGGTTGCGGGTCTTGAAGCCGTTCTGGTCAAGGATGCGCGTAGCCAGATATCCGCGCAGTCCCACCTGGCAGAAGCTGAGGACTTCCTTGTCCTTCGGGATTTCGCTCAGGCGGTTGCGCAAGTCATCCACGGGAATATTCGTCGCTCCGGGAATCGTTCCGGCGGCCACTTCCTCGTGCGTACGCACATCCAGGAGAAACTGGTCGGGCTTCGGGCTGACCACGTCTTCCGTATGGCAAAGCCGCATGTCGCCGCGGACAACGTTGCTCGCCACAAAGCCGAGGTAGTTGATCGGGTCCTTGGCGGAACCATAGGGCGGGGCATAGCAAAGTTCGAGTTCTTCCAGGTCCATGACGGTCAGTCCCGCGCGCAGGGCCGTAGCCAATACGTCGATGCGCTTGTCCACACCGTTCGCGCCCACGGCCTGCGCGCCGTAAATCTTGCCGGTTTTCGGGCAAAACATCAGTTTCAGGCTCATCTGCGTTGCGCCGGGATAATAGCCGGCATGGCTCGAGGGATGGACATAAACCTTTTCAAACTCCACGCCCGCATCTTTCAGTTGGAGTTCGTTTTTTCCGGTCATACCGATAGCCAGGTCGAAGACCTTGCAGATCGCCGTGCCCTGGGTGTCCTTGTATTCCGAATCGCGGCCGAAAATGTTGTCCGACGCGATGCGGCCCTGGCGGTTGGCCGGACCGGCCAGTGGAATAAGCGCCTTGCCGCCACCCACGAAATGCTCCACTTCCACGGCATCGCCCACGGCGTAGATGTCGGGGTCATTGGTGCGCATGTGCTTGTCCACGAGAATGCCGCCGCGCTTGCCGATTTCGATGCCGGCGTTTTTGGCCAGCTGCACCTCGGGACGCACGCCCACCGCCATGATCGCCATGCCGCACAGCACGGATTCGCCCGTGCTCAGTTCGGCGTCGAGTTTGCCGTCGCGATCCTGAAAGGACTTGACCGATGTGCCCAGACGCAGGTCCACGCCATGCAGGGCCAGCTGCTGATGAACGGGAGAGACCATCTCAGGGTCGGCCGCCAGAAATACCTGTTCGGCCAGTTCCACCAGCACCACGTTCACATTCCGGTCCCGCAGGGCTTCGGCCATTTCCAGACCGATGTAGCCGCCGCCGATAATCACCGCGCGGTCGACCGCGCCCTTTTCGAGACGTTCGATTATCGCGTCCATGTCCGTCAGGTTGCGCAGGGTCATCACGCGGTCGTCATCCACTCCCGGAATGGGCAGGCGCACGGGTTCGGCGCCGGGGCTCATGATCAGCTTGTCGTAATATACTTCGCGCGTCTCGCCGCTTTCCAAATCCTTTACGGTGACCGATTTTTTCTCGCGATTGATGCTTTGCACCTCGGTCCGCGTATGCACCTGGATGCCGTAGCGCTTTTCCATTCCGGCAGCCGTCTGGACCAGCAGGCGGTCGCGATCCTGGATTTGCCCGCCGATGTGATAGGGCAGTCCGCAGTTGGCGAAAGAAATGTGCTCGCCTCTTTCAAACATGATGATTTCGGCGTCTTCCGAAAGTCTTCGAGCGCGGGCGGCAGCCGATGCGCCCCCGGCAACTCCTCCGATGATTACAATTCGCGTGGCCTTGGTCATGGTTCTCTCCTTGGTTCTATCCTCAAATTTCGGGACGGACTTATCCGTCGTAGTGAATCGGTTTCAACTGGCACGTGTTTCGCACACAGTTCAGCAGGGACGGCAGGCGCGGATGGGCGATGCGGTAATATACTTCGCGTCCGCGACGTTCGCTGTCCAGAAATCCATATCCCTTCAGGAGGCGCAGGTGCTCGCAGGTCTGGTGGTGCGGGAGTTCGCAGATTTCGGCAATCTCGCGCACGGGAAACTCGCCCTGCATAAGAATATCGACGATTCGCAGTCGAATGGGGTGGGCCATAATCTTGAGACAATCGGCCGCTTCCCGGCAGAACTGCATGGACACGAGGTCGAGTTTTTCGGGTTTTTGCTGCGTCATTATCGGGCCTCCTCCTGAAGGCTCAGGTATTTATATATCGAAACATCACGATATGTCAACATTAAAATGTGTTTTTTTTGCTCCAACGACAAATCCGGCTCCGGGACTTCCTTAATCCTTCAAGCAGCAGAGCCAAAAACCGAAATGTCCGCAAAATCTGAGC
>CAYWYC010000183.1:3226-9784 GCA_964462565.1 uncultured Candidatus Sumerlaeota bacterium | reverse complement strand
GGAAGATTGCATCCTCAGTGGAAGATTGCATCACAGCGACGCCCCTTACGGGGCTTACTACGAACTTTTGCGCGAGCTCCTTCGCTTCGCTCAGTCGCAAAATGGAAACAAGCAAGAATCTTAGCAGATTACCTCAGAGTCCGCCGAGAGAAACACATACCACACGAAAACCGCTGATGTTGTCCGTAATCGTGGGATTGATCCAGCCGCGATTCGCCGAACGGCAGTGCCTCGCATCGCTGTTTCTTTTCGTCATAAAAACCGTGGCCCGCAAAGTAGATCAGTACGCTATCGCTCGCAGTCACTTTGTCGGGCAACTCGTAGAAGGTCTGGCGGATACGGTTGGCCGTGGCGTCGTCGTCGTAGAGTTCGATGAGGTTGCGGCGGGAATAGCCGAAGCGGTCGATCATGAAATCACGAAAGGAAGACTAATCCGACTAGTCAGACTAGTCGGAGGGGTTTGGTGGGGGCAATTGCGATTGCGCGTGCGAGGGACATGGGCAAGGGGGATGCTCTTGGGGTTTGGATTTCGTTTATTTTGTGTCGGCGAGGTGTTGGTTGGGGATTAGGTAGTTGGTGGTGTAGTCCTGGACGGCTTTTTGGATGGGGGTTGGGGTTTTGGTGTAGCCGGCGGTTTGGATTTTTTGGGTGTCGGCCTGGGTGTGGTATTGGTATTTGCTTTTGAGGTGGTCGGGCATGGGGATGTATTCGATGTTGGGTTCGCGGCCCATGGCGTGGAAGACGGGTTTGATGAGGGTGTTCCAGGAGTTGGCCTGGCCGGTGCCGATGTTGTAGATGCCGGTGGCTTCGGGGTGGTCGAGGAAGAAGAGGGTCATGTCCACGGCGTCCTTGATGTAGATGAAGTCGCGTTCCTGTTCGCCGTCGGCGTAGTCGGGGTGGTCGGATTTGAAGAGTCGGACTTTTCCGGTTTGGCATATCTGGTCGTAGGCCTTGCATACCATGCTTCGCATGTCTGCTTTGTGATTTTCGTTGGGTCCATATACGTTGAAAAACTTGAGTCCGACCATGTGTTCGAGGAATCCGCTGCGCCATGCCCAGAGGTCGAATATGTGCTTGGAGAAGCCGTAGGCGTTGAGGGGGCGGAGTGTGTCGAGTTGGTCGTGGTTGTCGGAGTAGCCCTGGGCGCCGTCGCCGTAGGTGGCCGCGCTGGACGCGTAGATGAAGGGGATATCGCGATTGATGGCGACGAGGGCGAGTTCTTTGGTGAAGTTGAAGTTGTTGCGGATGAGTTCGGATGCGTCTTTGTGGGTGGTGGATGAGATTGCGCCCATGTGGATGATGGCGTCGATGGGGAGTTGGTCGTATTCGCCGCGGATCATCTGGGTGATGAAGTCGTCTTTTTCGATGTAGTCGGCGTATTGGAGTCCGGGGAGGTTTTTCCATTTTTCGTCGAGTCCGAGTTGGTCCACGAGGAGGAGGTCCTGGTTTTGGCGTTTGTTGAGTGCCCAGACGATTGCGCTTCCGATGAATCCGGCGGCTCCGGTGATGATGATCATGTTTTGGCTCTCCTTATGAGGGGCTTTTGTTTGCCGGTAATGAAGGTATCATGGGGGAGGGGAGAGGTCAATATGGAAGGTGGCTGGGACGTGCAGGGGTTGCCAGTTATGGTAGTTTTGTTTGAGGCCTTTTTGCCGGCAGGATGCGGGCGGTACGATTTGGGGCTTGGGAGTTTTGTGAAAAATTGTTTTCGCTTTGGGCGGGGCTATGCTACGATTGTTCTATATTGGGGAATATGGGGAATTTCGGAGTTTTCTTTTGATTCCGGAATCGAATTGATAATACTGGGGGATTGAGCGTCGGAGTTGGTTTTCCGGCGATGGTTTTTTTATATGAATAATTTGCTATATCGTTTTACCAAATTGGCTTTGGCTGTCTGTGCCATGCTGATTTTGTGTGTTTTTGCTGCTGATGTGAGGGCAGCGCCTTCGGCTGATCCGAATTTTGGCAGGCGGGTCGCGCCGCCGGAATCGGGTAGCGCGAAGCCGCGTATCTGGATTTTTATGGGCCATCCGGGCGATGAGGTGCGGATGAAGCGCTATGGCGAGACGATCGAGAAGATTGACAAGACGCTGGAGGAGCGTTTTGGGTATTCGTCCGATGAGATGACGATTCTTTTCGGTGAGGGCGGCTTTCGGTCTTATCAGGCGTGCAATCGCGAAAATCTGGAGCGGGAGATGGATCGGATGGCGCGGCTTTCGCAGGATGGTCGGCCGATCTGGGTTTTCTTTTTCGGGCATTCCAATTCGACGCGGACAGGGGTGAATTTCAACGTTCCGGGCTCGGATCCGTCGTCTCGGGACTTGGGTCGGGCGTTGGACCAGATTCCCCTGAGCACGCCGGTGACGGTTTTTATGACGACGGCTGCGGCGGGCAAATATCTGCGGCACTTTGCGCTACCCGGTCGGATGGTGGTGTGTGCCGATGCGGGTGAGGGCAAGGACAATGAACCGGAATTTCCTCATGCCCTGGCGGAGACGCTGGAGGATGGAATGAGCGACACGAACCAGGACGGCTATCTGTCGGTTCTGGAAATTTTCAACGAGACGAAGCGCCGCGTGGAAGAGATATATAAGGAAGAAGAATTGATCCAGAATGAGAAGGCGCTTCTCGACGGTGACGGCGATGGTCGGGGGACGAGTCTTCCGGCGAAAAAAGACGCGGAGCCGGCGGAGGAACGCAAGATCAAGATCGAAAGTACGAAAGTATTCATATAAGGGCAATCCCTTTAGATTGGATGAAAACGGCATGGCTGAAGAAAAAATGCAAAAGACGGATAACAGTAAGGACGAGTTGGAACTGGTGCAGCGCTTGTTGAAGGCGCATGAGCTGCTGATCCATGAGCTGGGCAAGGTGATTTATGGGCAGCGTCAGCCGATCGAGATGATGCTGATCAGCCTTTTGGGCGGTGGGCATTCGCTGCTGCATGGTCTGCCGGGCCTGGGCAAGACGCTGATGGCGAGCACGCTGGCGCGGGCCCTGGACCTGGAATTTTGCCGTATTCAGTTTACGCCGGACCTGATGCCGTCGGATATTACGGGTACGGATATTATTGATGAAGATGTGGAGACGGGGCGTCGGTTCAAGGAATTTTTGCCGGGTCCGGTTTTCGCGAACCTGGTGCTGGCCGACGAGGTGAACCGAACCCCGCCCAAGACGCAGGCGGCTTTGCTTCAGGCCATGCAGGAGCATACGGTTTCGGTGGGTCGGAAGACTTATCCGCTGGCGCCACCCTTTATGGTGCTGGCCACACAGAATCCGATTGAAATGGAAGGTACTTATGTGCTGCCTGAGGCGCAACTGGACCGCTTCATGTTTTGCATCCGCATCCATTATCCGGCTCCGGCGGAGGAGGTGGAGATTGTGAAGGGGACGACGGCGAACCTTGTGCCCGAGGTGGACAAGGTAATGAGCGCCGATGAGGTGATTCAACTTCAGGAAATCGTGCGTGGTGTGCCGGTGGCGGATGACGTGGTGGATTACGCCGTGCGGCTGGTTCTGGCGTCGCGTCCGGATGACGCGCATGGGGTCAAGGCCGAGCAGGTAAAGCAGTATGTGAGTTATGGTGCGAGTCCGCGGGCGTCGCAGTACCTGATTCTGGGTGCGAAGGCGAAGGCGCTGTTGGCTGGTCGCTATCATGTGAATTTTGAGGATGTGCGGGCCATGGCCCTGCCGGTGCTGCGGCATCGTATTTTGCTGAACTTTCGCAGCCGGGCGGATCGCGTGGATTCGGATGAGATTATCCGGATTATCCTGGACCAGGTTTCGGAAGAAAAATAAGACAAGGCCGAAAGCACGATTATGGCAAAGACGGAACGACAGGCCTGGATCGAGGATCCGGATCTTTTCATGGCGGTGGAGGATTTGGAGTTGGTGGCGCGGGGGGTGGTTGAGGGGGCCTTGCACGGGCTGCATCGGAGTCCTTATATCGGCTTCAGTTCGGAGTTTGATTCGCATCGGGAATATCAGCCGGGCGATGATCTGCGGCATGTGAACTGGAACCTGTGGGCGCGGAGTGATCGACTTTATGTCAAGCAGTACAAGTCGGACACGAATTTGAATCTTTATATTTTGCTGGATTCGAGCGGCTCGATGTTGACGGACCATGGTCCGACGGAGAAATGGAAATACGGGGCGCGTGCGGCGGCGGCGCTGGCTTTTCTGGCGCTGAGCGGACGCGACGCGACGGGCGCCTATCTGCTGGAGAGCCGTGTGGAGCATTTTGTGGCGCCCAAGGTGCGTCCGGGTCAGTTGGCGGATGTATTGACGTTATTGCAAAACGCGAACCCGAGCGAAAGCCCGGACCCGTCGGCGCGGGGCGATATCGGCCAGGCGCTGGATGAGGCGCGTCAGTTGTGCAAGCGGCGTGGGATTGTGATTCTGATTTCGGATCTTTTTGACAAGGAAGAGGCGATTTTGCGCGGCTTGAATAACTTACGCTATATGGGTCACGAGGTGATTGTGATGCAGGTGCTGGATCCCTGGGAAGTGGATTTGCCGGAAGAGGGGCAATATGCCTTTCGTGATTTGGAAACGGGTGAGGAAATTCAGACGCATCCGGCGGAAGTGCGGAATTCCTATCGCCGCCTGGTGGAGGAATGGCGCGATGGTTTTCGCAAGCATTGCGAGGATACGGGGATTGATTGGGTGAGCTGCACCACGGAGGAACCCTTGCGGAAGCTGCTTGTGGATTATCTGCTGAAGCGATCGAGGATGTACTGATGGGTATTTTGAACGCATGGATGCTGGCGGGGATGGCTGCACTGGCGGTGCCGGTGCTGATCCATCTTTTGCGCAGCCGACGGTATAAGGAAGCGAAGATCGGTAGCCTGCGTTTTTTGCGTCAGGCTATCAAGGAAAACGTGCGCTGGCGACGTTTGCGGGATTTGCTTTTGCTTTTCGCGCGATTGCTGGCGGTGGCCTTGCTGGTGTTTTTGTTCGCGCGTCCCTTTCTGCGTGAGCCGGACAGACAGACGGCCGGAGCGGTGGATGCGGTTGTGCTGGTGGATGCGTCGGGTAGCATGAACGGTGAAGGGGCCTTTGGCGTTTCGGCTTACGAAATGGCCCGCGAAGCCGCACGGAAGACGATTGACGATATTCGAAAAAGCACGAAGGACGCCGATTCCGATCCGCGGGTGACGGTGGCGCTTTTTGCCGATACGGTTCGGGAAATCGTGGTGCCGGAAGACAGCGCGACGCAGAATATTGCCGAGATCGAGATTCCGGAAGATATTCCGGCGGGCGGCAAGACGGATTATGCCATGGCTCTGGGCTGGGCGCGGAAGCGGCTGGCGCTTTCCGACAGCGATACGAAACGGATTTATCTGCATACGGACCTGCAACGGGCGGGACTTCCGGCGATGCCCATGGCGGACTGGCCGATCGATATTCCCGTGATCATCCGACCCACGAAGCAGGCGGTGTGGAACGCGGCGATCAGCGATGTGCGGCATCTGAGTCCGTGGTTGGGTGACAAGGGCGAGGTGGAGGTGGCTTATTCATTTTTTGGGAAGGTTCCGGAAGGAGAAAAGACGCTGGAACTGGCGATTGAGGGTCAAAAGCCTTTGCGCCAAAAGGTGGAGCCTCTTTCGGGTCGCGCGACTTTTGAATTTGTGCAGGATGATGCGGGTGTCTATACGGGTAGGGCGCGGATTCTGAGCGAGGACGGGATCGCCCTGGACAACGAACGGCCCCTGGCTTTTCGGGTGGGACGTCCTGCGCGGGTTTTGCTGGTGGATGGCGAACCGGGCGAGACTATCGGCAAGACGGCTTTTGAAAACGAGACCTATTATCTGGAGAAGGCGCTGAGTGTTGCCAAGCGGGAAGACGGACAGTCAGCCTTTTCGGTGGAGCGGGTCGAGAGCCTGCCGGCTGAATTGGATAATATTGAAGGGATCGCGCTTTGCAATGTGGGGGCTTTGGATGATGCGGCGGTGGAATCCTTGAAGGCATTTGCGGAAGGCGGTGGGGGTCTGGTGTGGTTTCTTGGCGGCAAGGCGGATTCCGACGCTTATCGCGGCTATGTGGAGGCGGGGATTTTTCCGGCGGATTTCGAGGTGCGGCGCGCGGCGATTCCGCGATACTTCATGTCGTGGGAGGGTGACCACGCAGCCCTTCGGCTTTTTGAGGATCGCGAAAAGGGGGATTTGTCGCGGATAATTTTTCGCGATGCTTTTGCCTTTGAGCCGGATGAAGAGGTGGAGGTGCTGGCCCGGTTGACGAGTAATTCGCCTGCCATTATCACGAAGGAGGCCGGTCGGGGAAGGCTGGTGGCGATCGCAAACCCGGCAGATCGCGCCTGGAGTGACTGGCCCAGTGAGAAGATTTTTCTGCCGCTGGTGCGTGAGATTTTTTCGTGGGTGACTTCAGCGCATCAGGGGGACGAAGCCATTCAGGTCCGCTACGCGGGTCTCAAGGAAAAGCGGGCGCCGGGGATTTATCAGGATTTGGGAATGCATATTGAGTCGGGAAATGAGCAGACGCAATCGGCGCGTATCGAGATGGTGGTGCCGGACCCGGCGGAATCGGATATTCGCACGG
>CAYWYC010000183.1:0-3126 GCA_964462565.1 uncultured Candidatus Sumerlaeota bacterium | reverse complement strand
TCGGCGCGTATCGAGATGGTGGTGCCGGACCCGGCGGAATCGGATATTCGCACGGCGGAAGAGCGCATCTTTCGCGAGGGGCTGGGCGTGGGCGCGGCTCCGGGTGAGGACGATCTGGCCTACGAAGATTTGACAGAACCGCCTCCCGGAAGTGAACGTCGCAGCGAAATCTGGCCCTGGTTGGTTCTGGCCCTTTTGGGGCTGATGGTAGTTGAAAACTTTTTGTCGGACCGGAGGTTGTCATGAAACGGTCAAGTATTCTGGATAAAACAATCGAACAATTGCAGAGTCGCAAGCGCGCCTATTACGCGGGACAGGCGGCGGTCTGGATCGGGGTTGCCTGCCTGGCGGCGGCGACGGCGGTTGCGACGATGGATGTTTTCCTGGGCTTTCCGTCGGTATTGCGGTGGAGCGCCTTCGGGCTTCTTTTGCTGCTGGCGGTGGGTGGTTTTGTGACGTGGTTTATCCTGCCGGCGATTCGTTTTCGTCGGCATGAGGCCATTCGTGAGTTGGAGGAAACCGACCGCAGTGTGGGGCAGATGATCCGGACTTCGGCGCAGCTTTCGGATGTGGAGCACCTGAAGGAACGCGGCATATCGCCTGTGCTGGCCGAGGCCTTGCGCGAGCAGACCGATGAAAAGATCGGGCGGCTGGATTTGGGGACGCTGGTTTCCTGGGCGAACGTGAAGCGGACGGCGAAGGTGCTGGGGATTTTTGTCATTGTTTTTTTGCTGTGCTTCATTATGTGGACGGATTTTCGCACGAGCGCCTGGCGGTTGGTGATGCCGTCGAGTGAAATTACTTTTACGCGCGTTGATGCGACGTCTGACCGGAATGCCTTTGAGCGGGGTGAGGAGATTGCGATATCGGCGACGACCAAGGGACGTCCCGTGGAATCGGCACGGCTGATGACGCGTGAGGGTGATGGTGAGTGGCTGGAAGTGGAAATGAATGCCGATGAGGCGCGGCGGTTTTCCTATGTGATCAGCGACCGTGCGGCGAGTTTTGAATATTATGTGAAGGCCGGTGATGGGCGCTCCAAGGTGCGGCGGGTGGCATTTATCGATCCTCCGGTGATCGAAGAGATTGAGGTGGGGCTGGATTATCCCGACTATTCGAGGATGCCTGACATGGTGCTGGAGGACCCGGAGTTTGAGGCGCTGGAAGGGACGCAGGCGACCTTGCGTTTTCGGCTGAACCATGGGCTTAAGGATGCGGCTTTGCATTTGGGTGACGGTTCGGAATTGCCGGTGGAGCTACGGGATGACTGGGTGATTTCGACGGTGACCATGAGGGCGGGTGAGACGGAGTATTTTCTGGCGGGACAGGATGCGGAAGAGCTGCCCTTGAAGAAGCAGGTTTATAAGATGAAGGGGCGTGGCGATGCCTTGCCGCAGGTGGAACTGCTGGAGCCGAAGAAGGATATCGAAGTGACGAAGCTGACGGAAGTGCCGGTGCGCATTCGGGTGGATGACGATTTTGGCGTGGATGAAGTGGGCATCGTATTGGACATTGGCGGCAAAAGGGAAGCCGTGGTTTTTGATAAGAAGATTGATGATGGCGAGGTGGTGTTGACGCTTCGAGAGATGATCGATGTCTTGCTCGAAGAGCATGATCTGGACATCAAGTCGAATGTGCGGCTCTATGCCTATGCGCGGGATCGCAAGCCGGACCGGGAACTGCGCGGGGTGAGCGCCTTGCGTTCGATTGATATTCGCGATTTCAAATTGTATTTCAAGCAGGGGGAAGAGCAGGCGGGTGGCGCTCCCCAGATGTCGGCCGAACAGGTTCAGCAGATGACGGAGCAGTTGATCAAACTGGAAAAGGCCATTGAGGAACAGCGCAAGGTTTTGTCGGCGACCTTCCGCATGCGCGAGCAGGGGACGAGTGATGAGAAGCGCGTGAACCAGGTGGCGAATACGGAAGAGGATTTGTCTAAGAAGGTGGATGGCCTTGCGAAGAATCTGGTGGAGGCTGCGCCGGAAGAAGTGGTGGAATCGGTGCAGAACGCCTCGGTCATGATGGGTCTTGCGGTTGGTGACTTGCAGGCGATGGATTTGGCGCGGGCTTTTAGTACGGAGGACGATGCCTTGTCGAATTTGTTGCAGGCGCGTCAGCAGGTGCTTCATATTTTACAGCAGCAAGAGCAACAGCAGCAGGGTGAGCCGCAGGAGCAGGAGAATCCGCTGAAGTCGATGGATGACCTGGCGAAGGAAGCGGAGCGTCTTGCGCGTGAGGAAAAGCAGGTTGCGAAGCAGACGGATAAGATTAATCGTTCGGAAAAGTCGGAGAAGCAGGGGAGTCCGGAGAAGGCGGATGGTTCGGAGAAGGGGCAGTCGGACGAGTCGGACGGGTCGGACAAGTCGGGCGAGACACAGTCGCGCGAGAAGTTGGATGATGGGGATGCGCAGGATTGGGCGGATCGTGTTCGGCAGAAGCGGGATGCCTTCCAGAAGCAGGAAGACGCGACAGTGGATGGGGGAGAATTGTCGGAGTCGATGCGGACTTCGCCCGAGGCCAGTGAATTGGCGCAAAAGCGGATGCAGGATATTCTGGGCGAAATGGAGCGCGCGGAACAGCAGATGCGTCAGAACAACTGGGAATCTGCCAAGCCCGATGTGGAAAGCGCGGAAGAGAATTTGGAGCAGTTGGCGGATCATTTGCGGGGGCTGGACCCGAAGAATCTGGCGAGGACGCTGGAGCAGGCGCAGGAGCAGGCGGAACAGGCTGCTGAGAAACTGGAGCAACAGAACCAGCAGGGACAACAGGACTCGCAGGAGCAGTCTGGGGAGCAGGCTCAGCAGGGGCAGTCCGGGGAGCAGGCTCAGCAAGGGCAGTCGGACGGGTCTGACAAGTCTGACCAGTCGGACAGTGGGAAACAAGGCGATGGGCAACAGGCCCAGCAAGGCGAGCAAGGGCAGCAAGGGCAGCAAGGAGAGCAAGGGCAGCAGGGACAGCAAGGGCAGCAAGGACAGCAGGGCGAGCAGGGACAGCAAGGCCAGCAAGGCGAGCAAGGACAGCAAGGAGAGCAGGGCGAGCAAGGACAGCAAGGCGAGCAAGGACAGCAAGGGCAGCAAGGGCAGCAAGGGCAGCAAGGGCAGCAAGGGCAGCAAGGGCAGCAAGGGC
>CAYWYC010000182.1:0-9836 GCA_964462565.1 uncultured Candidatus Sumerlaeota bacterium | reverse complement strand
ACCTTTTGATTCGTTGCTTCAGATTAACTCAGCCCCCATTTATGTCGTGCACCCAGCTTTTTATGTGGTTTCGAAAATGATTGACAGTTCGAGAGGCGATTCATTACTTTAATTAGGCGTATGGATTCGGGTTTGCCCTTTTCCGTTCCGGGCCTCGGGGATAAACTTTGCCCCAAATCTTTCTTTGGAGTTTAGTGACTGGATGAGCCAATCCCTTCATCAGCCCTTGCAAGTCCTGCCCCTGGGAATCGGGGATGCTTTTTCGAGTATTGATTATTATACGTCGATGGTGGTGTTTGGGGGGCAAAGCCTGTGTCAGGTGGATTGTCCCGATCCATTTCGAAAAATCCTGCGGGAGCGCACGGGCCGGACGTCGCGGCCCCTTGACGCGGGAGATATCGATCATGTTTTGCTGACCCATCTCCACGGGGATCATTGCAACGGTCTTGAGGGATTTCTTTTCTTTCGCAAGTTTATCCTGCAGAAGCCGCCGACGATCCACATGATCCAGGAAGTGGCCGAGGCGTTGTGGAATGAGCGGCTGGCCATGGCCATGCGGCGGACCAATATGCCCCATTTGGGAATCGATGAGGAATACGGGCCTGACGACTTCTATCGCACGGAGATTATAGATCCCGATAACTCCCACGACATCGGCGATCTGCGCTTCGAGATTCACCGCACGATCCATCCCGTGCCGACCTTTGGCTTTCGCGTGCGGGTGAAGGATTCCGGCGCGACGGGGCCGTGTTTCAGTTATAGCTGCGATACCGTTTTTGATCACGAGCACCTGGACTTTCTGGCCGAGGCGGATGTGATTTTTCATGAGTGCGGCGACAGCATGATCCATACGCATTATGACAAATTGCTGAGCCTGCCCGATAAAATCCGCAGCAAAATCCGGCTGGTGCATCTGGCCGATAATTTTGACCGCGAGAACTGTGAACTACCGATTGTGTCGCCCGGTGAAATATTGACTATATGAAGACGGCACGTCTTCGGAATTGTTTGAGGAAAGTAGTACCATGATGAAACTGGTGGCGATTCTGATAGGTGGAGGCCTGGGCGCTTTGTCGCGCTATGGAGTCACCACTTTTGTGCAGAATAAGACGGGCAACGGATTTCCCTGGGGCACGATTGCGGTGAACATGATCGGCTGCCTGCTTTTCGGTTTTCTCTTCAGTGTCGTGGAAAGACGCCTGGAAATTCCCGAAACGACAAGGGCCGCGATTTTTATCGGCTTCCTGGGAGCCTTTACCACATTTTCCACCTATGCCTATGAAATTGTCCAGCACCTTGAGGAAGCGGGTTGGCTGTTGGCTTTTGCTAATTTTGCCCTGCAGAATCTGGCGGCTTTGGCGCTGATCGTGGCCGGCGCGGCATTGGGGAAATACGTGTAAGGACTTCCCTCGCGAATAGAAAGACGCATAATGGCATCTGAAAAAAAAGGCTGGCTCGTGGTGCTCGAAGGGATTGACGGCGCGGGCAAGAGCACCCAGTGCGACCGCCTGGAGGCCTGGCTGCGCGATGCCGGGCATGACGTGGTGCGACTTTTCGAGCCGACGAATGGACCGGTTGGTCGGCAGATTCGCCAGCTGGCCCGCAAGGGGAGAGACGAGGTCTCGGCGGAAGAAGAGATGCGGCTTTTTCTGAAGGATCGGGAAGCGAATGTCCGGGAGAATATTCGTCCAGCGCTGGAGCGGGGCGCTATTGTGCTGATGGACCGCTACTATTATAGTTCCATTGCTTATCAGGGAGCCAAGGGCCTGGACCCGGAATATGTGCGCGCCCGGAATGAGGAGATCGCCATTCCGGCTGATATTATTTTCTATATCCAAATCCCCGTGGAGACTGCCATGGAACGCATCCGGCAGAACCGTGAAGCCGGCGCGGACCTTTTTGAGCGTGAGGACTATCTGGCCCGCGTCAAGGCGAACTTTGACGCCATGGACGATCCCGCCAGGGAGACCATCGACGGTACGCAGAGTCCTGATACAGTATTCCGGTCTATGCAGGCGATACTGAAATCCCGTTGTTTGTAGTCAGGCCCGTAAAGGCCGTCATCCGAAGTGAGAACCTGCATCGGCAGCACACCCCTCGATAAAAAAGCCAAAATTAAGTCTTGCATTCGGGCTCCAAGGTCCGGAAAATCGGTGCATCATGCCTGAAAGACAGTAACCGTGGTTTGGCTGATCTGGAGTTGGAGCAGGGATTCAATCGCTTGAACGCGAAGCAATATATTTGAATGGAAAAAGGAGCCCAATATGGCAGACAAAATCCGTGTAACGGTATGGAATGAATTCCGTCACGAAAAAAAACATGAAGCCGTGCAGAAAGTTTACCCCGATGGTATACACAAAGTCATCGCTGACTTTCTCGACAAGAATGACGACATGGAACTGCGCACGGCCACGCTCGACGAACCCGAGCACGGTCTGACGGAAGACGTGCTTGAATCGACGGACGTGATGCTGTGGTGGGGGCACATGGCCCATGGCGATGTGAAGGACGAAATCGTCAAAAAAGTGCAGAAGCGCGTGCTCGAAGGCATGGGACTGATCGTCCTGCATTCCGGCCATTTTTCGAAAATCTTCAAGGCCCTCATGGGAACGAATTGCTCGCTCAAGTGGCGTGAGGCCGGTGAACGCGAACGGCTGTGGAACCTGGAGCCCGGTCATCCGATTACCGAGGGCATCGGTGAGTATATTGAAATTCCAAATGTCGAAATGTACGGCGAACGCTTTGACATTCCCACCCCCGACAAGCTCATCTTCGTCAGCTGGTTTGAAGGCGGTGAAGTTTTCCGTAGCGGTTGCGTGTGGGAACGCGGCCACGGGCGTATCTTCTATTTCCGTCCCGGTCATGAAACGCATCCGATCTTCATGCAGGAAGAAATCCAAAAGGTCATTACGAATGCCGTTCGCTGGGCCAAGCCGCGTGTGAACATCGCGGACAAATGCCCCAACGTAAAGGAACCGCTCGAAAAAATCGGCGGTTGAGAAATCCGCAAATATGGAATGATTCAAACCGGGAGACGCCAGGCGCGTTTTCCGGTTTTTCATTGGGAAGACTTTACTCGCGCGTTCCGAGAATTTTCAGAATCAGATCGGCCAGCACACCGATCAGCAGCAATTGCAGGCCCGTGATGAACAAAAAAAGCGACGTTATATCCATCACGTTACCAAGCAGGAATTTCGAAAGCAGCACCACGGCAATGCTCGACAGAACCAGGATCAGACTCGCGGGAACATAGACCTTGAGGGGATGAAAATAAGTCACCGTGCGCAGGATGAGCAGGATGAAGTTTCGCATATCGCGCATGGGTTTGATCTTGGATTTGCCCTCGCGCTTGTGAAAGGAAACGGGTATCCACTTGACCCGCCATCCCGCGCTGAGAAAGGCCATGGTCAGCGTGGTCGTCAGCGAAAAGCCGTCCGGAATCAGCGGCCAGTATCGCTCGACCAACTTTCGACGCATGACGCGCATGCCGCTGTTGAGGTCGGGTATGCGTGTGCTGGTGAGATAGTTCGCCAGCGGCGCGAGCACGGCCTTGCCCAGACGGCGCATCTGGGAGGAATAGTGATTGTACTCCGTGCGTTCGCCGATGACCATGTCCGCCTCATCGGTATTGTCCAGGAGTTTGGGGATTTCCTTGATGGGATAGCTGCCGTCGGCATCGATGATGGCGAGCCAGGGGTATTTGGCCGAGGCGAAACCGGTCTTGAGTGCGGCGCCATAGCCGCGATTGGTTGTGTGCTGCAAGAGGCGGAGGCTGTCCACGCCATTGGCCCGTGCTTCGGCGTAACTGCGGTCGGTGGAGCCGTCGTCCACGACGATGATCTCGAACGCGCCGCCCCATTCGCTTAAAACACGATCCGCCTCGCGGATGGTATCGCCAATAACCGCCTCCTCGTTGTAAAGCGGAATCACCAGGCTCAGGGCTATTTCGCCCGATGCATCGCTCATGATTATCCCCGCCTTTCATCATCGGAAATCCGGAATAAGCCGAGAATAGAATCGACCATCTCTCCCGATCCATCACGCAGTTCGCCGTCGCCAAACTCGAGGGACAGCGCCTCGACGTCTCCCATCGGGCTGCGGTGTTCCTTCTCGATCAATACCATCAAGGCCCCGCGCAAGGCGGTTTCATAATCCTGCTCGATCGTTTCCGACGGACTGTCCACCCATCCGGCGATCATGGCGTTGCAGTTGTCGGACATGAGAAAACGCATGGCGCATTTCAGCGCTTCCAGGCTCATTCCACCGCAGTCGTCTTTCGTATAGGGCCGGTCACCCAGGGCGAGGGTCGGTCCCTGCAGTTTGAAGTGCACGGCGCATTCTCCATGCATGATTCCAGGCAAAGTATAGGAGAAAAGATTCGGGCTGGCGAGTTGGCCGCCTTCTTCGATGCTGCTGTCGTAAAATTCCAGGTCGCGCTGCATGCAGCCGAAGTGGCTGGATGTTACGATTCCGATGTTTCTTTTTATCTCGTTGTGTACGTCGAGTCCCGCGTCATGCAGACAAAGAGCCACGGCGGCGCAGCCCATGCGCGTGTAAAGGTCGAAGCGTCCGTAGCGGCCCATGGGCGTATCAAAAATCTCTTTCGCTTTGGGTACTTTGGGCGAGGTGTTATCGAGTACCGGTTGCACCGCATCGCTCCACCGGCCAAAGGCCTGTGATGTGATGTAGGCTCCTGCCGTGATCCAGGCTTTCATGCTTCGGCCCTCCTCAATATGAGGGCGGCGTTGATCCCGCCAAAGCCGCTGTTCGTGGTGAGGATGTTTTTGCCGGGAAAATCCTGGCAGCGCGCCTTGACACGGTTATGGCTATTGGGATCGGCCTGGTTGAAGCCGCAGGTGGGAGGCACTTGTTTTTCGGCAAGGGCGCGACAGGAAAGGGCGGTCTCGATCAATCCGGCAGCACCCAGCGTATGGCCGATGGCTCCCTTGACCGAGAAAACCGGAAACTGTCTCTCGCCGAAAAGGCTGGTGATGGCGGTCATTTCCATACCGTCGTTATAGGGGGTTCCGGTACCGTGGGCGCAAAAGGCCTGAATCCCGTCGGCCTTGATATTCGCCATATCCATCGACTGACGGATCGCCTCAATCAGTCCGCAGCCATCGCGCGCGGGCCCGGTGATGTGGTTGGCGTCGTTGGCTATGCCCCATCCGATGATCTCACCCCGGCTGGCAGCAGCATCCTGCAGAAGTGCTTCTTCCGACGAAAGCAGAATGGCCCCGCCGCCGTCGCCGAGGACCAGTCCGTCGCGGTCATTGTCAAAGGGCCGGCACAGGCTTGGTGAGAGTGCCTTGAGCGCGGAGAAGCCGAGGAAGGTAAACCGGCTTACGATGTCCGCCGCGCAAACAAGAACCCGTTCGCATTCGCCCGACGCAATCATCTGTGCCCCCAGCCCGATCCCGGCGGTGGATGAGGCACATGCGGCGTTCAACTCAAAGCCACGTCCATCGAGGCCCGATTGTTCGGCAATCCATCGGCGGTATTGCGCGGAAAAGGCGAAGAAGGGATTATCGCCGCCCTTCGCGCGCTGCTCGATGTATTCCACATTGTCCTTCACGCCGGTCCAGATGATCGGAGTCTCGGTTGGCAGTTCCGGCAGATTTTCGAGAGCCTTTCGCATGAGCCACAGGATGCGGCCTTGTTCCGGCGCTTCCGGCTGATCCAGTTCATCCACACGGGCGGCCTTGTGAAACTCCAATGCGCTTGTGTCGAAAGCCCGGATCAGGCCCACGCCTGATTCACCGTCGCATAGGCGATTCCAGACTTTATCGAGCGAAAGCCCCAGACTGCACGCGATGGAAGCATGGCGGATATGAACAGGGCGTCTGGTTTGCTGAGGAGTCATAGGTGAAATTCCAAGCGCCTAATGCAAGAGGCCGGCCTTCCATTTTTCGCGGAAGGCTTCCATGAATTCCGGCCAGGCCAGGAGCATTTCCCGGTCCAGGTTCATCAGCAGTTGAACCGTGTAAGCCGTAGCAATGGTGCGGTCTTCCGGGCCGGTCAGCACATAGGACGAATTCATTCGCACGGAATCGCTCCAGTGCATGCATGCCTTTATAGTAAAGCAATCGTCCAACTGCAAGGGATGATGATAGTCGATGTGCATCTGGACGATGGGCGCGATGAATCCGGCGGCGTGCATGTCGAGGTAGCGCATGCCGTATTTCTCGCCGAAGGCCACGCGACCGTCTTCCAGATAGCTCGGATAGCGCCCATGCCAGACAATGCCCAAAGCATCCACTTCCTCGAAGCGGGCCTTGCGTCCGATCTCGGCGGTCAGGGGCGGCGGATCGCCTTCTTTGGCGGAGAAGTAGTCGGTCTTGATGCGGCGGGTCATTATGTTTTCTCCGCGCAAAAGGAATAGCGCGCCACCGCTTCCGGGCCGCGTGTGATGCGGGCTGAGGCTTGTATGCTTCCGTCGTCGGCCTCACCCTTCATCCGCACTTCCACATCAATTTCCTCGTTCGGATAGACGGGTTTGCTGAACTTGGCCTGTTCGACGCGCTTGAATTCCAGGGGACAGCCGCAAGCCAAGCCCGCCGCAAGCAGGCCCATCTGCAGGGTGCATACGCCGGGCTGGAGGGGATAGTCGGGGAAGTGTCCCTGGAAGCCGACGAAGGCGTCATTGATTCGATAACGACAGTGGCCCCTTGACGTGGACGCATCAAAATCGAAACTCGTGATTTCATCGATCAGGCTCTGCTGGACAGGGCTGCGCTTGGGCGGATTCAGGCAGGTGCAATCAGCCGCGTCCGAGTCTTCTTCCAGTGCCGGATGCATCGGGTGGGGCGGCAGGGCGTCGGTTTCAAAAATCTTGAGCACCCCCTCGACCAGGCAGGCATCGCCCTGCATGATGCGACCCGTCGCCATGACTGCCGCGTCCATCATGAAATCGCGATGCACATGCAGGTCCAGGCGATCTCCGGCGGCAGGCTTTGCATGAAAGACAAAATCCTTCACCCCAACGAGATAGCCATAGCGGATCGGCTTGCCCTGGACCAGGCTTTCGTATCCCTTCATCGACGCACAGACCTGGGCCAGTATCTCCACGCAGGCCGCCGCATCGAGCACACCCTGGTGATTCAGGAAAAGATTCGATTCGTCGATGACGCACCAGCCCCGGCTGTTTCCGTCTTCGCAAAAGTTGAGTTCTTCCACCAGGCGCATGGGTTCCGCCTGGGGCATAAGTCGGCTGGTGGGCAGTGGCAGGATCAGCGGCTCCATCGTCACTCTTTCTCTTGCGCCTCGGCTACCGCGTCCGTCTCCGGGCTTTCCTCAACGATCAAATGTTTCGGATTTCGCCAGCAGAGCGGATCGGGAGCCAGGAAGTCGCCGCTGAGGTGATAAGCCATGCCCCGGCAGCCATAGCAGATCGACGCTTCCGGACAGGACCGGCAAACGCCCTTGATGTTCTTGCGGATGCCGCGCAGGCTCGAAATCACGGGGCTCGTGGCGAGGATGTTTTTCAGCGAGTCGTGGCGGATGTTGCCCACATAAACGTCCACGCCCACACAGGGCAGCACATAGCCGCGGCTGGTAACGGTGCAGGAATACTCGTGACGCGAGCAGTTGAGTCCGGCAATAGGCGGGTGTGCTTTCCATTCGTTGCCGTATTCTTCGCGGTCGATTTCCTGAAGGCGCTCAAAAAGGTCCTGGAGCCGCTCCACGCTGACGTTCAGGTCCCGGCGATCCTTGGCGTTGCCCTGAAAGGTGATCATCTCGAAGTAGGGGATGATGCCCTGGTCGCGCGCCCATCGCCACATGTCGGGCAGGTCGTCATAGTTGTAGGAGCAGATGATGGTCTCCACGCCCATGTCATGTTCGGCGTCTGGATATCCGGCGGCCTTCAGGTACTCGATACTCTTCTGGATTTTCTCGAAGGCCCCCTTCTTGTTCACCAGCAGGTCCTGGACGGCGGCGCGGGGACTGTTGTACTTGACCACGGGTTGTACGCCAAAGTCGTAGAGTTGCTTCGCGATTTCGGGTGTGATCAGGGTTCCGTTTGTGAAAAGGTCCACCACCGCGCCGCGCTTGCAGATGTATTCGATGATCTCCATGATGTGCGGATGCATCAGCGGCTCGCCGCCACCAATCACGATCACCCGCCGCACCCCCAGATCGATTCCCTGATCAACCACATCGAGGATCTCCCGGAGGGTGAGTTCATTGTGTTTGCGCTTGCCCGAACTATTGTAGCAATAGACGCAGCGCAGGTTGCATATATGGCTTGTCTCCAGTTCCATCGTCAGCAGGCGGCCATTGTCGCGGGCTTCGGCGATGTCCTCATCCGAAAAATGCCGGCCCCATCTGTATTTTTTTAAGTCAGTCACTGCTTTCTCTTTTCTAATACGACACTATCAGGCATCCCGCAAATCGAAAAAGGTCGAACGCTTGCGCTTGCCCGATTGATACACTTTTTCACTCAATTGCGCTTCCGAAATCAGTTCCACTTCCGGCATCACCCGAATGCGGGCGCGGATATCTTCGGCGAGTTGTTCGGGGGAGACTGCCGAATCGCGACAATGCAGGCAGACCACAATCCGGTCGCCGCCGTCGGCGTCGCGATGGGCTTCCACATAGGCTCCCGTCACGTCGTCGCGTCCTTCGAGGGCTGCCAGGATCGCGTTGGGGAAAACGGTGGTGCCCTTGTATTTCAGCATCTGATTTTTCCGCCCCAGAATCGGCGCAAGACGAGGCGATTGTCTACCGCAGGCGCAGGGCTCATCAATCAGGTAGGAGATGTCACCCGTGCGAAAGCGCACCAGCGGCATCCCCAGGACCCCCAGCGGTGTCACCACCACCTCGCCCTTTTCACCCTGGGCCACGGGACGTCCCGCCTCATCCACAATCTCCACCATCACCAGCTCGGGCCGCACATGGCCGCCGCATCGTTCTTCACATTCGGCAAAGGCCGTGGCGATCTCGGTGGAGGCATAGGTCGAGTAGATCGGCGCCTGCCAGAGATCTTCTATTTTCCGGGCCGCCGGAAGCAACTGGAGGGCTCCGTCGCGGCAAGGCTCTCCGATTGCGATCAGTTTTTTCAGGCCCACCGATTTCGGGTCTTCCTTATGGTCCCGTGCGTATTCGGCGATGTGCCGCATCAGCGACGGAACCCCCACGATATAATCGGGTCTCGTCAGTCGGATCGTCTGCCAATGCTGGGCGGCGCTTCCGGCTCCGGCGCGGATCATGGTGGCCCCCAGGCGCGATCCGCCCATAAAATAGGCCAGCCCCGCCATAAAGCATCGGTCCAGCGCGGCGCAGACCATCACCTTGTGCGAGGCATTCATACCCACCATGCGAAAGGCCTGCTGCTCGTTGTAGGCCAGTCGCGCCAGGTCTTCCGTGGTTTGCGGGAGGGCGCAGGGCGTGTCGCTGGTGGTGGCCGAAGTCAGGCAGACATCGACAACGCGTTCCGGCGGGACAGCCAGAAACGCGTCATTTTGTTCGGCGATATGCCCTTTTTCGGTGCAGGGGATAGACGCGATATCGTCCGGGGACCGCAGTCCCTCCACATCGATGCCTTCACGGCGAAAGAGTTCCCGATAAAAGGGCGAATGCTCCGCCGCATAGCGCAGATGCTTGCGAAACAGGGCAAACTGGCTCGCGCCGATCTCATTGGGCTTGCGATATTCCAGATCGGCATAGGCCTCCGCCGGGCATGGCGCGATCCAGGTATTCCCTTTCGGGCTAAGCAATATATCTTGCGATTGTTCTTCCATTCCGATCCTCAAAAAGCGATAGCCGCGGTTTTTCCACCACCCCCACAAGGCCATATTACCCGCTGGCTCTCTTTTTGGCAAGTCACTTGCGCCGCG
>CAYWYC010000181.1:0-10119 GCA_964462565.1 uncultured Candidatus Sumerlaeota bacterium | reverse complement strand
AATTTATCGGCTAGCTCAACCAAATTCAGTTCGATCTCTTTTTTTCGACGCATGGGATTGCATCCTTTCTATATTTTCAGGCGATAGCGCAAAAGGCTCAGGCGCAACTCATAATCGAGGCGATGGGGTAGCGCCCAGATGCGTTCACATTTTCCGCAAAGAGGATGTGTCTCCACTTCGTTGGTATGCATGCTTCGGCGAAAGGCCTGAAAGTTTTCATTGTTCCAAAGTTCGTACAGGTTTTCCCGATTGAAGTCCCCCAGCACACCCAGGGCATCCAGATCTCCGCAACAGCTGACGACTCTGCCGTCCCAGGCAATAACCATGTCCGTATATGGAATCCAGCATGCCATGCGAGTTCCCTCATGCGCATGGTTGGGAGCAACGATGGGACTGTCGTCGAGAAGCGCCGGCCAACCGAATGCGATGATACATTTGAACTCGTCCACAGGCAAGCCCGCAAAGAGTTGGCGTATTTCGGCGGGCGTCTCCAGTTCAACCCCATAGGGATGGACTTCCTCGCCCAGATAATCCTGAACCGTCTGGATCGTGACCCAGGGACGTTCCAGGGATTTTTCCTGCTTGACGCGCAGAAAGTCGCGCACATTCTTCAAGGTCTTGTTGAAATCGGCGCCGCGTCGCAGCTTTTCATACTGGGCGGCGTCGGCTCCATCAAAGCTGAATGAAATGTAGCCCAGGCCGGCATCGATCAGCGCCTCAGACATTTCCTCATTGAGAAGGGTCGCGTTTGTGTGCATGCTGACCAATAATCCGGCATCGGCCAGAATCCTGACAATCTCTACGATATCGGGATGCAGCAAAGGCTCCCCACCCAGCCAGGTGCCTACCTGAAGGGGCTGGTGTTCGATTTCAGCCACGAGCTTGCGCGCGAGATCTGTGCTCATGAAGCCATGCTTGCGTTGCACGGTTCCCACGCCCGTGGGGCACATGGGGCAATGCAAATTGCAGCCGCTCGCTGTTTCCAGAAAAATACTGATAGGTCCGTAATCAAGAACTTCGAGACGTCTATTGCAGGCGCGCATCCATCGCGGAGCCTGGAGGAAGACCTTTCGAAATGCGTGGGTAAATCGCTTGTACTTCCATGTCGCCCTTTCCGCGTAGACGCGAGGGTGAGCCATGGCGTCGGCCAGTTTCGCCAGTCCCCGGGGCTTCTCGGTCATGTCTGGCCTCCCCGATTTAGTCTGGCGGCGTCTTCATACACTTCAAGGGTCTTCTCGGCCGTCCTCATCCAGGAAAAAGCCGGAGCCCGCCTTAGAGCCTTTTCATGGGCTTCCTTCCTTTTTTGCGGATCTTCCAGCAATTCCCGGATAGCATCCGCCCAGAGGTCCAGATTTTTCAAAGGCAGAACCTTGCCCCCATCGCCCACGATCTCAGCCTGGCAGGAATTATCCGCCGCGATCACCGGCAAGCCGCAGGCCAAGGCCTCCACCAGCGGAAGTCCGAAACCTTCTCCCAGCGAAGGATAAACCAGCATCGTAGCACCATGATTCAGCGAAGAAAGTTCCCCCTGATCCAGGCAATCGATGATCCTGAAGCGACCCCGTTTGATCATCGGCTCAAACTGCGGCAGCAGTTCGTCGGCCCCATAGCCCAATTTGCCCGCCCAGATCACCGGCGGCAAATCGCGACCCTTGCTCTGGAAATATTCATAAAGGTGCAGAAAAAAGAGCGGATTCTTCCGCCTCTCAAAAGTACCGACCATGAGTAAATATTGCTCGGGCAAATCCATTTCCCTTTGAAAACGGCCAAAAGATTCCGGTGCTTCCGGCGTGAAATGAAAATCCGAAGCAAGCGGCGCCACACGAATCTTGCCCTTCGACGACCGCGGCCAGAGACGTTCGATATCCTGCCGAACAAAGTCCGAACCGCAAAGCACCCGATCGGCCGCCCGCAGGCTGAAATACATCACCATCCGCAAATACAGCCGAAATCGCAAAGGATAAACATCGGGAAAACTGAAAGGCGTCAGGTCATGAATGGTAACGACGCGAGCCGCCGTCCCCATGCGCAAGTGAGGAACAGAAAACGATGGACCATGAAAAACATCGACTTTTCTTTCCCGCAGCAATTTTGGCAATTCCCAGTGCATCCAGAAATCGCCGCGGGGGTGGTCTTCGTAATCGACATCCACCTCCAGGTATTCATACCGTGACCTCGTATCGCTATCAGACGGGCGCAAAGACGGGTCCTGCCCACGCAGCCACAAAAAGACAAACTCGTTATCGGTATTCAGCAAAAGCAGGTGCTTGATCAGGTGCGAAGTATAATGGCCGATGCCGGTCATGCCTTCTCGGATGGTTCGGACGTCGATGGCAATTTTCATGATCCTGAGCCTTGAGATGTTTTCGTGTCTTCTGCCTTTTTATGCGGCATGAGACGAAATTCCATGGGGGCGATTTCCAGCGAGGGATGATGCCGAAGGTATTCGATAGCGGCCTTCATGTGTTTGGCCCCCAGGCGTTCGAGAGCCAGCTCCTCTTCAGGTTTCTTGGAAAGTTCCTGACACTTGCTCACAAAATAGGTGATGGCGTCTTCGGGGCCGGCGATCTTGACCAATTCCTCTCCATCAGGAAGTCCCGAGGCAATAAGCCGCGCGGGAGGACGATTGCGATGCTCCTGCATTTGCGCCTTGCCGGCCTTGGTATCGGGAGGAAAATCGAGACCGTTTATGCCGTTATGCATCTGCATGGAAAAGCCGTCTATCACAAAAAGGCCTCGTCCTTCCAGGTCGGCCTGGACCACCTGCATCAACTTATCCGCTTCCACCGAGACATAAACCAGCTCCGTTTGCAGGAGCCAGGAGGATAGGTCACGCAGGTAAAGAGGACCGGCGGGCAATCCCGTAGCAGGGGTATCCGATAAAACCAGTCCCACATTTGCCCCTCCATATTCCCGCGCCGCCGCGGCCTGTATCTTGAATATCCCGCCTTGATTCGTGGTGGACCAGGGATAGATATCGCGGGAAACACGGGCCACCTGTATCATTGGCGAATAATCGTCCTCTTCTTTCGACACTTCCTCAATTGCCCAAAAATCGTCATCATCGGTCTGGAGCATTTGCAGGGCGATAGAATCCGGCAAGCTTCGGCCCAATATGTGAACCACGTCGTCATTGACATAAATCTCCAGAGGCTTGGCCTTTTGAAGGCCGGGTATCTGGCTCAACTCGATTTCCAGCCGTTGCACATTTTTGACAAGAACGCGCAACTGGCGGTAGTTTGCCACCTTGGCCATCACATGGACCGGTTCGCCCCAGTCATAGGCCCGGGAAACATAGAGCCATCCCTGGCGCGCCTGATTTGGCGATTCGGCGGTAAAGGAAATCGAGTCCACCCCGCTTGGTGCGGCCGAGAGATCTGTAAAGATTTCCTGGAAGTCTTGTTGGGATTTTTGTGGGGGATGAATCAGGGCTTTCCATTTGTCCTTGCCCAGGGCCTTGGTCAGTTGAAGGGGGGGAAATTTTTCGATAGCCCGGGACTCGGCGCTGGCGAAGACATAGTAAGGCCCCGATACCTCTTTCTGGCTGAAGTGCGATGCCAGGTTTTGCGCGTGAGCCTCGGATAGATCCCAGCAGACAAAAAAATCGATCTGGCGGCTCGTGTAAAGACGATGGGCCAGCGCCCGGGACGCACCCAGGCCCATCCCGATGAAAGTAATGTGGCGGGCCCGCTTATCCAGGCGCTTTTCCAGGTCGCTCAATATGGCTTCCAGGCCCGCGTGATAATCGCGCATCGACATGAGTCGATCTCCGCAGCCGGATAGCGAAGGGGTTTGAATATCGGGAACGAGCAGGATCCAGTCATTTTCGAGCGCGGCTTTTTCCAATTGCGGATATTGCAAAATTGGATAAAACGAATCGGCGCAGACCGGCGGAAAAACAACCGCCAGCGACAGGCCCCGGGTGCTTTCGGAAAAGTCTTCCGGCAAAATAAAATTATAGGACAGGCGTTCATGCTCGTTACCCGGGCGCGGGGTGGACAATCTGCGCCACAGCCTTTCCGGTAATTTGCGCCCACCCGTATTGTTCTCCAGGTAGGACAAAGAATGGCGCAATATAAGCAGGCCTTCGCCCCGGCTATCGGCGGGGATAGGGGAGAAGTCGGAGAGATCGGCGAAGATGCGCTGGAAGTCCGGGCTTTCCTGGGCCACATAGCGCTGCGAAAAAACCTTGTCCTCACCTTTGATGGCGATCGGTGTATCCGACGGATCCCCCAATAAAAGCCATTCACGTTTTGTCCTCAGGTGCCGACTTTCCGTTTCGGATAGATCGGAATAATCCGCCGTAAGCCAGAACTGGGCCATGGAATCGCGCGGGGACAGTTCTGGCGCCAGTTTTTTGAAATCGATCTTTTCACCGACTTGGCCATGCACCCTTACAACTTTATCATCGGGCATCGCGTCGCGGCAGGTAAAGGTGCAGGGGCGGTCGCCGTCCTTCAAAAAATTTTCTACGTCCGGGTTTCCCAGGCGCATCCATTTCGGCGGGCTTTTGGGCGACCAGGCCGGAGCGCGGTCGTATTCCCATTGCGGATAATCCACCTTGCCCCGCGCAAAGGAATCGCGACTGGCAAAACGCAAAGAAAAATCCCACGGGGCCCGGTAGAGAGGAGGCGTTGATTCCACGAGCAGATGATTCTCCCCTTTTTTCAGAGTCACCATGCACACATACCGGTCCGCGCCGGGGCGGCTCCACCAGCGGTCGGATTCGGCATCGGGGCCAATCTGTTTCTCGTTCAGCCAAATTCGCACCGGGCCATGGCTGCTCACAACCATCGCGAGGGGCTCGTCCGAATCAGAATCCAGACGACAATAGGCATAGACGCAGGGAAGGCTCTGTTCGGAAGAAGCGATCCCCAGGTTTTGGGGCGCTTGAAATTTTTCAGGTCCAAAGATTTCCCGAAAGCGGAGCATATCCGCGTATTCTTCCGGAGCGGAAAACCAGGAAAAGGGCCGGTTCTCTATCCATATCTTTTTCTCGCTCCAGGCTTTGGCAGGATCGTCCGAGCCAAAAAATCCCCGCAAAGAATCGGCGGCAGACAATTCCGACTGGCGATAAACGGGGCCCAGAAGTTGCCAGCCCTGAACAGGAACATCGGTCTGAACCTTAAAGGCGTCGAGAGAATGCGCCGGTGCCGCTGCAAGACACAACAGGCCCAAAACCAATACCGTGAAGAGGCAGGACAAGGGATGCGGCAGGAAGCGTAATGGTCGGTTCGGTTTCACTGTGGTGGATTCTTCTCAGCGGGATTTTGTGTCTCGTACGGCTTTCAGGACGTCCGGCAGTTCCCGAATCTGGTTGACCAGCTGGTTCATCTTCTCGTCGCTTTCCACAAGCAGGGTAAAGCGCAGGGTTGCTTCATTTGAGCCCAGGTCGCTTCGCGTATTCGCGGCAACAATCATGATATCGCGCTGTGTGATTTTAGCGGTAACGTCACGCAGGATGCCCTTGCGGTCCCGGCAGATGACGCGCAGGCCCAGCTGTTTGTGCTTGACTCCTTCCGCAGCCCAGGAAACAGAAACGACGCGATGGATCATGTCGGGCGACTGCGACAGGCGGTGTTGGAGTTGGGGGCACTGGCTGTGGTGGATGCTGATGCCGCGTCCACGGGTGACAAATCCGGTAATCGGTTCACCGGGCTGGGGTTTGCAGCATTGCCCGAAACGTGTCAACGACCCCGGCAGACCATCCACCAGGACCATGGACTTGTCCACCTTTTTCCGTTGTCGCCGGGGCACTTTGCGTCGCGAGGGTTTCTCGGGCGTTGGCATCAGGCGGGCCACGACCGACGACGCCGAGATTGAGCCGAAGCCGGTTTCCGAAAAAAGTTCTTCGAGTGATTTTACATGAAAGCCCTCCAAGTGCTCCTCCAAAAGGTCCGGCAACTCCTGGATCGCAATATTCATCCCCGTCTTGGACAGCGCCTTGATGATCATGTCGCGGCCCAGAACCACGTTGCGGTCAAAGTCGCGCTGCTTGAGCCAGTGGCGGATTTTCGTGCGGGCCCGCGACGTCGTGACGATCTTCAGCCAGTCGGCCGAGGGATGCGGCGTCTTGGATGCTTCCACTTCCACCAGATCGCCCATCTTGAGTTTCGTGCGAAGCGGAACAAAGCGGTGATTGATTTTGCCGCCCATGCAGCGATGGCCCAAGTCGGTATGAATGCGATAGGCAAAGTCCAGCACCGTCGCCCCCTTGTTGAGTTCGATCACGTCGCCGCGCGGGGTAAAGCAGAAAACCTTATCGTCAAAAACATCCTGCTTCAGATCAAAGAGCAATTCACTGGAATCGCTCGTGTCGGTCAGCCAGTCCACCATCTGGCGCAGCCAGCCCAGGCGTTTTTCAAAATCATTTTCATTCTTGCGGCCTTCCTTGTAGCGGTAGTGCGCCGCGATACCTTCCTCAGCCACCCGATGCATGTCCCAGGTGCGCACCTGGATTTCCGTCAGCTGCGCGTTCAGGCCGATCACTTTGGTATGGATCGACTGATACATGTTCGCCTTGGGCAGAGCGATATAGTCGGAAAAATGTTCCGGAACGGGCTTCCACAGAGAATGGATGATCCCAAGGATTTCATAGCACTCCGTGCGCGTATTGCAGATTACGCGCAGGGCGTTCAGGTCGTAGATTTCCTCGAAACTGAGATTCTGGTTCCGCATCTTTTGGTAGATGCTCCAGAAGTGCTTGGACCTTCCCGTTACCGTGGCCTTGATTCCTTTATCTTCCAGGTGCTCTTGAAGAAAATCGATCGATTCCTGGATATGACGGTCGCGATCGGTTTTTTTATTTTGGATGCGTTGCGTCAGATCTTTGTAGGCTTCCGGATAGAGAAAATGCATGCCCAGATCTTCCAGGGCAGACTTGATACGATAGATACCCAGACGGTGGGCGAGGGGCGCGTAGATTTCCATGGTGGACCGTGCGATTTTGCGCTGCTTGGCAATAGGCAGGTGCTGCAGGGTCTGCATGTTGTGAAGGCGGTCGGCCAGTTTGATGAGGATCACGCGAATATCGCGCGCCATGGCAAGCACCATTTTGCGCAGGTTTTCGACCTGTTCCTCATGGCTCGAACGAAAACTCAGCGAGCTGATCTTGGTCACGCCCGACACCAGGTCGGCCACGGGATCGGGGAAGTATTCCTTCAACTGCTCATAGGTGACGGTGGTATCTTCAATCGTGTCATGGAGCAGGCCGGCGCAGACGGTAGAAGCGTCAAGGCCCATCTCGATCAATTGACGGGCGACGGCGAGAGGATGCTCGATGAAGGGCGCTCCCGAAAGCCGCTTTACACCTTCGTGGGAATTGTTGGCGAGCATGTAAGCCTTGGCCAGATTTTCCCGGTCCTTTTTGCTGAAGCGCGATATATCGGTAGCCAGGACTTCGTCCAGGTCCATCGCTTGCAGGCACGACGGATCATTCACCCAGGGAGCGATCACTTCTTCCCGGCTTTCATCCAGTTTGAGGGAGATTGCGCCTTTTTTAGCGGCAGCCATACTTACACGTCCAATCCGTATTCATCGATTTTGCGATAGAGTGTTTTCCGTCCCAGACCCAGCGTTCGTGCGGCAGCCGCGCGGTTTCCGCCGTTTTCCTTCAGGGTGGCGCGGATCAATTCTTTTTCCATGTCGGCCAGGCTGCTGCCCACCTTCAGGCGCATGGATTTTTGCTGATTGCTGCTCTCGCGAATTTCCAGCGGCAGATCTTCTTCCGTGATTTTCTTGCCCGATGAAAGCACGACCAAACCTTCAATCACGTTGCGAAGCTGTCGAACATTTCCCGGCCAACTATAATGCCGCAAAGCCTCGATGGCCTTGGGGGTGAATTCCTTGAGGGGCTTGTCATTTTCCTCACAGAATTCCTGCAGGAAGGCGCGCGCCAACAAAACCACGTCATCTCCACGTTCCCGCAAGGGAGGCAATTCAATCTTGACCACGTTCAGCCGATAATAAAGGTCTTCGCGAAATTTCCCTTCGCGAACCTGCTTGTCGATATCCTGATTGGTCGCCGCTACAACACGCACATCCACGTGAATAGTGCTGGAACCACCGACGCGCTCGAATTCCTGCTCTTGCAAGACGCGCAAAAGTTTGACCTGAAACTCGGGAGAAGTCTCCGTGATTTCATCCAGGAACAGCGTACCGCCATCGGCCATTTCAAAGCGCCCCACTTTCTGGCGCTTGGCGTCGGTAAAGGCGCCGGCTTCATGACCAAAGAGTTCGCTTTCCAGAAGAGTCGCCGTCAACGCGCCGCAGTTGAGTTTGATAAAGGGCTTGTTCTTTCGGGGAGAATTATAGTGCAGGGCGCTGGCGATTTCTTCCTTGCCCGTGCCGCTTTCGCCGCAGATCAGCACGCTGGCCCGCGTCGGAGCCACCTGCCGCACCCGGTCAAAAACCGACTCCATCTCGGGGGAGTTACCGATGATGTTTTCAAATCCATGCCGTTTTTCCAGCGCTTCATGAAGCTCGATATTTTCCTGACGCATGCTCTTCTGCTCCAGGATGCGTTCGACCAGAATTCCCAGTTCGTCCAGGTTGATCGGTTTGAGGCGATAATCGTAGGCTCCCAGTTTCATGGCGTCCACGGCGTTTTCCACGGTCCCGTGGCCCGTCAGCATGATCACTTCCGTGTCGGGCGAGTCTTTCCGGATATGATCGAGCAGTTCCAGGCCGTCCATGCCCGGCATCCGCAGGTCCGTAATCACCACCTGGGCGTCATGATTGCGAATCAGTTCCAGGCCTTCCTCACCCGTGGCCGCCGTGAGCACTTCGCGGTTATCCTCTTCGAGGCCCCACTTGAGGCCTTCGCGCGTGTTTTTCTCGTCATCAACCACGACTATGGTGTACTTACTCGCCATTCGTCCCTGTCTTCCCTTCGTCTGGCATTCCCGACTCTGATATGCCCGGGATTCATTCTGCCGCTTGGGCTCGATACCGGCCTGTTTCAGCAGGCTCTCCATTCGCCGGCAATTTGCCGAGTAACAAGAAACTGCCGGAATAAATTATTATAATGGGCTTTCAATCTTTCATCAATCCCAAAAAAAGCAAAAGCAGACGCTCTCGTGGAACGCCTGCTTTTGGCTTGGGTAAATTTGTTTGCGCGCCTGCTTATTTGGTTACGATAAATTCGCAACGACGATTCAGCGCGTAGGCTTCTTCCGTATCGCGGTCAACCACGGGTTCTTCTTCCCCCTTGGAAAGGATCGTCAGACGCTGGGCATCCACCCCACGGCTGATCAGGAAACGGCGTACCGAATTCGCACGGCGTTCGCCCAAGGCAAAGTTGTATTCGGTGGTACCGCGTTCGTCGCAGTGGCCTTCGATGGTTACGTTGACCTGAGGATTGGCCAGGAGAACTTTCGCGTTCTGCTCCATACGTTCCTGCTGGTCGGCGCGGATGTTCGATTTGTCGAAATCAAAATAGATTTTGACGAGCTTGCGCTGGACCTGCTGAGCCAGCTCACCAGGATCGGGATCGCCGGGACGTCCCGCGCCATCATCCATCCCTCGGGTGCCGCCATTTTCTCCCATGGTCCCGTTGCCGGGTTCTTCTACTTTGGGCTTGTCGTGGCAAGCGGTGAAGACCATCATACTGAGACTGAACAAAACCAGAGTTAAAAGAGTGCTGAAACGACGCGTCATGATTTCCTCTCCCTTTTCTATTAGATATAAAGTTTCTTGATCTAACTATAGCGTTCTTATCGGTTTACTTCTGTACGGCTTTAATGTTTTCGCCAAACAAGAAGCGTTCCGACCAAGCAAGCGCCCTCAATATTATCTCACTGCCTGATATAAACATCCCTCTTCTCAAGATGCAAGAAGAATATTGCAAAAAATAGCGATCAGGTGTACGTCATAAATAGGGGGGCTATTCGTGAATTTTTGATAAATAGGTATCCTGAATGCCTCAAAAAGAATCGCCGTTCTCTTTTGAACGCCACAGGCGCGCTCCATAATAGGCCTGGGCTTTCAACCCCGGGAAAGGCCGAATATAAACCAAGGAGGGCTGAAGGCCCAATCCATAAAAAACGTGCATGATGATGGATCGAGCCTTCAGCCCTCTGGATCAGGATCAACCCGAAACCAGGGGTTAAAACCTCTGGC
>CAYWYC010000180.1:0-10126 GCA_964462565.1 uncultured Candidatus Sumerlaeota bacterium | reverse complement strand
TGCCTATAATGAGGAACGTATCGCGCTGCCTTTGGCCAGGGGCAAGATCAAATATTCCGATCCTCAGTGGCAGCAGGTGGCCGACCTGAACCAGCGCGTGGTCTGGTCGGGCCTGGACGCGGGCGGCGCTTGCTTTGGCGCGATTAACCGCATCTATCACCTGATCTGGGTGCGCGACGGCTCGATGACGGCGAACCACATGGCCCTGGCGGGGAATCCGGAATGCTCACGCATCTGGGCGCCATTTCTGCTGGACAATCCATCCTGGACACGACGCGACGATGGAACGTCCTTTCCCGAATTTACCCAGATGGTTGGCACGCGATGGGGCAAGGCCGAGGACGATGGACTTTTTTACGCAGCCTGGACCGCCTATACCTACTTCCGCACTACGGGTGACGACAGCCTGATCCAGGGACCGCAGATGCCGCTGTTGCTTGAATGCGTGGACCGCCATCTGGAAAAATGCTGGGATGACGAACTGGGCCTTGTGACCAGCGACACCCTGGGCGAGGAATCGCTGCCGTCGAGTCCCTACTATGGCTACGATATTGTCAACGGCCAACGCACCATGCACCGCCATTCGGCCAAGACCAAGGGCAAGACCATCGAGCGATGCGCCAGCCTTTATCACCAGGTGAACACCTATAACGTCCTCTGCATGATTCGCTGCCTGCTCAGCCAGCGTCCCGATCTGGATGGTACGCGCTCGAAGCGCTATGGCGCAATAGCCGACCGCCTGGCGAAGAACCTGCGTGAAAAATTCAGCAACGACGAGGGCGAAATGTATTCGCTCTATCTGACCTATGCCGACGGCAGCGACGAGTGGCGGCTGTTCGGGCCGAACGTGGATTTTTGGGAGCATGCCTGGGCCGTCAGCCAGGGGCCTTTCTTTCCCGTACCGGACCTGCAACTGGCGAGTGCGAAGCTGGTCACGGACAAGTGGCTCAAGGTGACGCAGGGCTACGGCTATTGCCCCTGGAACACGCTTGCGCGTACGCTTTTCGAGCATGGCCTTTCCAGCGGCGACTATGCCGACATGCTGAAGGATGAGATCGGCGAAGCGCTGACGCATACGCGGAAATATCCCATGTACGGCGCGCTGACGGAATACTGGGGCAAGCCGGAAAGCTGGCGGGGGCTGCCTTTTTCGGCGGGGAGCTTTATGGTGACGACGGCCTCGCAGCTGCTTCAGAGCCTGGCCATGGGTCTGGCCGTACGCGGCGGGAAAAACGTCAACGAGATCGCCGGTTTTCAGTATCGCCTGTCGCGCATCGATGTCCATGCCGAAGGCGAAGACGACGGTGTGCGCGAATACCGCCTGAACGGCGAAGCCATCCAGTGCAGCCTGCAATTGCCCGAAAGCAAACTGCACGCCGGAAAAAACGTGCTGAAAATCAAGCGCGGACCGGCCAAACTGCCCTGTCGCATTCTGGGTTCCGATGCCGAACTGATCGACATCTGCGAAGAGGCCAACTCTTTTCACGCGCGATTCCGCAGCCCCATCGGCATGCAGATCAAGATCGAAAATATCGAAGCCGCCTCGGCCATTTCCGCCACGGAAAGTTCGGGCAAGAGTGTGGAATTCACGCAATGCATGATTGACGGCACGGGTATCGGCGTTTTGCAATTTGCCCGGGGCGGCGAGATTCTTCTGAACGTGGAATGGGATGGTTGATCAACGGTGTCAAACTGAAACGCTGAAAAAGGATAACTCATGAACATTGAAGCCGGAACCGCGAATTTTGTCATTCAACAGAAAAAGGAGATGCTCGAAGTCTTTTCGGGTTTCGAGACGCGTAACCAATATGAGGTGCGCGATGCTTCGGGTAGTTTGCTTTTTCTGGCGGGCGAAATCGGCCGCGGCTTTTTTGCCCGACAATTTTTACAAAGCCTCCGGCCCTTTACCATCGAACTTGTTCCCCCCGGCGGCGGCAGTCCTTCCGTTCGTGTTGAGCGGCCCTTCCGTTTTTTCTTTCAGCATATTGACGTACATGGCCCTGACGGACGCCTCATGGGATCGGTGACGCGGGAGTTTGCCATTTTAGAGCGCCGCTATGTGGTCAAGGATGCCGCCGGCAACGAAGTGCTTCGCCTCTTCGGCCCTATCCTGCACCCCTGGACCTTTCACATCCAACAAAACGGCGAAAACATCGGCAAGATTACGAAGAAATGGAGCGGCTTTTTGAAGGAAGCCTTTACCGACGCCGACAATTTTGCCGCCACTTTTCCGGAAAGCCTCGGCGTCGAAATCAAGACCGTTCTCCTGGGCGCGGTATTCCTGATCGACTTTGCCCATTTCGAGCGCCGCAGCAATAACAATTAGGCCGGGGACGAAGTGGCTTTGTCGGAGTGATTGCGGGACCGGTTCCGTTTGGGGAACCGGTCCCGCGTGTTTTTTATGGCGCGTACCATGACTGGTGATAGACGTAAAGGCCTTCCTGCCATTGGCTGGTGTCGGTGTTGAACAGGCAAATACCAAGCCACTGGTCGTAGGGCTGGGGATGTTCGAAGAATATGAAGTTTTCGGCCGTTTCCTCGGCTTGCCACTGGCTCAGGCTGAAGTTCCACGATCCGATATTCATATTGCCGTTCGTCTTGGTGAAGTAGGTCTGGTTCATGGCGAAGCGTGCTTCCGTGGCGCTTCGGGTGGAAGCAGCCGGCTTCGGCCCGGTTCCATTCATCATGGTCAGCGCCGGCATCGGCTGGATCTCCGTGTTCGGACTGACCCATACCTGCTTGTAGGCAAATATTCCTTCCGTCCAAACGCCCAGATTGTTGTCGTACACACAAATGCAGAGCCAGTGATCGGGTTCGAGCGTATATCCATAGCTGTCATTGCCGTTTCCGTCTTTCGATCCGGCCCAGTCGCCGACGGTATAATCCCAAGCTCCCGAAAACCAGGAACCCGGCGCTTCCACGGACACAATCTGCGCGGTTTCGGCGGGCACGTCGTTATCCAGGATGGATACGGTGGCATTGCTCTCACCAAGGCTGGCATTTTGGGGCGAACTGATGGAAACGGACAACGCTTCGGTGTATTCCGCGGAAGTGTCGTCCAGAATTTCCACGCTGAAATCATAATTCCTCTGGCCGGGGCTGATGGAATAGCTGGTATTGATGGCGGTATAGTCGTTGCCGGCGGTGGCCGAATCGTCCGAGGTATTTGCCGTGAATTGAATGGTCTTTTCTGTTTCGTTGCCGCTCAGGCTCACGCGCAATTGCACAGATCCCGCGTTTTCGTCAACCTGGTAGTTCGTCTCGGAAAAAGCGATAGTCGGCTCCGCATCGTTGTCGGTAATCGTCATGGTATGCTCCACATCGTTTCCCAGTGAGAGATTGGAGGAATCTTGCAGCTGGACCAGAAGCGTCTCGTCATTTTCATCAATCGCGTCTTCCGATATGCTCAGGGATATTTCCCCGCTCGTGTCACCGGCATTGAAGTTGATTTGTCCGGAACCGGCCAGGGTGTAATCTGCCGAAGCCGTGGCGGTTCCTCCGATGATTTTGTAATGCACGCTGCCTCCGCTGGTTCCTGCGGCTTGAGACAGTTCGATGCCTATGGTCACGTCTGCGGCGTTTTCGGCATGGGAGGACGAAGCCTGCGCAAAATTAACATTGGGAAGATCTTCCGCAACTCCACGACCCGAAAGAGGAATCGAGAGAGTGCCGTCGTCATAATCATTGCTGGCAATAATAAGGTGTGCAGATTTGGAGCCCTCGGAAGAGGGATCGAAGAGTACGGATACATTATGGCTTTCTCCGGGGGCCAGCGATGAAGTGTCGGGCGCGGAGGCAAATTCAAATTCCGCCCCCTGGCTTCCCGTGATGGAAATATCAGAAAAAGATAGGTCGCCACTTCCGGAGTTGGTGATGGTCAGGGTGAGGGCAGGCGAAGGACCGGCGCTCAAACTGCGGTCGCCAAATCGCAGCTCCGATTCAGACAACATAATATCCGAATCGGGCGTTTGCCCCGAGACGACAAGCGAATAGGCCTGGGAAGATCCGGAAAGAGATCCCTTGTGGCTTACAGTAATCGTATAATATCCATCCGCGGGCGGAGATTCCACATAGATTTGTTCCACATTGTCCAGGCTGTTGTCACCGGTGGTGGCGGTCTGGGCGGGATTGGCCGGATTCAGGACAAAAGGGCTGTAGCCGGGCGCACCGCCGGGGCCTTGCAGCACCATGTCCAGGTCGTTGACCAGGATTGGCGTGGAACTGTTCAGGCTGCTTTGGGCGGGACCGGCCGGATCGGTCCAGCAAAGGGTTACGCGGATCGGATCGGAGCCGTTCCAGCGGAATGTGTGCTGATTGGTGTCGGAGTTTGTCAGGATATCTTCGGCTATAAAGAGCCCCTGCGGAGCACCGGCGTGATTCTGAAAATGATCAACAGCCGCCCGGGTGTTCACCAGACCCCAGCCGTATGAATAATCGGGGCCCGCCTGTCCCAGATCGTCGGCGGTATGGATGAGGAGCCCCTTGATAGAACTCGCCTTCAGGGAGGTGTTCGGCAGGCGTTCCTTCACGTCCTCCAACAATAGCGCAACCGCGCCGGTCACGCTGGCCACGGCCCCGCTGGTTCCGGAGCGGTTTCCATAGGACGAGTCGGTTTCGCTGCGTGTCGAATACAGTTCGACGCCATTGGCTACCACGTCAGGCTTGACGCGTCCGTCATCGGTGGGGCCCCAGCCTGAAAATTCGGTTATGTTCGCCGCCGCCAATGAACGCGCGCCACCGGAAACGGCGTCTTCAACAGAGCCTACGGTCAAAAGGTTCTTGGCGGCGCCAACCTCGGCAATCGTATCATAGCCCGTTGCCCCGCCATCGGCCGCGGGATCGGTGGCCGAAGAATAGGCCTTGGAAACCCAGGCAAAATTGTCCAGATAATAAAAAGTTTCGCCTTCGGCAGGCGCAACGTCGTTACGGTCGTTGCCAGCGGATTTGATGGGCAGGATATATTCCGCCTGGTAGCAGATGTCGTCCCATTCGCGGGCCGCGCTGTCGTATTGTCCGAAAATCGCGTCCTCGCCATCGCTCATCATTCCGAACCAGTGCCAGCCCAGGTTGCCGGAAAAATTCGTGTTGTCCACCCAACCGGCCAGGGCCGAGTAGGAGTGGTTGCTTACTTGCAGCTTGCCCGGTTGGGCCGAGGCGGTCGCCGCTATGGTTGCCAGTTCACTGCTGTCCCCATCGACGTCATAACTGTATATGAGTGCCTCGGGAGCCATGCCTTTGGCCTGGCTGTCCACGCCACTCGCGCCAATCGTACCCGCCGCATGGGTCGCGTGCCAGTCTATGGAGCCTCCATCCCGAATGCTCACGCGGCTTCCGAATTCCTGATGGGTCGGCAGTACGGCGCCAATATCCCAGATGCCCACGAGGGCATTGCTGCCGCTGAGATCGTGGGGCGAAGTCTGGCGCACCTGGTCGGCGGCAATGCTGATGGCGGCATTCAAGTTGGTGGCAATATAATAAACGGGACGACTGTTTCGTATATCCACAAGCACATAAGCCAGATCGCCGCTGCGTCCTCGGATGGGCCATCCCTGTTTTTGAGCCATGGCCCAGGCTGACGCGCGCGACCGATTCGATTCAAAGCGCATTTTTTCGATATGTTGCCGGTGAAGCAGCGGATCCTTCAGGTCTTTGGAGGAAGGGGTATCGGCTGAAACATAACCGCTTCCCCAAACCATCGCCAGGATACTTATTAATATTACATAATACTTCATGGAAATTCCCTTTCGCTCAATACGGCTTTTTACCAGGAATCCACACCCGCCGTAAGGTACGATTCCGCCATGGATTTTGCCCCGAGCGAATACCGGAGGCAAAACCTGGAGCCGGCTGCGGTTTGCCTGGGAGACCCATTATAATTGATCATATATCTGGCATATGCGGCTGTCGATCTTCATGACAGGCAGCCCCGCAAAGCCGCACAATCTCCCCATGGGTCCTTACTTTTATTATCGGAAAAAACAGGCGTGACTTAAGTACCAATAACGCGTTTTGCTTACTGCTGTTCCTGCCGCGTCCAGCGATAGGCCTGCTGGTGGAGTTCGATGGAATTGCGCAAATGGAGCTTCTTTTTGATCCGCGCGCAATGGGTTTCCACCGTTTTTACGCTGACATGCAGCGCCTTGGAGATCTCCGCGATGGTTTTGGCCTGACCGATCTGGCTGAACACCTCAAATTCCCGGTCGCTCAGGAGTTCTGTTGGCGAGCCTCCGGCATCGGCATTTCGGGAGAATTGCTGCTGGAGAAGCAGATTCTTGAGTTCTTCGCTTACATACATGTTCCCCTGCAAAACCTCGTGGATCGCATCGATTACTTTGCTGGACATTTCGCGCTTCATGATATAGCCCGACGCACCGCAGTGCAGCGCCCGCTCGGCATAGCGCATTTCTTCATGCATGGAAACCACCAGGATCGGCATATTGGCAAATCGATTCCGGACGCTTTTGATCAGGTCGAAGCCGCTGCTTTCCTTCAGCGATAAATCGACCAGCATGATATCCGGTCGCGCACCCTCACCCATCTGGTTCAATGCTTCCATGGAACTATCGGCTTCCCAGCAGAGTTCCAGGTCGGGGGCCTTGTTTTCGATAAGGCGCTGCAATCCCTGGCGGATAATCGGATGATCGTCCACCACCATGATTTTCTTCGGGCTTGTCCGGGTTTGCGGTTCCACCATGGCAGGCGCCTTAATGTTCCAATATTATTCTTCTGATAATGCAATCGAGTAATCCAAAGCGCAAGTAACGCGAATACCACCCTTCGATGCTTGCCGGACACTCAGGAAGTGAGCATTGATCTTATCGGCACGATGCCGCATAAGGTTGAGTCCCATGCCCTTTGTCGCCTTGTCGAAATCAAATCCACTGCCATTGTCTTCCACTTCCAGGATCAGTTGCTCCTCCTCCTTGCGCAAGCGAATTTCCAGGCGCGACGCGTGACCATGGCGGATGGCGTTCTGCAGCGCTTCCTGGACAATCCGGTAGAGTTGGGTCGCCGCGTGGTGGTTATGAAACTCGATACCGCGATCATGCTGAAAGAGGCATTCGACTCCAAAATTCTTCCGTACCGAAGCCGCCAGATCTTCCAGCGCGTATAAAAGACCATTCGGCTCGCGCTTGACGGGAGAGAGCCCCTTCACGAGCGCCCGGGTTTGCTGGATGGTTTCTTCCACCAGATTCTCGATGTCCCGAGCCTGGGACTGCAATTCTCCAGCGTCTTCCGGCATGGAATCGCGCAGGGCGGTGGACAGACACATCACCCCCGTCAGTTGCTGGCATATACCGTCGTGCAGTTCCTGGCCGATACGTTCGCGTTCCTGTTCCGTAATGCGCGAGAGTTCCCGTTCCAGTTCGCGCTGGTGGGTGATGTCGCGGCAGGTGAAGAGCAGGGTGCCTTCGCGGATGGATACCTGCTTGACGTTTACCAGCAGATAATGCTCCCGACCCTGCTTATCGAGAATGCGTTTTTCGATATTGGCGATCTCGCCTTTTTGATCCAGCAGCTCGGCATCGTAAATCGGAGCGCCCAGCAGCCCCTCGATATTGCCGAACTCCTGCACCTCGTTGAATTCATAACCGAAGATGACATGAACATTGGGACAGATAAAGGTAAAGCGATGCGCATTGTCCGTGATGAAAACGGCATCAGAAATGTTATCCAGCGTGATGCGGTGGAGCTCTTCCGAATCGCGCAGGGCCAGTTCCACGTCCTTGGTGTGGGTGCGATCGATGATCATTCCCGAGAAGCCCGTCACGCGCCCCTTTTCGTCAAGGCGGGCATGAGAATGCTCTTCCACCCATTTGATCTCACCGCCGGATGTTCGAATACGATATTCCAGAAAAACAGGGCCGTCGGGTTTGTCGCGGGCCTCCAGGAGCGCTTCTTCCACCCTCACACGATCTTCGGGATGGATGATTTCGTGGTAGGGGGCTTGGGCTTCCACCAGATCAGCGTCTGTATAACCGATAAATTCGCGACTTGCGCTGATATACTCGATGGGCCGTCCCGCTGAATCCTTCCAGAGGCATACCAGGATGCGTTTCTGGCTGATGATAGACTCAAGTTCTTCGAGCGGTTTCATATGCGCGCAATCTCGATGAAAGGTTTTTCAGAGGATGCAGAAACAGGAATACTCAATTGCCCAGACCGTTGAATCCCATGAAGGCCAGCGACAGAATCCCCGCCGTAATCAGACCGATGGGCGCGCCCTTCATACACTTGGGAACGGGCATCAGCGCCAGGCGCTCACGAATACCGGCAAAGATGATCAGCGCCAGCGTAAAGCCCAAACCCGAGGCAATGGCAAAGGCCAGCGATTTGCCGTAGGACATCTTTTCCTGGATCGCCAGAATCGCCACACCCAGAATCGCGCAGTTCGTCGTGATCAGCGGCAGATAAATGCCCAGCGCCCGATACAGACCCGGGCTCGATTTTTTCAGGATAATCTCTACCAGCTGCACCAGCGAAGCAATGATCAGGATAAAGACCAGCGTCTGCAGGTAAGCCAGGTCGTATTTCAGGAGCACGTAATTCTGCAAGGGCCAGGTCGCCGCAACGGCCAGGGTCATCACGAAGATCACCGCGCCGCCCATGCCGACAGCCGTGCTGATTTTTTTCGAAACGCCCAGGTAAGGGCAAATACCCAGAAAACGCGCGAAGACCACGTTCGTCACCAGCAGGGCGTTGATCACTATCAGAATATAGGTGGTAAAAGTATCCATAATTTATTTCCTTTGCCTTTTAGCCCTTGCGCATCTGGTCGATCTTGTTCATGCCGGCCAGCACAAAGCCCAGCGTGATAAAGGCGCCCGGAGCCAGAATCATCACCATCACCGGCTCGTATTTGTAATTGATCAGGCCCAACGTCCAGTTCATGATATCAATGCCGAAAAGCTTTCCCTCGCCCAGGAATTCGCGAATGCAACCGACCACGACGAGGGCGAGCGCGAAACCAATACCCATACCGAGCGCGTCGAGGATGGAATCCATCAGGGGCCGACGCGACGCAAAAGCTTCGGCGCGACCCAGGATAATGCAGTTCACCACGATCAGCGGAATAAAAATACCCAGCGCGGCATGAAGCGGCGGAAAAAAGGCCTCCATCATCATGCCCACAATGGTCACAAAGGTGGCGATAACGATGATAAAGCAGGGAATGCGCACCTTCGGCGGGATCATGCTGCGGATGCTCGAAACCACTATATTCGACCCCAGCAGCACCGCCAGCGTACAGAGCCCCATGCCAAGGCCGTTGATGGCCGAAGAAGTGACGCCCAGCGCCGGACACATTCCCAGCAGCAGGCGCAAGAGCGGGTTTTCTTTCCAGATGCCCTTGGTGAATTCACTCATATAACTCATGGCATTATCCTTTGCCCCCTAAATTCCATCTATTCTTGCGTGGCCGGCGCCGAGGCGGCCTGATCACGCACCTGCGAAAACTGTTCAAAGGCCGACGTGATAGCGTTGATAGCCGCGCGTGAGGAAATCGTCGCGCCAGCCACGGCATCCACACTGCCGCCGTCTTTCTTCACTTTCCAACTGATATCATCCGGTCCCTTGCCTATCATTTGCTTCAGGAAATCATTCTCTATGATTTTCGTACCCAGGCCCGGGGTTTCTGTCACTTTAAGGGGCTGTACGCCGGTCAACTTGCCTTGGGCGTCCATGCCGATCATCAGCTTGACCAGGCCGTTGTATCCCTTGGGATCAGAGCCGGGAATAGCCACGCCCATGAACTTGCCGCTCGCATCAAAACCGGCAAAAGTTTCCAGGTCCCCCAGGATAAAAGTGCTCGTACTCTCCACGCCCTTGGGCAGCACCTTCAGCACCGCCTCCAACTTGGCGGCTTCCTTGGCGGCGGCAATGCGTTCCTTGGTCATTTCCTGCATGGCAGCCAGCAAAACGCCCGAGGCCGAGCAAATAATAATAAGCGTCAGGATCATCCTGAGCGGTGAAAATTCCTTGGCAGGCGGCATAGTCTTTTTCTCCGGAATAGTAGCCCGAAATCGCATTTCTTAAAAGTATTTCAACCAGGGATCGAGCTCCAGAATATTGTGTTTAGCACAGAAGGCCGCCAAACTCAAGCAACAATCGGCCTCAGCAAGAATTC
>CAYWYC010000179.1:0-10134 GCA_964462565.1 uncultured Candidatus Sumerlaeota bacterium | reverse complement strand
TAAGATTGATACAGGCAAGTGTGCCGGCAAGATGCCGGCGGTACTTTTTACCGGCATCCTGCTGCGTTTTGCTTAGAAACTATCGGCGGTGTTTATCTGGTTCAGGCCCGACCGTCTTCGATCATCACTTCCAATGGGAAGCGGTCCTGCTCGAGAGGAAGGGTGATCTTCTTTGACAGGCGCGCCGATTCATAGATCGCCATGAGCATTTCAAAGTGCTGGAGCGCGATGTCGCCGTTCATGGGGTGGTCTTCGCCGTCGCGAATCATACGATAGAAGCGTTCGTAGGCCCCATCGATATGCGGTTTGGGCAGGCCTTCGATGATTTCCACGGGACGCCACCCGCCTTTGCCCTTGCCACCGCTTTCTTCAGGCGATAGCGGGCGCAGCAGCCATTTGTCATCAACACCGACTGACCAGTCACCGCCCTGAGCGTCCTGGATGTAGAGGTTCGGCTTGGCCCCGTCTCCCGTGCGCCAGATGCGGCCTTCCGTGCCGAATATCTCGTAGTCCTGATAGATACGGTTTTCCTCGCGCATGTCGCCACAGAGGATTTCAAAGCGCAGATTTCCACCGAGGCCGATCTCGGCCATGCCACCGTTTTCCACGGGATGACCGAATCGGAATCCGGCCTCGCCGGGTTGGCCTTTCTCGCGCTGTTTGGCGGCGCGTTCGAGCATGGCATCATCGATTTCACGATGCAACTGCCCCAGCACCCATTCCGCCTTGGGATCGCCCAGCAGGTACATGCAGCTGTCGATCAGGTGGGTGCCGTCGCTGAGAATGTCTCCGGCGCATTGCCCACGCAGGAGGCGCACCTCCCCTATCGCACCGTCTTCGATGAGTTTGCGCGCCGTCATCAGGTCATGGCCGATGCGGCGCTGATGGTTGATGACGAGGGCCACCTTGTTCTTCTTGCAGGCCTCGACCATTTCACGTGCTTCTTTCATGTTCATGGCCATGGGCTTTTCGCAATAGACGCCAAGGACGCCGGGCATCTGCGCTGCCAGGATCGTCATGGGCGCATGGGCCACGTTCGATGCCGGCACACTGACAACTTCGGGCTTCTCTGTCTCAAGCATTTCCTTGGCATCGCCATAGGCCCGGCAGTTCAGCTCTGCCGCCAGTTTTTCCGCCCGCGCCTGGTCCAGGTCGGCCACGGCGAGCAGATCATAGTATTCGGATTTGGCCAGAATGCGCGCTTGGTTGCCGCCCATGCCACCGCATCCGATCAGCACGGCCTTGAGTTTTTGGATGTCGCTCATTTCCAGCCCTCCTTGTCCAGTTCCTTCAGAAAGGCCAGCGATTGCTCCAGGCATTCCGGCGGCGTCATGCCTTCTTTCGGACAGATCATCTCGATCTCCATGGTCAGTTTGTCGGGATGGGGCGCGTGTTGTTTAATCAGGTCAAAACACTCACGCAGATGGGCATCGCCCTGTCCCAGCGGTGCGCCGCCTACCAGAAAACTCAGCGTCCGCGGATCGGGCTTGACGAAGTGGTCCTTGAAGTGCGTGCCAATGACCCAGGGCGCGGCTTCCTTGTAGGCAGGCAGGGGCTTTTCACCGATGGGAAAACAGTTGCCCGTATCGAGGAACATGAAGAGGTGCTCCGTGTTCTCGCAAATCGTCACCAGATCAGATACGTAGTAATCGCAGTGGTTCTCGATACCCAGGGGCGCACCGGCATCCCAGGCGGCCTTGGCCAGTGGGGCCAGGCGCTTTGCCAGTATCTCCTGCTTCTTTTCCAGCGGCATGGTGCGGTCGAAGCGGTGCCCCGCGTGGGGCCCGGTGGTTGAAATGGGCGAGCGCATCAGGGGCACGTATTCTTCCAGGGCCGCGCACAGGGCGTCCGTCTTGGCCTTGGCTTCGTCGTCCGAGGCGTTCAAATAATCAAAACCCACACCCGCCGTCAGGCACAGGTCATTGTCGGTCAGATACTGCAGGAAGCGGTCGCGCAGTCCCTCTTCCATCCCGGCCATCTGAAGCACGGAAAAGCCCATGCACTTCAAGCCGTTTGCTATCAGGAAGTCCAACTTCACAAAGAGTTGCTCTTCCGGATCCTTCACATAATCGCCATCCTTCATCATGAAATCCCCGTACCAGGGTCCCGCGAATCCCCACAACATAAGTTCCATCCTTAGACCGGTCATTATACGCCGGTCATTTTCATAGATTGTTTGTATCCTTACCGCCCAGGGCGGTGTCATTTACGCTGCCTTTACATCATCCCGGATAGTCCGGCTTCACCTCGACCCAGCCGCCGTCGTGCTGCAGCGACGATTCATACATCGCATCGATCACCGCGCGCGAACGCCTGCCGTCACGTCCGCTGCAGAGCAGTTTCGCGCCATCACGCAGGGCCGCCGCAAAGTTGTCCATCGAGTTCATCCACTGCTGCTCCACCTTCTCCGGCGCTTTCTCCGACCAGGCGCCGTCCTGATACCACTTCGTGATAGCCTCATCAAAAGGACCTGCCGCGATATGGTGGTAGCAGCCTTCCACGCCGAAAAGTTCGATATTGCGATACCACGTGGGCTGGGGGTAGTTGGTCGTCGCCTGATAGGTCAGGACCAGCCCGTTCTCATATTCCCAGGTGGCCGACGCCATATCTTCCGCTTCGATCTTGTGGTTGAGCGTATAGGTCTTGCAGCAGACCCGCTTGGGCACGCCCAGACAATAGACCAGTTCGTCGATCTCGTGGACCGACTGGTTGCTCATGACGCCGCCGCCGTCCAGTTCAAAGGTTCCGCGCCATCCGCCGTTTTCCAGGAAGTAGCCGTCCGTCCGCAGAATCCGCACCAGACAGCTGCCACCCAGGAGTTTGCCCAGGCGCTGCTTTTCGATAGCCGCCTTCAGTTCCAGAACGTCCAGCATGCTGCGGCGATTAAAGTCCACGGCCAGTTGCAGGCCTTTCTCATCGGCCAGACGGATCATGGCGTCGCAGTTCGCCACGTTGGCGTCCATGGGCTTGGTCGTCATCACATGCTTCCCCGCCTCCAGCGCCTGCATGGCCACCTTGCCGTGGTTGCCTGTTTCCGTCAGCACAAAGACCGCCTCCACCTCATCCTTGTCAAGCCAGTCGCGCACATCCGTCTTGTAGGGCACACCCAGTTCCTCGCTTGTGCGTTTGGCGCGTTCTTCATTGATGTCACACACGCCCACCAGTTTCGTGCCCGGCGTATTGGCAATGCCCTTGGCACGCACATGTCCCATGCCCAGCCCCACAACCAGAAAACGCACCGGATCATCCTCCCAGGGACGGCTCACGCGAAACTGCTTCTTCTTCGGACCTTCAAATCCGCCGGGAGCCGCTGTGGGCCAGGCCCGCTGGATCGCCCGCACCACCTGCCGCGACATTTCCACATTATCCTTCGAGCGGTCGGGGTTATGGGTCTCCGCACTCACCGATCCCGGAACCCCGGCGTTGCTGCAATAGTTAAGGACCTTGTCATAGGGAATCGTATAGTCCGCGAGCCCGTCGATCACGCCCTTGGCCTTCACATGGATCATTTTGGAGCGCTTGACCATCCGCGCGATAAAGGCATCCTCGTCCTTCTCACGTTCTTCACAGTCCCAGGTGTTGTTCACGTCCCAGGCCAGGCCCCATTGCGGGATATTCAAGGCATCGAGCACCGCAAAAACCTCATCGGGCAGGACGCCGCAGTTTTCAAAACCCACCATCAGCCCCGCCTCTTTCGCGCGGTCTGCCAAGGGGCCGAACATGTCCATCACCTTCTGAAATTCATCGGGACGAATGTCGAGTTGTCCCTTGTCCTCGCCCTTGGGCTGCCAATAGTGAAAAGCCCGCACCCAGGGGCAGTCCATGATTTCGGCCAGTTGGATCAGCCGTTCCAGTTTCTGCGCTTCCTCCGCCTGACGTTCCTTGTCCGGCAGGTGGACCTTTGCCAGGCTGCTCTGGAGACATCCCGCTTTCATGCCATGATCATCGAATAGTTTCCGCAGTTCCTTCATCTCATCGAGGCCCAGGTTCTCCGCCGCCTTGCCAAAGACCCGACCCCGCAGGTCGGCATACTCAAGCCCCCACGATTTAATGATGGGGAGTCCTTCCGTTATATCGAGCGCGAGTTCATCACTGAAGATAGAAATAAACATGTCCAGTCCTTTCAAGTTTGAATGGCAAGCCCAAGGGTTCCGCTCACCGGTTCATTATCAATTCGGATTTTTACAAGGGTGAATGATTCGATAGAATTGAATAAATGGGCTTGCATGGATTATCAATCAGAACGTTTTGCCATATTTAGCCCTGATTCTAATCCGGTGGGATTTCTGAATGCAATCGTTTTCTCGGAGAGAATTCACATGTGCGTATAATCGCCAAGGTCCATGCACAATGGACAATGAATCCGTTAAATCATGCTATTCTTGTAAACCTTGACGGACGGGTGTCACCAGTTTTCTTTGAAAATGAAAATCCCGGACTCCCAAGTTCCCTGGTCCATGTCGTAGAGCGTCACGCAATACCAGTGACCGCTGATCAGTTCGATGCTCACGGCTATTTCCTCGGCTGAACCTTCCTGAGCATCAACCCACATGGAAAGCGAATAATCCCAGCAGGCGACCTGGCTGTTGCCAACCGTTCGAGCGATAAAGTTTTGCTCGGAAGCCATGTTCGCCGATGGAGAATCCTCCCGGTTCTGGCGGCTTCCTGTCTCTGAGAGCGGGACGGGAAGTATCGAAGTGCTCGCCGCATTCCAGAGGCTCCAGTAGAGATAGATGCCTTCGGTCCATTTTTCTTCATCCACATTGAAGGTACTGAGGCATATCCAGTCGCCTGGTGTCAGTCCGTATTGCAATTCCATGGGAGCGGCGTCGCTCTTATAGGCCGTCCAGGCTGCTTCCGTATAGTTCCAGGCTCCGGCTTCAAAGTTCCCCGGACCCTCCACCTGGAGCGTTTGGGTACTCAGAAAGGAAACCGGTATGGTGGACTGGATATTCAATGCGGTTTCATTTACGGCACTGTTTTCAAAACCCACCGTATCAGTTCCGCTGGCCTGGAGCGTAGCATAACCTTCCGGAGCATCTGCGGGAATGGCGTAGCTAAAGCGATATTGCCCACCCGATTCCGTTGCCTCAAAGATTGCGGAATCACCGTTAACCGACAAGGTGGGTTCGCCTTCAAGGGGTTCAGACGCCTGGAACCAGATGGTCACGTCCTGCCCCGGCATGGCCACAGCCGGCTCGGCAATAAAACTATCGAAACCGGGAGGGGTCTTGTCGATGTAAAGCACCGTATTGGTCGTGACAGTTCCGCGGTTTCGCACGGTATCCTGCATCTTGAATGTCAATGTGGCGGAACCTTCGTCATCTTCCTCCTGGACGGTATAGCGATAGGTGAAGTCGTAAATATAGTCATAGGTCCGATTGCATTTGTTATCGTTCACCTTGACCGTGGGATAGCCCAGTTGCCTTTCGTTCACAGTGAAGGAAATATCAACCCGGTCACCTGCCTTGGCGCGGGAAGGTGTGCACTCCAGCGTGACCAACTGCGGCGGCGTACGATCCACCTTGACAGAATCCGTCCGGTGAATTTCGGCGACATTTCCGGCCAGGTCGCTGCAGCGGATCATGATATCGGCATAGCCGTCAATGTCTTGATCGGACACGGTATATGCATAAACGTACTTCACGGTGTCGCCCGTCGCGTTTTGGGTATCGATGGTGCAGGGATTTCCGTTAAAAGTCACTTCTGGAACGTCGGTGGTTTCGCCCGTTATGCCAAAATTGAATTCGAGATTGGTACCGGTCTTGGCATCATCGTAATTCACCCAGAAATAATCGAGCAAAGGAGGAACCTTATCCACAAGCAGATTGTTGTTAAAGTCGCGGCTTCCGGGTGTGCCGCCGGTGCTTTCGCCCGCGATTTCGATGTCCGCATAGCCATCGGGGTCGGACGACTGGATCGTATAACTATAAACATAGTCCCGGCCATTGGTGGATGCATGGCTGGCATCGTGGCCGTTGATCTTGACCGAGGGATTATCGGCCAGATCCTGACTGACGGAAAAGGATAACGTGACTTCCGCGTCTTTTTTGGCAATGGAGGGCGAGGTTTCGAGATCGTAGAAAAACACTTCGCTTCCCAGGGAATTGCCCAGGATGACAACGTCATCAATGTTCCAGCCCGGGTGAGGCGGTTCCTCTATATCCGTTTCCTGTATCGGCCCCAGCGTCCAGCGGACATATACGGTTGAACTGTTATCGGCAATGCTCGATATGTCATATTCCCGATATTTCCAGGCTCCGTCTTCCAGCATTTGCCCTCTATCATTGTAATAGGTCCAGAGTTGCTGCCAGTGGGTGCCGTTAATACTGACATCGACAGATACATCCATGCCGTATCCCGTGTTCATTCCCAGCCATCGCTGAAAGCCCAGGCGCAGATCCTTGTAGCCGCTGCAATCGAGGGCGGTGGTTTGCAGAATATAGACATCATCTATAGTCTGCGGATAGTTGCCATCGTCGTTCAGGTCGTTGCCATATACGTATCCGCCGGTTTTGCCGCGCAAGGGGTCTCCTTTGTAGGCACCGCGGCCCAGGGGGGAGCCAAACTCCCAGTCCCCCGTCATTGTCCAGCCGGGGTCTTCATTCATGGGGAACCATTGAACGGCGTTGGAGGGGCGCTGCTGGACATAAAGGCAGCACTCATGCTCCACCGAGACGCCGTGGGTCATATCGGAAAAGACGATCTCTTTTTCATATTGCCCCACTTCCAGACTCTCCGCGGCGCTGTTGACGGAAACCTGCACATCCAGGCTGGTTCCGGGGGGCATGCTGCCTGATGCCGGGGAAAAGTCAATCCAGGAAGCGGTCGAAGATGCCGACCAGCTGATGCTGTTGCCGGATGTATTGGTGAGGGTATATGTCTGACTGGCTGGCAGAAAGGGACCGGCAGGCGGTCCGCCCGGAAAATAACCATGATCGGGAGACACACTCAGGATGTCGCCAAAGTGAAACGTCATGGTTTCGCCGATCTCGCTGATCTCATGAATCTTCAGGCCCGACTCCGAACCATCCCACCATTTGCTGTTGGGGATGGTGGCGGGACCGAATACATCTCGATAGGAAGCGTCGTAAAGATCGTTCTCGTCGCCTTTGTTGCCGCCTCCGGCAATGCGGTCGCGGGTCAGATGGTCTTGCCCGTCAGCCTGGATCAGCAGACATTCGTAGTGCTTGTCCGGCGCGTTGAATTCATAGGTGTTGCCATAGCAGGTTTCATCGACGCGATAAATCGCCAGGCCTTCATCGGGAATATTGCTGTCGCGGCCCTGTTTCAGGCGGCTTTCTATGATGTAGTAGTCGGTGGAGCTGGTGGGATGGGGGAATTTGTAAATACGGTTCTGTCCGGCAAAGGTTTGCAGGGCTTTTTGCGGGCTGGAAAGGATCCGCAAATCCGCCCAATTGGCGCGGGCCTTTATGTAGCCATTTGGCTCAGGAGGATTCGTCTCAAAGGTACTCCCCCAAGCCATCAGACAAAAGTTTCCCAGACCGCTCGAGTTTTTGCCGTCATGGGTATAGCTGATATCATAAAAATCATGCCACCAGCAAAGCATGTGTCCCACTTCATGGCAAAAAGTTCCCAATTCCAGTTGGGTGCTCATATCCGAAAGCGCGTAGCGATAAGTCTCAATCCCGTCCGCCGCGAATTCGACCGTCCAGGAATGGGGCCAGAGCCCACCGGACTTACGTGTGCCCGCGTAAAGAATGCTGAGACCGTCGAGGATGCCATCGTCATTGCTGTCGTATTCGCTGAAATCAAGTCCTGAATCGTCCAGGGCCTGCAAAATTTCTTCCACCAGCTCGCGCGTGTTGTTGTACCAGATATCGTCATCATAATAGCTACGCGGATGGCTTGCCCGATGGTAATAATCCGGTACAAAATGGGTATAGGTCAATTGGCCGTCCGATACGTCATGAAAATAATCCCGCACCGAACCATTGTTCCCATTCAGGGAGTAATCTTCCTGATTGAGAAAATCGAGGACTTCATTGCGGGTCCGGACTCCCGGCTCATCAGAAAAGTCCACCATCACGCAAATACTACGAACTTCCCCCAAGGTCGGAGGATCGCCGGAAGGTTCATTTCTTTTGTCCGCCGGAGTGGCTTGCTGCAGATATTGCCAGCGTTTCTGGACCTGTTCCTGCATGTGCTTGCGCCGGGCCGTCGCCTTTTGCGCGATTATTTCGCTGGATTCAGCCAGATGCTTTTCCAGGCCGAGTTCCCGGCCTCGCACCAGGGCCGGTGATTTGCCGCTTGAAATGAGTCCGTTGCCATCATCGGCAGGGACGGCATAGCAGAAGGACCCCGTCTTCGGATCTCGCACCAGCGTATAGCCGTCAAGAGTTTCGACCCTTTGGTAAAATTCATCGCCCCATACTCGAACGTCAAAGGTGTTTCCCTGAACGTCACTTTCCTGGTACACAAAGGCTTCTGCCGGGGCAGCATGTGACTGGCAGGGCCATATTGACGCCCCAAGGGCAAGAATAGCGATGGATGCAATAACCACTATAACGGATCGGTTCATAGCGAAATCCTCGTGTCAAATCGGTGTTTTGTAAAAAAGGAGCCAAACCTATGCAAGAAAGATACAACAATGTATCCAATATTTCAATAAAAAAGAGAAAAAAAGAGTATTGAGTACGTTTCCGATTTTTGCCGATACGCTATATGGAAAGGCAGAGCCGCAAGCCATAGTATCCGCGATTGCGATTGGGAGTCCGATGAATCTTTGCGCAAAAAACAAAAGACATCCAGCAGAAGGACGAGCAAGCAAGCGGCTATTATTCAGCCAAAAGCGTTGCGGCAGCCTTGCCGGGCCTGATATAATTCTCGCTTAACAGATTGCGCAAGCATGAGAAAGAACCAGACCGGAAAGGCGTACAGATGAGGAAAAAGGCTCCAACGGCTGTATTGTGTATTATAGGAAACGAAATACTCTGCGGGCATACCATTGATACGAACGGGAGCTATATGGCCAGGCGCTTGCATGAAATCGGCGTGGATGTGGAGCGGATTATGGTGCTTCCCGACCGGTTGGATGTGATTGTGGAGTTTCTGAAGATTTGGCTGCATCGGTGCGATTATATTTTCACGAGCGGCGGAATAGGCCCGACTCATGACGATGTCACGCGTGAGGCCGTGGCCAGGGCTCTGGGATTGGAACTGAAACCGCACCCCGACGCCGAAAAGGCGCTGCAGGACTTTTATGGCAAGAAGATAAATCCTGCCCGGCTTTCCATGGCCCTGGCGCCGGAAGGATGTGAGTTGATTGAAAACCCCGTATCGGCGGCCCCGGGCTTTGTGGCTGGGAATATTTTTGTGCTGGCCGGGGTGCCTCATATTTTCGAAATCATGTTCGAAAGCGTGGCGCCGCGCCTGAACGGGATGCCGAGAACAGTCGTGGAGATTGATACCCGAGCCGAAGAAGGCCGCTTTGCCCATTGGCTGGCCGACCTGGAAAAATTGCACCCAGAGGTGGATGTGGGGTCTTATCCGAAACTGGGCGACAAACGCCGCAAGTCTGTGATTCGCCTCAGCAGTTCGCATCCTGAATGCATCGTTGAAATCGAAAAGGAAATCCGGGAATTCCTGCCCAAAGTGGAAGACTGAAACGGTCTTTTGCGTCAATTTGACAAAATCGGGATTGCGAAAAGCGCCCAATGCGTTGTATGACGAATCGTATATGTGAACGGCCCCAAGGGTGAAGAGTCCATGGATTTCTGGTTCGATGTCGATCAGCAATACGACGACCTCTTCAAACCCGAACCCGGCGGCGAACAAACCTGGAAAAACACCCTCGACACCCGCGGCCTGATTCTGGGGGTCCGGGAATAAGACCCTGCAGTGAACCATGAAACACAAGAACTCCGAAGCCACACTTCTTCGGAGTTCTTGTCATTTTGGCCATTATATTATTCCGACGAAATGACGTACCGCCACCATCCTGGTGGCCGTGGAGCACATTCGGGTATTTAAAGACACTACTCAATACAATTGGTAATGCTGTCGGAACAAATTTGCCGGCAAGATGCCGGCGGTACTTCCGATCCACATCCCAAACAGGTGTAATCCGATACGGAATCTATCACCCGGAAAAACAAGGGGGGACAATTCATG
>CAYWYC010000178.1:0-10164 GCA_964462565.1 uncultured Candidatus Sumerlaeota bacterium | reverse complement strand
GGCGACAAGCCAGGAAATTACCAACCTGGAACCCGGAAAAGCCAACCGGGTCGTCTTACGCACACTTGACGCGACCTACAACTTCGCCGATGCGGTGGAGGAACTTGACGTACCCGCTATCGACGGCGAGTTGCTCGCCGGCTGGGACCTGTCCACCTACACTTCGAATCCTGACCGGGTTGGCGGCAAGAAGGAAATGAAACTGGCCGAATCGGTCGAGACATCGACACTGGCAGAGGAACTCGCAGGCCCCATGCCCATTACTCGCGGCCGGGGCCTGGACCTCACCGGCATCAACTGGGGTATCTTCAATCTTGGCGACGCCAATGCGACCACCATCGAGGAAGCCGTGGCCGCCAAAGACTACATTACCTTCACTGTCAAGCCCGCGGAAGGCAAGACCCTCTCACTCAGTGCGCTGACGTTGCCGATACGGTTCCATGGTAGCACATTGGGCACAACCCAACTCGCGCTGTTTACCTCGGCCACCGGCTTCGAAGCAGACAAAGCAATCGAAACGATCACGCCGCCTCAAAGCGTCGTGGAGATCGGCTTCGACCTGTCCAAGGCCCAGGCATTGCAGGAAGTGAGCGAACCAATCGAGATTCGCCTTTACATCTTGAAGATCGCCCAGGGCATGCTCGGAAATCCGAATGATAGCCTGCCCGAGCCCGACATCAAACTCTACGGCTCCGCGAACTAGAGGAAATGCGAATCATGAAAGGTCTTCAGGAAGCACTTTCCGGCGTCAAGACTAGCTCGCCTCTTCGACGAGCGGCACGGTAGCCCTTCCGGCACCAGGTGGATTCACCCTGACGGCCTGCAGTAGAAATCGACTTCCCTTTGGCACCATGATAAGGTAAAAACAATAGAATAAAGGAAAAGGACAAAACCATGATGAAAAAAATCGCTTGTATGATTGCAATCTTGCTGATCGCCTCAATGGCTCTGGGTGCAGACTTCAAATGGCAGGAACCACAGGCCATCGTTACCGAAACGGGGGCCATCAAGTGGAACCCGCGTCCTCTGGTCGAAGACTTTTCCGGCCAGGACCTGCGCTATATCGACTTTGAAGGCGGCAACGACGCCAACGACGGCACGTCCCCCCAATCCGCCTGGAAGCATCACCCCTGGGATCCCTTTGCCGAGGGCAAAGCCAAGGCCTGCTCCGGCCCCAAGACCTATATCTTCAAGCGCGGCGTGGTATATCGCAATACCTTGAGACCATTTGAATCGGGGACCCCCGAGAAGCCCATCCGCCTCACCAGCAGCGAAAAATGGGGCGAAGGCCAGGCGTACATGTGGGGATCGATTACCTTGCCCGCCGAGTGGGAAAAACTGACCGCTTCCGGCCTGAAGCCACCCAAATACATGGAAGACCTGGACACTGTCTGGGTGATGAAACTGGACGAGATGGAATGGTGGAACAATGGACGTCCCGGGCGTAATGCGCACGTGATTGGCAAAGACGCTTTCCATTTCAATCGTACCGGTGTGGATTCTCCATGGGTTGGATTGTTCACCGTCAAGGAAGACGGTAGCCGGGAATGGAACCACCTCGCCCGCGACCCCGATTGGCAACCGGCGGGTAATGAATATGCCCACGACTATTGGCATAGCTGGGACGGTGAAGGCAAGCCGCTGGTGAACGAAAAGGGCGAGACCTATTTCCAGACAGTCGGTCCTTTCAAGGGCCCGGCCATGGACGATTACCTGAAGGGCAAGCCGCAGGATTATTTTACAGGAGCCTACTTCTGGACAACCTGGCCCAGCCTGATGGGCGGCGCCACCCCCAAGAAAATCCCCGAGAAAGTTTTCAAGCACAAATCGAAAGAAATATCCGGCCCGGCTTACGATCCCGAACAAGGCGCAATTGCCTTATTGCAGATGCGCGGCTTCAGCAAGGGCACGAGCTACAAAATCGAAAATCTACCGCAGTACATGGACACACCCGGCGAGTTCTATCTCGATCATGACCGCAAGGAAAAGCGCTCTATCCTTTATATGCGCTTCGAGCCGGGAGTCGATCCCAATAAACTGCAAATCGAAATGGCGGCCAATCGCGGAAACATCTACATTCGCGATGCCAACAACATCGAAATTTCGGGTCTCGAGTTTCGCTATACCCAGGGCTATGCCGTCGAGATTTCCGGACAATGTGAGAACATCGCGGTTCGAAATTGTGTCTTTCGCGACCTGACGAAATATGCCATCGATTCGGAAGTCGCCTGGGACTTTGCTAAATGGACAGAAAAAAACAAAAACATCGACCCCGAGGAGTGGAAACTGGAACAACCCGATAATATCATCATCGCCGATAATGAGTTCCACGATATCTGGGACCAGACAATTCGTCTGGATTCGGGGGCTTCAGGATCCAAGTCCTGGCCCTTCGGACACATGAAGCATATCGAGGTCCTGCGCAACTACCTGCAAAATGTCGGCATTCGTCATTCCGGCACGATATACTCGGCGATTCCCGCCATCTGGGTGCACAAACCCGAAACCGGTATCATTGCCGGAAACGTGATCAAGAAATCCTTCGGTTCCGGTATTCTGGTCCATGGCGGCCAGACCAATGGCTACACCGGTTCCGACTGGCCCCTGACCCGCATTTTGATCTACCACAACAGCACCGAAGACACAGCCCTCGCCGTGAACGACTACGGCGGATTCTCCCTCTGGCAGGGCGGCCAGATGTATGCCTATAATAACAACATCGGTAACTCCGTCGGCTATATCTCCGGTGGGCTGTTCGGAAGCGGACGGCCTATCACGCTGTCCTATCCCTATTATATCGACGGGGGATACAAGATCTACGGCTTCAACAATATCGTCTGGGATCGCTCGAACGACCCCGATGACCCCTATTCCAGCAATGTGGCCGGCTACTTTTCCGTCTTTGGATTCCTGAACCATTTCACCAACAACACACTTTATCGCCACGCCCGAGCCGCCGGCGGCAGTAGCGGCAATCGCACCGATATTATCTCGAACGTCTTTGCCGACATCAATCGCGAGTTCCTGAAGAACAACCGCGTCGAAAACCCCTCTCTCGTGGGCGGTGGCGACACGGGCGCATCGGGAATCCAGGGCGTGCCCTCGCTTGCCTATGGCCGCAACATCTTCCAGGGCGAAGCCGTGGCGGGAGAACTGGTGGCCGATAACGAAGACCGCGGTATTGACGTGCCCGTCGATATCAAGGCCGACACCATTGCCGAAATGGCCAAACAGATGCAGGAATTTCCCGTGCGCTATGGCGACTTGGGAACCCAGGTCAAGGAATCTCCCATTGTCGGCGAACTGGAAGAGAACGGACTGACCGAAAAAGGCTCTGAAGCGGCAGACTTTCGCCTCACGCAAAACTCGCCCGCCATCGATGCCGGCGCCACCTACTTTATTCCCTGGGCATTGGGGGCTACGGTAGGCGAATGGAACTTCACCGAAAATCGCGCCAAGCCAACAGTGCTTACCGATTATGCCCTTTACATGAGCGAGGCGCATTTTCAACGCTTCATGTACAACCAGGTGCCCACTTTGAACCTCAAAATAAATCAGGCCGACCTGGATGACTATGTCGAGTCCCCTTCGGAAGACTGGGTCAATGGCGCTGTCTCTTTCGACGGCTCCCGCTATGCGACCGTGACCGACGCAGAAATGCGCGAAGATATCAAACTGCACATTCGCGGTTTCATCACCGGCCAAGGCCAGCGCAGTTGGAGTACCTGGAAAAAGAGTGTGAACCGGGAAGTCTGGAAAATCCCCGAACCCGAAGGGGGTTTTGACGGACGCGGCAATCCCAATTTCGGCCCCGACCAGGTGGCCCGCTATCCCGGCGAGCGTCGCAATACCCTCATCAGCAAAACCCGCAACCTCCTCGTCGAGGTCAAATTCAAAACCGAAGCCGGCCACACGGACGGAGCCTTGCTGAACAAGATGGACGGCAACGGCGGCTATGGCCTCTTCATCAACGGCAACGGCCAAGCCGAATTCACCGCCGGGGCCTCGGGACGCACCGATACCGTCCAGACCATGCAGGCGGTCAACGACGGCCAGTGGCATCATGTCCTCGCCGAGTTCGACCGCGCCACGGGCCGCATGACCATCTACCTCGACGGCAAGCAGAACAATGAAACCAAGTCATCCATTCCAGCCTCCGCTTCCCTCGACTGCAAGGCCGATTTCGTCGTCGGCAAAAAGAGCTGGGAAGACGCCGGATACCTGAAGGGCGCGATCGACTTCATGCGCGTCTGCCATGCAACGCTCGAAGACTCCAAGACCAGCATCGAAGAACTCTACGCCTGGCAATACATAAACGGCCCCGCCCTCTTCGACATGCGCGGCCAAAAACCAATGGGCAAACGCCGCGACGCCGGAGCACTGGAACGGCAATAGGCCCGAAAGCGGCAGGGAAGGGAGAGGAAACCCTTCCCTGCATTATCAAAATATATTATGCTTGATCATTATTGATCATAAACGCAATAATACGCAATAAGTATTGCAATCCCCCTAAAAATGCAATAAGATATTGTGCTAATGGGTGCATAGGGAGATGGTCTGAATTCCAATACATTTTTGCCGGTTCGCCGACCTGTCTTTCTGTGCGATTCAGCCGCAAGGGGCTGGATGCCAATTTATGATTTCTAAAGGAGATTGATGATGCTTACTCATTTGGTGCGTAATCTGTTGTGCGTTTTTATGGGAACCATGATGGCCCTGATCTTGGGAACTCCATCTTTCGCCGCCGATGCCGACATGGAGCGGCTCGCTGCCATCTCGACCATCCCCGAAGACCAGATTCAGGCCCTCAACAAATATTGGGAAGACAGCCCGAACCTGGGCATATTTGTGATTGGCGATGAGATCGGTAATCTCACGGCAGACTTCCAAAAACTCTACCTGGCCGAAGGCGGAGCCGCCGTTGCCAAACGCATTCTGGAAAACTATGGCGGCGACAAGGCTTCCGCCGAAATGCCCGCCGCGGCGCTGGCCCTTCTTGCCGAAGCCGGCTATGGCTCCAAGCGCTCCATGCTCGACAAAAACCTTTTCAAATCCAAAAAGAAAGATCCCGCCAAACTCCAGAAAAGCGCCTCTTCTGTCGTTGAAGCCCTCCTCGCCGCGAACACACCCCAGGCCCGCCTGGCTGCCGCCGAGTTCATGCTCCAACTCCAGAGCGAAGGCATCGTTTGCCTCCATAATATGTCCGGCAACGGCGGACGCAGGACCGACCTCCTGCCGCCCGAAGTTACCGCCCTGGCCGCGCCACTCCTGAAGGACACCGACCCCTTTGTCCAGGCATTGGCCGAATGGTCGATCTCCGTCGCCGTCTGCAATGCCAACGACCAGACGCGCGCAAAGGCATTCCCCACTCCTGACGCCGACGGCCCCGAATGGTTCAAGGATTACATGGCCGTCCCCGCTGAAATGCACCTGCCCTACGATTACGTCCGCCAGGCTGCCACCCTCGGCATGCACCGTCGCGCCAGCGACCTTGCCAAACTCGCGAAGGACGTCAACCGACGCACCCACGAACGCGCCACCTGGGCCAAGCAGGAAGGCGGCGATTCCGCGTCCATCGACCAGGCCCTCACCACCATGGACAGCGCCCTCCAGGCACTCGAACAGGCCGCCGCTTCCGGCGATCAGAATCCCCCGGCCTTCCACGAAAAATATCTCACCTGGCGAAAATCTGTCCGCGACGCCGTGCTCCAGGGACCCGATATTGACTTCGATTCCCTTGTCTATATCAAGCGATGGAACGCAAAATCCCACCTCCAGCCCGGTGTCCACTCGGCCAGCCAGTTCCCCGATGGAGGCGATATCTTCGTCCAGAAGGGCCTTCAACCCGACGCCCCCGCAACGGCCCTCGTCCAGGAAAACATCCGCGGCGGCTTTGGCGATGACCTCGATCTCTGGTACGATGGCGACCGCATCGTCTTTTCCTGGAAAACCGGTCCAACCAAGAAACTCTTTGAAATCGGTCTCGACGGACAGAACTTCCGCCAGATCACCGACGGACCCTTCGACGATGTGGACCCCTGCTACCTGCCCGATGGCGAAGTCGTATTCGGATCCACACGCGGCAACGTCGGCATCATGTGCCACGGTTCGAGCGGTCTTGGCAGCATTCCGCCGACCGGGGCTTCAGGAACTTTCAGCGGTCTTCATTCCAATATCTACCGGACCTGGGACGGCTTTCAACGCGTCGAACGGCTCTCCTATTGCAAGGACGACGATGCCTATCCTCACGTCCTGAACGACGGTCGCGTCGTCTGGATGCGCTGGGACTACCAGGAACGCGGCGTGAACGAAATCTTCTCGCTCTGGGTCATGTATCCCGACGGTACCGGCTCCGACGGCCTGCACAAGGTGCATATCCCCGCCAAAACCACCATCCAGGCCCTGCGCGATACGCGACCCATCGAAGGCGGCAGCCTGCTCATCTCCGCGGGCGGCGGCCATTATAATTACTCGGAAGGCGCCGTCGTCATCGGCGATCCCTCGATGGGTATCAATAACCCCGACAGCCTTTGGAACGTAACGCCCTATGCCAGCCCTGTGCTTTTCGGCTGGGGCGGCCTGGCTCCGAGCAAGGAAGGCGGCGTCCCTTATCTCGGCGGCTATTACGCCAAACCCTTCGGCCTTTCCGCCAAGAGCTACCTGGTTTCCGCATCCTACGACCAACCCCAGAGCAACAACTTCCAGGTCTTCTACATCGACGCCTGGGGCAACAAGGAACTCCTCCAACGAGACAAACTCTTCGAAACCGTTGCCGTCATGCCTGTCAAGGCCCGCAAAAAACCACCCGTCCTGCCCAACCGCACCGACGACACCAAAACATACGCCACCCTTTATCTGGAAGACGTGTACGCCGACCTGCCCGGTATCGAAAAGGGCGGCGTCAAATACATCCGCGTCATGCAGATGATGCACTGGATCAAGGAAGCAGGCGAAAATGGCATTCAGTATCATCCCCTCGCCAACGCCTCCGAATGCTTTGCCTTTGGCACAGGCGGACCCGTCCGCACCATCGGCACCGTGCCGGTTTACGAAGACGGCTCGGCCTACTTCGAAGTCCCTTCTGATGCCGACCTTTACTTCCAGGCACTCGATGAAAACTTTCGCTCCGTCCGTCGCATGCGGACCCACGTCGAATTTCAGCCCGGCGAAAACCGCGGCTGTGTCGGCTGCCATGAAACCAAGAGCCTCGTCATTTCATCGCAACTCAAGAACAACGCCCTGGCACTGTCCCACAACCCCAGTCGTCCCACCCCGCCACCCTGGGGCGATACGACTCTGCTCGATTACGAAAAACACATCCAGCCCATTTTCAACGCGAAATGTGTCAAGTGCCACGCCGGAAAACCCGACCAGAACTGGCTCGATCTCACCGACAAGCGCGATCAGTTCGGCTTCATGCAAGGCTATCGTTCTCTCTACGGCCTCAAGCCCGACGATCCCACGGCCCATGCCTACTGGGGCGTGACCGGTGCGATTGACCGCAAGAAGATCAAACTGCCCCGCTCCCATGACCACCCCTGGTGGAAAGCCATGTTCGAGGGCATTATCGTCCGCAGCGACGAATCCGGCGGACGCGTCACCGAGGTCAACCAGTACGGCGCGGTTAAGCATCCCCTTGCCAAAAAACTGGTCGAAAACGAAAAGCACAATAAGATGCTCTCGGAAACCGAAATGCAGACCATCATGAATTTCTTCGACGCCCAGGCGCCATATTTTTCCGTCTATCGCCAGAAGGTCCGAAAAGATCTCATCCAGGTCAAGGTCGATCCCTATCCACCCTTCGAAAAAAGCCGCGAACCCAAGATTCATCATGGCGAAGACGTAACGCCAAAGTTATAATTCCAGATCCGTCCGACTAGTCTGAAAAGTCCGACTCGTCAGACTAGTCGGAAAGAAAACCACCCCCCCAAAGGAGACAAAATGCCAAAGAAAATTGCCTTGATCATCATGATAGCCTTGCTGGCATTGAGCGCCCACGCCCAGGAAGAACCCTATCGCCTCGCCGGATTCGGCAACAGCCTCATGGGCAACATCCAACTCCAATCCCTCGCCAAACTTGCCGAAGAACGCGGACACCCCATGTACGTCGAGAGCACCGGTGCCGCCGGAGCGCCCATCCCCTGGCTCTGGGAGGCCAAGACTGACGAGATAAAGGCCATCCTCGACAAGGGAAACTGGGACGGCATTCTCCTCCAGCCCTTTTTGCGCAACATCGAGGAAGACAAAAAAGGCGTGAAGAATTTCATCGACTATGCTCTCCAGAAAAGCCCCGACATCAAAATCTACGTCTATGCTCAGTTCATCAACGACTTCGGACTCGACTATCAGGATGTCTGGCTCCAGGATGTGACCCAGTATGTCGAAACCGGCGAGTCCACCGATGAAAACATCAAGGCCAACCGCACCCGCGGCTATTACGAAGCCCTCACCAAAGAAATCCGGAAAATGTATCCCGACCTCGAAGTCGTCATGGTCCCCGCCGGTCATTCTTTTGCCCTCCTCGACCAAAAGATCAAGGCCGGAATGCTCCCCGGTGTCCAGTCCATCTACGAACTCTACGCCGACGGAACCCACACCAACAACTTCGGGAACTACCTCGTCGCCATGACCTGGTATGCCTGCATCTTCAACGAAAGCCCCTTGGGCCTGCCCATCGGCGAATACCAGGGCGATCCCGAAAAGCGCTACACCAAAATCATCTCCGACGAACAGGCCCGTATCCTTCGCGAGACAGCCTGGCAGGTCGCGGCCACCCACCCCCTTGCCAAGGTAACCGCCGGAGAAAGCACAGACCTCGAGATCGTTACTCCTGCTGTTCAACCCGCACCCGTGACCGATGAAAAATATACCCTCGAACTCCACGCCGCCTTCGGCAAGCAGCCCTATAAGTGGTCGCTCGCGAAGGGCGATTTGCCCCAGGGAATGGAAATTGCCGAATCCGGAGCACTCCAGGGCCAGGCCGCCAAAGCCGGACAAAGCGAATTCACCGTCCAGGTCGCCGACGCCTCCGGAAAAACCGCGACCCACCAATATCGCATGACCATCGAAGAAGACACGGCCCCCGAAATAACCACCACCAGGACCGACCTGGGCACCGTCCGCGCCGGTGAGCAGATTCGCCTCAACGTCCAGGCCGAAGGTGGCAACGGTCACCTCCGCTGGAGCTTCGCCAAGGCCAAGACCGGCGTTGATAACATGCACGGCCTCCGCCTCCTTGGCAACGGCACCCTCGTCGGAGCCATCGGCCTCGAAGGCACTTTCGAGTTCCCACTCAAGGTCACCGACAGCGATCCCGGCCAGCCCGAATCCGACACCAAGACCTTCACCGTTACCGTAAAAGAACCCGCCCCCGAAGTCGTCATGGCGAACAAGGTCGAACGTGGAACCATCAAGGGCGCCTGGGTTTTCATGCGCCTCGAACGCGAGGGCAAGGGTAAGATGAGCGACTACATCGAGCAGTTCAAATATCCCGAAACACCCATCACCACCATCGTCGAAGGCAAGTCCTTCAACAACAAGGCCAGCTTCCAGGTCTTCCACGATGGCTCCAGCATGTATGCCGCCGTCCGCGTTGTGGATGACAACATCGTCGTCAACCCCAACGACCCGACCAACGGCGATTCCGTCGAAATCTTTTTTGACATTTTCAACGACCGCGAAAAAGTCTATAACGCCGACGACCGCCGCGCCATCATCACCGCCGACGGCGAAGTCAGCGGATCTCCCGGCCAGAAGTCAAACCCCGGAGCCATGCGCACCGATGATGGATACGTGGCCTACATCCGCATGCCCGCCCATGACATGAAACGCAAACTCGAAAAAGGCGCTGTCCTCGGTTTCGACGTAGCCGTAAACGACAAGGACAGCGAAGACGGTTCCATCACCCGCGTATACTGGCACGGCGACATGAACAACGCCACCGACACCAGCAACTTCGGAACCATCATCCTCGAATAGTCATTTCCCATCCTGAATCTCAGCACAGGGCCGTTCCGAATATCCGGAACGGCCTTTTTTCTGTAAATGCGGGTGCACGACATAAATAGGGAGATGTTTTTGGCTATTGATGGATTTATGAATAAACAAGAATCCTGAATAGCTCAATAATAATCGCCGTTCTCTTTTGAGCGCCACCGGCGCGCT
>CAYWYC010000177.1:0-10196 GCA_964462565.1 uncultured Candidatus Sumerlaeota bacterium | reverse complement strand
TTATTTTGCCGGCAAGATGCCGGCGGTACGTTCTTGCGACAACGAAGAAATGGGATGCTTTTGGGATCGCTTAAGACTCGATTGTGAGTGCGATGAAGTCTGCCGAAGAAATGGATAATTCAAATAAATCGGCTGCGCTCAGGAATTAGAGTCCAGGACTTCGCGAACGTGCTGGGCCAGTTTGGCGCGGGTGACGGGTTTGTGGATGACGAGGTCGATAATATTCTGGGGGATGGGGGTGGACAGGGTTGTTTCCCCATAGCCCGTCAGCATGATGATGGGAATGTCCTGGCGGATATTGTGAATATGCATGGCCAGGTCGGATCCGGTCAAGTTCGGCATGGTGAGATCGGTGATGACCAGGTCGTATTTATCCGCGTTTTTCTGAAAGGCCTGCAGGGCTTCGCGGGGATCGTTTGTGCTGTCCACATGATAGCCCAGCGATTCCAGTACCATCCCGACGACTTCCGTCAGGGTTGCTTCATCATCTACCAGGAGAACACTTTCGTCTCCTCCGGGGATTTCTTCATCCTGGGGGGCGATTTCTTTGACATCGACAGTTTGTCGGGGGATGAAAATCTCGAAGCTGGCGCCTTCGTCGGGTTCGCTTTGAACGACGATATCGCCTCCGTGTCTGGTGATAATGCCATGGACCACGGACAGGCCCATGCCGGTTCCTTCGTCGCGAGCCTTGGTTGTGAAGAAGGGCTCGAAAATTCGTTCCAGGTTTTCCGGCGGAATGCCGCAGCCTGTATCGCTGACGACCAGGCGCAGGTATTGCCCGGGCTTGAGGTTTTTGAAGCGGGCTATCGTGTCTCTTTTGATTTCAACCTGCTCCAACTTGACCGACAGGATGCCTCCTGATTCGCGCATGGCGTGATAGGCGTTGGTGCACAGGTTCACGACAACCTGGTGCATCTGGGTGGGATCGGCGAGGACGATATCGTTTTTGGCCAGGATATCCTGTTCGATCTGGATAGTGGTCGGAATGGACGCGCGGAGCAGTTTGAGTGCTTCTCGGGCGATCTTGCCCAGGGAAACTGGGCGCATCTCGACATCCTGCCTGCGGCTGAAAGTCAATATTTGCTGGACCAGTTCGCGGGCGCGATTGGCCGCGTGGAGAATCTGGTTCACGCTGTATTTGTCCACTTCTTCGTCGTTTTCGATCTTGTCGAGGATAATTTCGGCAAAGCCCAGAACGCCGGATAGGATATTGTTGAAGTCGTGGGCAATTCCTCCGGCCAGTTGGCCAATGGCTTCCATTTTTTGTGCCTGGCGCAGCTGGTTTTCCATTTGTAGATGGTTGCTGATATCCCGTTTCACCGAGACATAGCCCAGGCCGAGGCCCTTGGAACTGAGAATAGGCGATATGGTTGCTTCTTCGGTAATCAAGCTTCCGTCTTTACGCTTGTTGATCAGACGCCCCGTCCATACTTGTCCTGACTGAATGGTTTTCCACATGTCCTGATAAAAGGCTGCATCGTGCTTTCCACTCTTGAGGATGCGCGGGTTTTGTCCGATGGCCTCGGTGCGGGAATAGCCGGTTATGCGTTCAAATGCGGGGTTGACGTATTCGATGGTGCCTTCCAGGTCGGTGATGACGACTTCTTCCGCGGCGTCTTCGATGGCGCGGACGAGGCGTTGCATTTCGACCTGGGTGCGTTTGCGTTCGGTGACGTCGCGGACGATGGCCATGGCATAATGCTCTTCATTAAAATCAGCGGGCACGAGGGCCACTTCGGCATCGAAGAGGCTGCCGTCATCGCGGCGATGTCTCCATTCAAAAAAGACTTCCTCACCCTGGTATGCCTTTTTCATATATTCTTTGGACAGGTCTTTCGTCTTTTGTCCATTGGCTTGAACTTCGGGAGAAAGGTCCAGGGGACTGCGTCCGATCAGGCGGCTGCGGGGACAGTTAAACATTTCGAGTGCCTTGCGGTTGCAGTCCACCAGGTAGCCATCCTTGATCACGAGGATCGTGTCGCCCGCGGAATCGAAAATTTTGCGATAGCGTTCTTCGCTTTCGGCAAGGGCATGGGTCACCCTTTCCTGGGCCCGTTCGTAGTTGAATGCCTGGAGGATGAGATAAGCGGTCAGGATAGTCACAATGATCAGGATCACGATAAAAATGATCCAGAGCCGTTTTTTGATCTCGGCGATTTCCTCCTTGACGTCTTCCATATACAAGCCCGTGCCGATAATCCAGTCCCAGGGCTCAAAGAGTTGGACATAGGAAACCTTTTCCTTGATCTGGGTGGGGTCGTCTTTCCATTGCCAGCGATAGGCAAAGGAGGCTTTGTTGTCTTCGGAATTTTTAATGGTTTCGTAGGCTTTTTCCACGGCGGATTTTTGTTCGCCTTGCGTATATTCGGAAAGGGGCAGGTTTTCCAGCCGGGGAATATAAGGGTGGACCAGGAGCATGGGATTTTCATCCATGGACACGACCCAGAAATAGTCCTTGCCCTGGGGACCGTATCGCATGTTGCGGAGTCTTTCGGCGGCGCGTTCTTTTGCTCCTTCCAGGCTCAGTTCCCCCGAGTGAACGCGACTCTCGTATTCCGAGATCATGCTCACGGCCGTATGGACCAGTTCGGCGCTGGTTTCTTTTTTGCGTCGGAGAATCTGCTTTTCCACGGAAGGAACAAAGACAAAGAACACGGACACAGCAAAAAGCACCAAAGTAATAAGCGCTGGCAGGATGATACGTATAGAGCTGGTGTAGAGGCTTTTTTTTGTCAAGATATTAAACCTTCAGAGAAACCAATGCCTCGTGTTTTTGAGATACGTGCAGATGGCCTGCTGATTGCGGTCTAATCTTTTTAATGCCAATAATCTGCCCATCTTTGGTATTATGCATGGACAAAGGCTTTGGCTGCAATGTTTTTTTCCGTGAACGCATCTTTGGCAGAAGGATTTTCCTTTTATCTTTGCCTTGGGGGGACAAAAACGTTAAAAATAAAAGGAGAAGAAAAACGAATCCGGATGAATAGAGGAGATATATGCGCGCGAAACGAATGATAAAAAAGATTTCTGGAACTGTCTGCCTGGCGCTCGTGCTTATGGCCGCGGTGTCGGGACATGGGGCGGATGAATTTGGTCTGGCCAGTCCGATCATCATCAAGGCGGACTGGCAGAGCGGCGAGATGGCTCCGGTCGATCTGAATAATGACGGACGCCCGGACCTGGTGACGGTGAACAATGCCAAGAGCCTGCTCCAGATGCAGATTCAGCAGGAGCCGGTGGATGGGGTGCTCCAGTTCAAGAAGAAGGAAACGGTTCTGGAAGAGGCGATCAGCAGCCTGGCGACGGGGGATTTCAATGGCGACGGTTTGGCGGATATCGCCCTTGGCCGAGGCGCGGAGAATGCCGTGGTGCGCTTGCAGAATGGCGATGGTGAATTGGAACCGGCGGTGGAACTGGATGGCGCGGGCGGTCTGGTGCAGGCGGCCGATATCGATCTGGACGGACAGGTGGACCTGTTGGCAATACACCAGAACAAAATGATTCTTTTCTATGGCCCCATGGCCGACGGTGAAGAGGCCGGAGCAAAGAAGAATCGCCAGGAATTCGTGATGGCGGCATCGCCGGGGGTGCGTCCGATTGTGCAGGATGTGGATGGAAACGGCCTGCCCGATATTGTGTATCTCGACGGCCAGCGGCGCAGTCGCGTTTGGGTGCGCCGGCAGTTTGATTCGCGTAAATGGATGCTGGAGATGCCCTATAGCATCAGCGATGCCGGCGGTACTGCAGCCTGGATGACGAAGCAGGACGATCAAACAAAATGCGGAATCGCGACCATTGACATCAAGACCGGATCACTGCGGTCCTATCTTTTCCAGGAGGACAAGACGGACGCGAACAAGGAATTTCGGTTGAACGGCCCGGCCTATCTGTCTTTTGAATCGCGGGGAATGATGGGCCGTGAGCAAGCCGTGAAGGCGGATCTGGAAGGCAATGGGCGAACGAGCGTGGTAATCTATCCGGGGAATGGCGCGGAATTGACGCTTTTTATCCAGAATGATGCGGGCCTTCTCGAAAAGAAAACGGCCCCCTCGCTGAGCGATATTTCGGCCCTGACCGTTGCGCCGCGCAAGGGAGGGGATCTGATTTTCTCACTGAGCGAGAACGAAGAAACCATCGGCGCGTCACTCTATTCGGAAGATCGCGGCCTGACGATTCCGACCCTGCTCAACGCCCGACACAAACCACTGGTGATGACAGGTGGTGATCTCGATGGTTCAGGCAAAGTCGATCTGCTCTATCTTTATCGCAAAGAAGACAGCTCATTGGCGGCGGCCATTTATCTGGACCCGGAAAAACCCGAGGTTCTGCGCGGACCGGCAGACCGGACGCTCAACCTGCCGATCGGCCAGGAAGTGGAGCCGGAAGATTTACTGTCGGCGGACATCAACAGCGATGGACGGGGTGACCTGGTGATCTTTCAAAAGTATAACCCCCTCGTGCTCCTGCTCCAGCAGGAAAACGGCGAGTTCGAAGCCTTTTCGGCGGACCAGGGCATGAAGAAGGGTGTCTTCTTCAAGGTGGGGCCCGGGCAGATCATCGTGGAAGACATCGACGGCGAAAAAGGCAACGAACTGATCGTGGCGCGCGAAAGCCTGGCGCGGGCTTATCATGTTTCGGAAAAAGGCGAGCTGCGTTTGGTGGAGCAATTTAACGGTAAAAACACTTCGGCGCGGATTGACTCGATTGCCGTGGCCGACCTGGACGGATCGGGCAGCAAGGAAGTGATCCTGATGGATTCGGTGAATCAGGTTTTCACAATCTACGCGCGCGACGCAGAGGGGGCTTTTGCGCTGGCGGAACATCTGGACGCGAAAGATGTGCGTGCGGCGCGTCTGATGCCGCTTCACGCGAATGATGACCCATACGAAGATTTGCTGGCTTATGAAGAGGGCAAGTTGCAGCTATATTATTCGAACATGCAGCCCTGGCAGTTTCAGGCGGAATGGCGCAATGCCCCGGAAGAAGAAGAATGGCAGTACGCGCGGATTTTTGCCCTGCCCATCCTGAGTCCCCAGGGCAAGGCGCTGGAATTGCTGGCGTTGGAAGGCACGGAGCATGTCCTGGAAATGTTCGCGCCCCATGCCGAAGAAGCGGGACAGTTCGAGCGCTTTTTTCACTTTAAGGTCTATGACGATGCCGGGTCCATGGGTTCGGGCCGCGGCGGCAGGCAGGAGCCGCGCGAGTTGCGGGCCGCCGATATGGATGGCGACGGCATGAATGACCTGATCGCCCTGATGCACGATAATATAGTGATCTATTTACAAAGGCAGGATTGATGCATGAACCCGGAAAAACACAGCAGCCGGATTGCCACCCTGCGCACCGAACACCTGGCGCGCAATACGATGCAGGAGCGTCCCGTCTGGGACATGGACCCGCGGGTGATGCTCGATTCACTGGAAGCAAGCGAGGATGAATCATCCTGGGCCGTTCGTCGGGGTTGTTTGACGCATGACCTGCTGGCCACTTTTCGATTTCATATCAGCGAACACGACCTGATGGCGGGAGCGCCTCTTAATCGCGAGGAATTACTCTGCCCTGAATGGGATCGTGCCCAGAAAAAGCTGCGCGAGAAATACGGCTTCGTCTATACCCCCGGCCAGACGGGACATTGCGAGTTGGACATGGACCGGCTTTACGCCATGGGCATCGACGGACTTTGTGCCGACCTGGAATCGCGCAAGGCAAAGGCGGCAGGCCAGGAAGCGGAGACGCTGGAGTCTTTTCTGCTGGCGGTAAAAGGTTTTGGCCGGATGCTCGAACATGCGGGCGACACGGCAGAGCAAAAGATGGCGGAAGCCGCTCCCGAGAATCGCAAGCGCCTCCAGGCCATTGCCGAATCCTGCCACCGCGTGGCGCACGAGCCTCCGGCTTCCTTTCTCGACGCGCTGCACCTGCTGTGGATGAGTTTTGTCGCCTGCAAGGTCGGCGACAGCGCCGCCCTCGTGGGGCCGGGACATCTGGATCGCATCCTGCTGCCCTTTTACGAAGCCGACCTTCAGGCTGGACGCATTGATTCCGATGACGCGCTGGCCATGATCGAAAACCTCTACATCCACATCAATAATTTCGTGCCGCCGGGACTGGCCGTGGCCGTGATGGTGGGTGGACGCGACGCAAGCGGCGCAAACGTGACGAACGAATTATCCTATCTTTCGCTGGAGGCCTTGCGACGGACGAAGCTGGTTTACCCCACCGTTGGCATCTGCTGGCACGCAGATACACCGAAGGACCTGACGCGCCTCGGGGTTGACCTGATTGCCGATGGCTATTCAAACGTGGCCTTTTTCGGCGACGAAACCATCCAGCGCGGCTTGCAGATGTATGGCGTGTCGCCGGAAGAATCGCATTATTACATCAACTCGACCTGCGTGGAGATTACGCCGTCGGGCAGCAGCAATATCTGGGTGGCCTCGCCCTATTATCCCGTATGCGCCTATCTGCGCGACGAGATCGAGGAAGAAGTGCGCGAAGGACGCCCGGCGCAAAACTTTGACGAACTGATGCGGAATTACCGCAAGCGCCTTTCCGCAAAGATTGCCGAGGGAGTTGCGGGTATCAACCGCAACCGCAAGACCCGCCAGCAAAACGGCGGCAAGCCCTTCCAGAGTGTCCTGACAAAAGACTGCATCGAAAGGGCCCGCGATATCGACAACGGCGGCGCGCGATACAACTGGGCGGAATGCAGTTTCGTGGGACTCGCGAACCTGGCCGACGCCCTTTATGTAGTGAGGGAGGAAGTTTTCGAGAAGCAGAATATCAGCCTGGAAGAACTCTGGAAAATGCTGGAGGCCGACTTCGAAGGTTACGAGGCTGAACGCCGGCGCTTTGCCAACGCCTATCCCAAGTATGGCAACGACGTGGGCGAGGTGGACCATCTGGTGGCGGGGATGGTCGAAGTGATTCGCGAGGAATGCGCGAAGCATAGTATCGAACCCGACGACAGCCCCTATGTACCCGGCGCATTCTGCTGGATTCAGCACGAACGACTGGGAGCCGCCTGCGGGGCTACGCCCGACGGACGACGCAGCGGTTTTGCCTTTGCCGATGGATGCGGCGGCGCGCAGGGACGCGAGATGAACGGCCCCACGGCGGCGATCCTGTCGGTAACTTCCTGGGATTCGTCACCCCTGATCGGCGGTGTGGCGCTGAACATGAAATTCAACAAAAGCCTCTTCACCACGGCCAAGTCGCGCGAGCAGTTGGAAGCCCTGATGGTGACTTACCTGAAGCGCGGCGGCTTTGAGGTCCAGATCAACATGCTCGATCCCGACGTGCTGCAACGGGCAAAAGAAAATCCCGAAGCCTATCAGGACCTGGTGGTGCGCATCGGCGGCTATACCGATTACTTCACCCGCCTCAGTCCCGAGATGCAGGCCGAAGTCATGCAGCGGACAGAATATAACAGCCTTTCCTGAACAGGAGACAAAACCAAGTGGCTTGCCGTTTGTAGTCAGGCCCGTCAGGGCCGTCGTTCGAAACGGAAAACTACCAATCGAAATAAAAGATAACTCTCAAGCTGACGCCCCTCACGGGGCTTACTACAAACGATTAGTCCTTTTTGCAAATCAGAAATGCTTCCAGGACTGCTTGGACAGGTCTATTTGTCTCTCGCTGCCATCGAGGATATGGATGCCTTTTTGCTGGGTGACGTGGCCGATGTGGGTGAAGTGAATTTCTTCGCCTGTTTCGTGCATGACTTGGCGTTGCCATTTTTCGGGCGGCAGGGCGGTGGTGAAGAGAAGTTCAAAATCTTCCCCACCGAAAAGGGCGTAATCCAGTGCCGTCTTGGGTAACTGCGCTCCCATGCGCTTGAGGGCGGGGGACAGGGGCAAGGTGTTCGCGCGAATTTCAAAGCCGCAATTCGATTCCTTGACGATGCGCGGAAGGTCGGCGGCGATTCCGTCGCTCAGGTCCATCATGGCCGCATCGGGACAGGCCGCGGCCAGCGCGATCCCCGCGCGAACCCGGGCACGGCCGCATTGATGGTGTTCGATCAGGTAGTCGGCATCGGCGGACGCGTTTTTTTCCCGGTCGCTTGTGCTCGCTTGCAAAAGATCGAAGCCGGCGCCCGAGTCGCCCAGATAACCGGTGACATATACCTCCTGTCCGGACCAGGCCTTGGATCGGAGGGGCGGCTTGACGGCAGGATTGCAGTGGCCGCCTGCGACGATGTTGATGGTGATCTTTTCCGCGCCCACGCAGTCGCCCCCGAGGCAGAGCGCCCCGTAGGGTTCCAGGGCCCGGGCCATACCGCGATAAAGAGACTGGACCCATTCCACGGGCGTGTCGGCAGGAGCGCCGAATGAAACGAGTATCCACATGGGCCAGGCTCCGGCGGCAGCCAGATCGCTCAGGTTGGCGTGGGCCGCCTTCATGCCGAGACGCTCCGGAGGATGATCGGGGAGAAAATGCCAGCCCTCGACCAGCATGTCCGTAGTCAATGCCAGACGCGCCGCGCCATCGGCCAGGTCCACGAGGGCGCAGTCGTCACCGATTTCGGCCACGGCTTTCATCCTGGCCCAGGGAGGCGATTGGGTTTTCTCGCCTCGCTTTTCGTGGAGCCAGGCGTTCATTTTTTCGATCAGCGAATCTTCGCCAATCTCCCGAAGCGGGTTCTGGTCCGGATTTTCATTCGGCATGGGTTTCCTCGCTAGAAGTGTACCCGCGCCACCTTGCCCGTGGGATACACGTTAAAACCGATTTCATAGAGCCCGTCATGGTCGAAAAGATTTCGCCCGTCAAAGACGAATGCCGGCTTCATCATGCCACTATATATCTTTTCAAAATCAAGCTCAGCATATTCTTTCCAGTCCGTCATCAGAGCCAGGGCCGAAGCGCCTTCGAGGGCCTCGTAGGGATCTTCGTGAAAGGAAATACCCTCCAGAGTATCGAGATCGCGTCTGGCATTATCCAGCGCCTGGGGATCGGTCACGCGGACGAGGGCGTGCTCATGAACCAGTTGGCGGCAAACGCGGATGGCGGGAGATTCGCGGGTATCGCCGGTATCGGATTTGAACGCGAAGCCCAGCACGGCGATCTTTTTGCCGGCCATCGTGTTGAACATGGCATGGAGCATGTTTTCCACAAAGCGATCATGCTGATAATTATTGATGCGCACCACACTTTCCCAGTAAGCGGCCACCTCGGGCAGATTGTTCTGTTCGCAGATGTAGGACAGGTTCATGATGTCCTTCTTAAAGCAGGATCCGCCGAAGCCGATGCCCGCCTTGAGAAACTTGCTGCCGATACGTGTGTCGAGTCCGATGGCGCGGGCCACTTCGTTCACGTCGGCCTCGGTTTTTTCGCAGAGCGCGCTGATGGCGTTGATCGATGAAATGCGCTGGGCCAGGAAGGCGTTGGCCACGAGTTTGGAAAGTTCGCAGCTCCAGATGTTGGTGCGGATGATGCGATCTTTGGGAATCCAGTTGGCGTAGATGGCTTCCACCTGTTCCACGGCGCGGATGCCGGATTCGGTGTTCATGCATCCTACGAGGACACGGTCGGGCGCGTGGAGGTCTTCGATGGCGGTGCCCTCCGCCAGGAACTCAGGATTGGACAGCACTTCGAAATGGGGCCCTTCCTGATTGGCGTTCAGGATGCGCGCCATGGCTTCGGCGGTACGCACGGGCAGGGTGCTCTTTTCGACGACGATTTTGTCGCTCTTTGAATTGCGCAGAATCTGGTGGGCCGTCTTTTCCCAATATTGCAGGTCGGCGGCGCGTCCGGCGCCCTGGCCGTAGGTCTTGGTCGGTGTGTTCACACTCACGAAAATAATGTCCGACTCGGCGATGCCCTTGTCCACTTCCGTGGTGAAAAAAAGATTCTTGCCGCGGTTGCGAAAGACGATTTCATCCAGGCCGGGTTCGTATATGGGGAGATCGTCCGAGTTCCATTGCCGGATGCGCTCCTCATTGATATCCACCAGTTCCACACGATATTGCGGGCATTTTTCCGCAATCATCGCCATGGTAGGTCCGCCGACATATCCCGCTCCAATGCACAGAATCCTTTTCTCAAAATCCATGTTTTCGAGTCCTTTCATGATTTTGCGCCGGTCACGTTTTTTATCCGGAGCCATCCTGCCACATACCTTATGAGTTTTTCCAGCAGAATGCCAGCAAAAATGAGCATATAGGCAGATATCTGGCAAAAATTACACAAAAGGGGCA
>CAYWYC010000176.1:0-10254 GCA_964462565.1 uncultured Candidatus Sumerlaeota bacterium | reverse complement strand
CTCAGATTTTGCGGATATTACGGCTTTTGACTCTACTGCTTGAAGGATTAAGGAAGTTGGGACTGTACGAGATAAATGGGGAACGAATCATGGAGTGCGTCGGCTTGCCGATGCCTTTTTTGCGCGGAATACATCCAACTTCGCCAGATCAACGAAGCATCCAACGAAATGAACAAAATCACCCAAAGCGTTGCCGCCAATGCCGAAGAAAGCGCCAGCGCTTCTGAAGAACTGAATGCCCAGGCCGGATCCATGCATAACGTCGTGGAAGACCTTACCCGGCTCGTGGGTGGCCTGCATGATCCGAACGGTTCCGCAAATGGCCACCGCAAACCCCATATTGCCGCCGAAGCCCAACACAGCATCGCGACGCATAAAAACAAACGAATCGAATAGAGCACGGTCGCTATGCTGATCCAATTTATCAAACGAGAATACCCACCCGGAAAAATAAAACTCCGGGTGGGTTTTTGCTAGATGGAGATTTCCGCAGCATCATAATCCAAACGCCACCGCTCCGGTCCGGATTCGACGAACGACTCGATGCGGGGCAGGATGATTTTCTTTTCCTGGCGGGTCATGACGGGAAAGCCGTAGGCTTCGTTTGTGTGTTTGAAGGCGTCGGGGCCTTTTTGTTCGAGGCGCTTTTCGACAAAGTCCTGATGCGCGCGCAGGCGGTCATCGGCGCGGGACTGGCCCAGGGCGATGATTTCGGATCCGGAAAACATGGAATCGCCCCCCAGGCTCGACGCGACGATGCGATGCAACTCAGGATCGATCTCCAGACTGATGCTGTCGCGCCCGGCACACATGGCGGCCTGCATGGTGATGCCCGTACCGCCGAAGGGATCGAGCACCCTTTCGCCCTGGAGGGAATACATGTGGATGAGCCGCCAGGCGAGTTCGAAAGGATAGGCCCCGCTGCGCTTGCGGGCCGATTCATCGACCATGGCCTGGCGCGAGCCCTTCAGGTCGAACCAAACATCGGAAAACCACTGGTTGCGTTCTTCCCAGAAAAAGGCGCTTCGCGCGCGGGATTCTTTTTCGTCTTTCTTTGTGAAGGCGCGCTTGTTGCCCTTGCGCAGGATCAGGATGTACTCGTGTTCGAGCGTCACATAGGCACCCGCCGGAAGCATTCCGGAGCCCATGAACTTGTTCGGCGCGTTGGTCTGCTTGCGCCAGATGATGGCGGGCAGGTTGGTGAAACCGATTGCGAGACATTGGTTCAGGATGCGCGCGTGATTCGCGTAGAGGGCGAACTGTCCGTCCAGGCTGCGCGTGGCATCGCCGATATTGATGCAGGCGAAACCCCCCGGCGCAAGCACGCGCCAGACTTCCGCCCACACCGCATCCAGCACCCGATGCATGGACTCGAAAGCCGCGGGACCATCGGCCGCATCCAGCGCTCGGGACGCCTCGGCGCTTTGGCCGCGAAAGCAATCGTCCCACATTTCGATCATGGGATAGGGCGGCGAAGTCACGACGAGTTGGATCGATTCATCTTCGATCATGTCCATCTTCGCGGAATCTCCCAAAAGAAATTGATGATTGGTGGTCAGTTCGATTTCGGTCATTTTAGTACATTCGCTTGTTGATAATTTCCATGCAGCGCCGCGCGCCATCGCTGATGGTTCCCCGGATGTAGCCCTTGATATTGCTGCGCAGGGTGTTGGACAGGGGCTGGGTCCATCGGACGGGCAGGCTTCGCGCGCCATGGAGTACCCCCATGATGGTGCCGACGGTGGCGGCATTGGCCGCGGGATTGCGTCCAAGGCTGACGGCATGGCCGATAGATTTTTCAAAGTCGCCCTCGCCATACAGAATCGCCAGGACACATATCACACTATTGGGAATGGCGTGATGGGGATGGCTGCCTTCGAATTCGGCGAGCAGTTCTTCCCAGCAGGGAACACATTCCACATATTGCCCACGCAGGTTCAGGGCTTCGAGAATGGAGTGCGCCAGGCGGCAATCGGCGGGAATCTGGCCGAGGCCCGCCTCGATCAGCGCCATGGGATCGGGCGTGGTAAAGGCGGCGGCGATCATGGCGGCAAAAAACATGCTGCTGAAAAGACCGCTCTTGGTATGGGAAATCCGCGCGTCGCGCCAGGCGTTTTCGGCGGCATGCTCCGGATCCCCCGGCCAGAGCAGACCGTGAATATCCGTGCGCAAACGCCCGTGCCTCCATTCGCGATAGGGGTTGTTGATGGTGGCCACCTTCTGCCAGTTCACGCGTTGAATCTGCTTGTCGCCCCAGATTTCCCGGGAAAAGGAATCATCGTGCAGCAGATTGATAAAACTCTGTGTCTCGGCAGGAGGCAGTTGGTCATAGGCAAGAAACTTGCTCCAGGCGCGGCCTACATGATGCGTCTCGAATTCGCTGCCAAATTCATCGATCATCTCAAGCCCCACCAGGAGAAAGTCCAACGCGTCGTCGGCCTCCATGGCCTTGATGTGTTCACGGGTGGAATTGATATTGGTGATGTGCAGACCCCGCATTTCGGCACGGCTCGTTTCGGGCACATAGGATTGCAGGGGCCAGGCGTCGGCATGCTGGAGCCAGCGGATGACGGCATCGTGGGGCTTTGGCGCGTGCTGGCCGGTAAAGGGCTCGCACTCAAAGGGCCGCCCCGCCATGCAGGCGCAACACCGCCCCATCCATCCGCCGTGAAGCCGGTTGAAGAGATCCTTTTCCCCGGCGGCAAAGGGCAGCACATTTTCATGGTCGGGACGCTGGTTGCGGATGGCCTTGAGGTCATAGGGTTCGAGAAAGGTGCAGTCCGTGGGCGGCTCGTTGTTTTGCAGCTCGTGCATCAGACGAAAGAGCGCCACCGAATCATCGGGCCGAATGGCATCGCGCTTCGCAAGCCACGCCTCTCCGTCCAATTCGCAACCCTCTTCCAGGCGCTGCTGAATTTCCAGTTCGATGAGGTGATAGAGTCGCTGCCATCCAGACATAGTGCCCATAACCTACCGAAAACGTGCATTTATGGCAAACAAAAACATTCTTGCGGGAAGCATTGCCGGAATGATTGCATCAAAAGCAATTATTTTTATCAATTCAATTCGGAAACTCTCCCCAGGAAATACAATAGGGGTGAATCATGGAGTGCGTCGGCTTGCCGACCCCTTCTTTTTTACACGAACTCTATGCAACGCACCAAAGCCCCACAACAGCAAGGCGAGGGCAAGCCCTCGCACTCCAAAATAGCAGAATTCGGGAAGGTGCCATAAAAAGGCGTGCGCCACATAGCACCCGACGCATTCTATCCCTTGCGTCTAATTGGTGGCTTTAATAGACTGGATACAGCAGGCAGATTGGGCAATGGAGTTTGGAATGGCGTCACACAAGAAAAATAAAACGCGGAAAATTCTTTTTATCTGCACGGGCAATTGCGTGCGCAGTCAGATGGCGGAAGTCTTTTTGAATTATCGCAGCGCGGGCAGGTATGAGGCCTTCAGCGCGGGATGGAATCCGGCGGGATATATCCATCCTTTTGTCTCGATCGTGCTGCGTGAATTGCGCATTCCCAAGGGTCGTAAGTTGACATCGAAGTCCTGGGACGTTTTTGCGAAAAAAGATTTCGACGCGATCATTACCCTCTGCGATGTGGCCCAACAGCAAAAGTGTGACTACTGGCCCAAGCGCACCGATTCCATCCTGCCCGTCCGGGCCCATTGGCCTGTGCAGGATCCGATCCTCGTACCCGTTATGGGAGAAGAAGCCAAGGTCGAAGAATTCCGCATCGCTCGTGACCTGATCCGCGATTGCACGGAACGGATGGCAATCCTGCCGGACGAAGTTTTTGAAGACGACCGCGCCTTTTCCCGCGCCATCCACGCCATTTCCCGCGATATGCAGAAGGATTGGGAACAGGGCCATTCCTGAAAGCTAATCTTTTGTCATGATCAGGCCGAACGCGAATGGATGATCTGGCCTTCGCAAAATTCGATGATGAAGGTTTCCATCAGGAAGCGCGTGTCGGGCACATGCTTCATGCGTTGCGAGGGAAAGAGATAGGTGTTTATCTCGAGCAGTCGCTCCATGGCGCACATGAGTTCTCGAACGTTGAAATTTCCGGCATTGCGGTTGATTTTTTTCTGGACGAAGGGGGGCAGCTTGTAAATGTTCAGGTTGCGGTCTTCGGGCAGGAGGCTTTCGAGCGTTGCCTTGCGCGCGCCGCTTTCTTCTTTTTTCGAAATCACCTTGGCCTGCACCAGAAAGCGCACGATGCGCAAGAGCTCCCGAAACATGCGGGAGCGGTTGTCGTCGGAATAGATGGCCCGGAAATGGCGCAGGCATTTTTGTGTGTTGCGTTCCATGAGGGCGTCGCCCATCAGGAAAAGCGGATCCTGCTCGTTATAGGGCGGCTTGATGACGGAGCCGATTTGAGACGAGCCGATGAATTTGATGAGGGCGTTGTTCTTGTCCAGATAATGCCCGCGACTGTGGTCGATGATGGTGCTGAAGATGAGGACGTTTTCCGTTGAGGACAGGTCGTTTTTGGCAAAATCGATCAGGGCGTCTGCGGCACTGCGCTTGCCGCCGGATTTTTTGCCGCCCGACTTGGCGCGACTGCGTCCGCCGGACACAAAATCGCGCAGGTCATGCACGACCACCACGCGCCGACTGTCGGGAAGGAGGGGCAGCGTGGAAAGCTCGCCCACGATATCTTCCAGAATTTTATCCAGACTCAGGGGCGCGTTTCCCGTGGCATAATATTCGGTCAGGTTTTCGTCGCGCAGCTCGTCGGGGATGAGTTCACGAACCAGTTTTTCGCGCTGGTCGCTGACCCATTTGGCGTCGGAGCTGGAGATAAAATATAATTGCGGCATTTTGCTTCCTTATGGCGCCTGGTTTTCCGAAGCGCGCAGCCTTTCCCGATAATCCTGCCGCAAACGCGCGAAAAAATCGAGCCTTTCCGGCATTTTATAATCGGGGTAGGTCCATTCCAGCGGCGTGTAGCCTTTGCCGGCGCGCTGGTAGCGCAACGTCAGTTCTGCGAAAATCCCCTGGCCGATGTAGAGCCGATGCCAATGGTCCTTGGTGGAAGCCAGAACGATCTTGCCGAAGTTCAGGTAACCGGGATCGATATTGACAATACGCGGTGCATCGCCGCTACTGTTCGAGATTTTGTCTTCCATTTCATTGGTGCGGATTTTGATATCCACCAGTTCCTCAGGATCGATCAGATCGCGCACGGCCACGATTCGCTTGCGCAGGCCCGTGCCGAATTCGGTTTTGTAATAGGTCGTGAGGGGGTCGAAATCATAAAAATCGTCGCGCATGTGAATGGGGCTCCAGGCGGCTTCGATTTCCGCTTCGGCCCTATCGAAAATATCATCCTCGCGCGCCATGATCGCAAAAAACAGCTGCACCGGTTCCTGTCGGGTGATTCGTTGTCCCATTATATGAGCCGCATCATGAGGTTGAGGCATTCGATGGTGGTTTCTCGAATGGCGGAGATATTTTTCTGTCCGTCGATTTCGGGATGGACATAGGGATTGCGAAAATGCTGCAGGTTGATGAGCTGCTGGGCAAAATGGATAATCTCCTCACGCTCAAGCCCCTTCATACCCAGTGGGTTTTCGACGACCACTTTTTTCTGCATGGATTGAAAAGAATATTCCAGACCGAAAACCAGGATCATGATGCCCAGAGCCTTGAGCCCGTCGGGCCGATATTTGGACTTGTGCGTCTGGATGCGCAGGAAGGTCTGCCGCACGTTGTCGATGGTGATATCCATCTGGTGGTCCCGCATGATCTGCAGGAGCAGCTGTTGCAGGAAAATGCTGACCTGGTCCGACTTTTTCTCCTGCATGTCGCCGATAAGCGCAATGTTCGCGGGTTCGGAAACGAACTTGGAGATGCGTTTTTTCATAACGGCCTTGCCCTGGTTTTCCACGCTGAAGCAGTAGGAAAAACAGGTCGTCCGCGACAGATCCAGGTTCGATCCGATTTCTTCGCCAAACTGGTACAGATATTCCGCCGTGCGCAGGGCCTCACGGGTGTCGTCTTCGAGTTTGTCGTATTCTGGAATCTGCTCGCGCAGTTTTTCGGTGACCTTTTCCATGTTTTCCTGGAGCATTTCGGCCACCAGGTTTTCGGCGCCGGCTTCCTGGCCCTCGCCCGTGGAGCCGCCGCTCAGGTTCTGGATCAGGTCATAGGCCTCGCTCTTCACATAGGTTTCCATCTCGGGATTGTCGAGAAGCTGACGCAGCCATTGCAATTCTTCTTCCCTGGGACCATTGCCGTTTTCACTGCGAATCTTGTTGATCCGGTCCAGAGCCTGCCGGGCGACGCGATATCGTTCGTAGGAATTTTCGATGGAGTTATAGAGGATATCGATTTCGTCTTCGATGCGGGCCTTGCTGAGAACATGAGACGCGCCCAGCTGTGAGGCCTGGGCTCCTTCATCAAAAGTGCCCACCGCCGAAATCATGATCACCGGAAGGCAGGGGCGCACGGCCCGGGCATCGCGAATCAGGTCGAGCCCTTCCGTGGGCCGTCGCATTTGCAGGTCCGTCACGACCACATCGGGATTCTTTTCCTTGAGTATCTCCAGCGCCTGATCGGCATGTTCCGCTTCCAGCACGTCCATACCCTGGAGCATCAGGTTCTGGCTGAAGGCGGTCCGATAGCGTTCATTATCGTCAACAAGGAGGACAGTGATGGCTTTATCGCTCATAGATCATCGTTTTCCGCCGCGTTTTTTTCGTCGGCTTTTTCGTGGGCCGGTTCTTTTGGCAGGCGGCACTCAAAAACCGCTCCGCCTTCCGGCTGATTCGACGCCCGCAGTTCACCGGTATGAAATTCCGTCATGATTGCCTTCACCCAGTTCAGGCCCAGGCCCTCACCATGACCGCCGGCCTTTGTGGTGTAACCCAATTCAAAAATACGATTGATTTCTTCATCATCGGCAAGTTCACCGGAAGCAGTCCGGATACCGGGCCCCGTATCGGCAATCTTTATTAGAATATATTCCTTATCATCTCCTTCGTCAACATGCACGTATATTTTTCCCCCGGCCTGTTCTTCCGGCGGCAGGCGGCGGATGGCGTCCTGGGCGTTGCTCAAAAGGTTGAAGAGCGCCAGCTTCAGCAAACGCGGCTCCACCCGGGCATGCATTTTATCGCGGCCCTGGTCATATTCGATCTGCGCAGCCGAAGACATGGACAGCCGGAATATGTCAATAATATCCCCCACCATCTCGACCAGTTCCGTTTCCTCGTAGCGCGGATGCTTCAGATATTCATAGGCGCGATAGAGATTGACGATTTCCTGCAGGCTGCGGGTATTGTCCAGGATGCGCTCCATGGTTTGCAGGACCAGATGGCGTCTTTTGGGAGAATCGAGCCAGTCATCCGAATCCTGCCGGAGCACCTGCCCCACAGTCATGAGTTCGAGTTTGTTCGTGGCGATGATGTTGGTCAGGTCATGGCCCAGGTTGCGGGACAGATTGATATTGGCCTCGCTTTTTTCCTGAAAGAGTTCGCGCGATTGCGCGCTTTTCTGCTTGGCCAGATCGCGCAATTGTTCATAGATGCGCTGGGCCGTTTCCTGCTGCCATTCCTCTTCTTCGACTTTGACGCGTTTGGAATAGGTCAGAACCAGCAGGCGCATCTGCCTTTCGCTGGAATCTGTGGGTATTTCCCCGGCAAAAATGGACTGGCCGTCCTGCTCCGATTCGTAAAGATGCGGCGTTTTGGCTTCGTAAGAGGTTCGCAAATTGCGGAGCATTCCATCGTGAAAAGCCGGAGTCAGTCGGCCCCAAAAGGCGTCCTTGCCATCGGGACAGGGCGGCAGGCAGGAAAGCAGGCTCAACTCCCGCGGGCTGTCCCAGCGCAGGTGCAGGATACGCGCGTCGGAAAAGTTGAACCATTGCAGAATAAGCGGCTGCATGCGCTCGAAATCTTCAACAAAGGTGGAACGCAGCTGAAACCGTATGTTCTTTTTGGGATCCTGGGTCAGGGTCATGAGCATGGCGTCGCGGGCCATGGAATTATAGAGCCACTCGAACTGGGTATGGGGATGTCGGATAAAGGCGCTGGCGCTTTCACCGGAAGCCTGGATCGCCTGGCTTACTTTTTTGATAGGCAATATCAGGACGCGCAATGTCAGCAGGTAGGCCAGGGTAATCGTGAGCAAGGTCAGATAGAGATAGAGACGGTATTCGCGCGTGAGCGCCTCGATAGGAGCATAGTCCTTGGGGGTGGTATAGTAAAAAACCAGTTCCCCGGCAAAACGCTGCTGGCCGGAAAGGTCTGGAATCTTCGATCGCGCCACGGATTTGAAATTGCCCAGGATCAGTGAATTCTTAAAGGTATTGAAGTCGGTACCATCTTCCCGTTTTTGCTGAAAGATGATTTCCTTGTCGCGCCTGACCTGAAATTCCAGGATGGGGCTGCTGCTTTTCAGAATTTTCACCATTTTGCCCCGCAATAGTTCACGATTCCGCTTGCGCACATGATCCACCTCGGTATTCAAATAATTGGTCAGGTACTCGCTGAATTGCTGGTCGAATATGGGAAACTTCTCGAAATATTCTTCGTGGATCAATTCTTTTTTGGCGTTCTGATAGAGCTGACCATCAATAATGATGGTAGCCAGGACAAGAATCAAAAGATAGGCCAGGAAGGAGAAAGCAGGCAGGGCTTTGTTTTGGAGTCGCATGCGCATGGAAAAATGGTGCACGGATACAGGCTATTGCCTTCCTGGAAAATCTGCATTATTCCTGGATTATATCCACCCTGTTAAAAATGTCGTTCAGAAAAACATATCCCGCTTCATTGGCCAAAGCCCGCAAGGCCTGGGGCCGCGTAATGGCGGAGGTCGATCGGTAGTCGCCCTCGTATGCATAAACCACCCGTGTGTCTCGAACCTGGGCAAAGGCATTCTCCAAATCATTCGGCTCATACAGAAAAAGCGATGCCGTCATGATAATCGTATATTGGCGCGCCACGTTATCGTCCGAAAAAGCGCGCGGCAGAATGGTGAAGGATTCGATCTTAATCCGCACCACGGCGTCGGCGCGGGACCGTGTGGTCAGTTCCAGGCGGCCGTCTTCCATCACTTTTTCGATGAGGGCGTTGGTCACCAGTTCTTCAAGCCCCGGCTCGGTGGTTTTGTTTTCCGCCATAATAACATGAATGCGCCGGACCCATTCGGGCAGCTTTCGTTCATAAGGAGTCACCCGGCAGCCATTCGACACCAGGCAAAGCACCGTTACTGCAAGGAATATGGCGGATATTTTCAAGCGCAAATACATGTCCGACGCCTTTCTTTATTGCCCCGTTTGAACCGATTCCGTGTGGTCGATTATATCCACACCTTTGGAAAAATCCGGCTGAAAAATCTCTGTCGAAACAGGGACGTCCTGCTCGACCTGCTTGATGTCCACATTCGTCTCGCTGCCTACGGAATCCAAGAGCCGCACGTAAACGGGCAGCAGATCATCCTTCGCGATCCACACCAGGATCCGGCTGTAGTCGCGGAGGATATTTTCCTTCAGCGGGCGAAAGGAAAGCCCGTACACGTCTTCTTTTACGGCCCAGGGTTTTTCCTCGGGGTCCAGGCGCTTGACCACATAACTTTCCAGAATACTGTCGCTGGAAACACCAAAACCCAGCATCAACAGTTCGAACATCTGCTCGCCCTGAGTCTTGTTGTAACGATATTTATCCACCTGCTGGATAACCGGGACATACTGGTAAAAAGTGTTATCCGTGAAAAGCAGGACCGACGGTTCGGGCGATTCGTATTCACAGCGCAGGCTGCCGGGCATCTTCAGGTACAGGCGGCCCTCCGATCTTATTTCGTCGCCAAATTCTTCCTGGATTCGAATCTGCTCAAACCGGGCAACCAGGGTTTTGAAATCGCCGTGGCGTTTTTCGATCTGCTTCAGCACCTCCACCGCGGCCGTCGAGCTGCGGTCGTCGGAAGCAAGCGTGGCCGTGGAAGGAGTGTCCTGGGCCTGCAAACTCCCGATACCCAAAACCCACACCACAAGCCAGAAAGCCAAAACAATATATCGTGTATCTTTCATCATTATGTACGCACCTTGACAAGCAAGAAATATCGCAAAACCAGCCCCGAATTCGCAAAGCGACAGAACAGGGAACAGAGTGCCTTTATTATTATGCAAATCCCTTATAAAAGGTCAAGCAGAGCCGCAAGTGAAAGTAAGAAGGAGCATCGCGGATTTTCGCGACGCAAAAATGCCACTCCCCGTACCGCCGGCATCCTGCCGGCAT
>CAYWYC010000175.1:0-10276 GCA_964462565.1 uncultured Candidatus Sumerlaeota bacterium | reverse complement strand
TGAAACCCCTGGCTATTATCGGACGGGCCCTTGGCCCTAAAAAATGAAAACGCATTTTCATTATTCAAAGAATTTTTCGATTCATCGCTTTGAAATAAATCAGCCCCATTCATGTCGTGCACCCATCAGGCACTCCTCCTGATATAGAGCCGTTCTCGAAAGTTTTCCGGCTATCCTTTTTACCTGGGCGGCTCTGAAGCCCGAGAAATGGTGCTTTTGACCCTTTTGCAGAATTTCGCGGCTTTTATTTGGCAGAAAGACTTTCGAGATTCGCTATAATAAATCATGCATTGCATTATCAGAACTTCTTGATAGTCCCGGATTCTGAATGGGAAACTATCGTTTGCCCGCTTTCCAGATGCTCTACCTTTTTTTCCAGGCAATCGACCCGTTCTTTCAACTCCGCACCTCCATGATAGTGGGAGTGCTCTTCAGGGCTGCTGAAAAGGCTCAGGCTGGCGCATCCGCCAAGTCCCAGGGCCAGCGTGACCATGACAAGGAAAGCCGGCAGGCGAAAAGATTTTCGCATGATTGACTCCTTTCTGTGTGAGAATGAAATACACATGGAAGCATCTCGCAAAACCGCGAGCGGGCTTCCTGCATTATTCTCAAAGAAAGATGAATATTTTTTTTAAAAAATGTTCCAATTTTTTTGGAAAATTTTCAGGAGGGGTGCGCTTCCTGTTTTTGTCCGACCAGTCAGGTATTCAGACCCGTCGGACAAAGGAAACGCGAATAAAGTATGATTTTCAAAGAAGAATGTCAGGAATAAGACTGCTTTTTATATCTCAACCGAACACCATAATAGCCGTAATGCGGTTTTCGAGATTCTTGTCCAGCGAATCGGTCAAATGGTCGATGCGTTCGACAATCGTATCAAAGGCATCCTGGTATTTCAGGGTTTGCTGGAGGATTTTTTCGATTTCGTTAGCCGTCTGGATGGTTTCAAAATCGGCGTGGATGATGCCTTCCTGGATGTCGTCGGGAACGTAGTCCGCGGTGAAAAAGGCCGAATAGGCATAAGGCGCGGACTGCACCTTGTCGGCCAGCATCTCGATCCGATGCGATACCTGCCCCGCTTTGTTGTGGAGCGCGTTCATTTTGCGGACGTTCAAAAAAGCACTCAGCGACTGGACCTGCTGATAGAAGTCATCCAGCATGGCGTTCAAATAGCCGCATATCGCTTTTTCACTGGCCTGGCGATCTTCGACAGAAAAGAATCCACGGTAGTCTTCCAGCGCCGCTTGCAATTGCTGCAATTCTTCGCGGGATTCGGGGCTGATGTTTTGTTCGGACGCTTCGCTCATCACGTTGCACCTCTCTTTTCGGGCTGCACGCAAAATTCCGCCACCACGTCTGGATTATAGAGCAGGCGCGGCAACGGTGCAATCTCTATCTCAAGAAGACTCCGGCACCCGGTCCGGCGAGACAGAATGCCCGGGCCATTATCTTTATCGGCCTATTGCCACACTTGCTTGAACAGATACATGCCGCTGATCCATTGTCCCGTCGTTTCATCATAGAGCGTCAGCACGTACCAGTTGTTGGCGTCAACAGGGATCTCACGGGTGGTGGAGCCGATAAAACTCTCGTTTGTCTCAACCCAATCTCCCGTGGTGTAATTCCAGGCGTTGAATAGGATGTTGTGGTTCGACGCCACCGTAAAACTCATATTCTCCGGTAAGCGCGCTTCTGTGGCTGGTGCTTGCAGAGGGCCGGAAGACGAAGCCAATGCGGCCGGATAAATGCCAACCTCGTCGGGAGCCGTCTCGCCCGCGGCCCAGACCTGCTTCATCATAAAGACGCCTTCCGTCCAGGCAAAGGCGCTTGAGCGATCCTCGATCGCCATGCAAAGCCAATGGTTCTTTGGTATGAGATAGTGAAAAACATTGTTGGAGTAATCCCCCTCAAACGAACTCAGCCATTGTTCCAGCGTGTAATCCCAGGTACCGATGAAAAAATCCCCGGGCGTGTTGACCGTGCAGCTCTGGTTGTCGGGCATATAGGTGGGCGATGCCCCGATTTCCAGGATTTCGATATCGTCAAAGATAGACTCGTCGTTCTGGTGGGAATAGAGCGCCAGCATTCCCGTGCCCAAAACGCCGCTGCCCACAATCTCCCGCATCACCACCTGCCGATCGATTTGCACGATTATCTGGTTTTGCGTACAGAAAATTTCCAGCAGGTATTCGCGATCTTTCACATAACTCCACGCATCTTCCTGCAGCGTGGTTTGCGTCCCTGCGCTCTTTTGGATGATGCGGCGATAATTGTTCTGGCTGCGCATGACGAAGCCCAGGTAATTGTCCGTATCCAGGTAATTGAAAAGCACGCCGAGTTCGTCATCATCGCTGGACTTCACCTTCATGCGGATGGCAAGGTTTTCCCAATTGCGTGTCCCACCGTCCTGCCAGGAAAGGATGTTGTCGGAATCGTTGGTCTCGTAAACCAATTCATTAGCATCGTTTACGATCCATCCTGTTGCCTCACCGCTTTCCACATTCCAGCCGTCCATGTTGCCATCTTCGAAGTCGTCGGAAGCCAGTTGCGTCAGTGGCAACACCAACAGGTTCATCATCTGCTGCGCACTGTCCAGTTCTCCGTCATTCACATTCCAGACAAAGGAATCGGGCCCCGAATAGCCGGCATTGCTCTGGTAGGAGAGATAGGCGCCTCCCGTTGCCGTACCGTTGGACGCCTGCGAAGCGATCACGAAATTCAGACTGTCTCCGTCGGGGTCGCTGGTGCTTACGGGGAAGGTGGTCAGGCTATCGGCAGGCACGATAGTTTCCTGGTTTTCAGCCGCGGGAGCATGGTTGATATCCGTCACGGTAATAGTCACCCGCCCCGTATCGTCGCTCATGCCATCCCATGCGGTGAATTCAAAGTGGTCCGTCCCCTCGTAATTGTATTCGGGCGTATAAGTCACGTAAGGCGGCGTCCCCGTAATCTTCCCGTGCTGGGGAATGGTCGTAATGCTGTAGCTCAGGCTGTCGTCGTCGGGGTCTGTCGCCAGAAGGGTTACGTCGATCGGAACTCCGTCGTTGGTGGCCACTGTCTGGTCGTTTGCCTGGGGCGCCTGATTGCCGTCGCCCGAGGAGAGGTCCACCGCCGCAAAGACGCCCTGGCTCGCATTGTAATAGCTGCCCGAAACCGTTTCTTCCAGCTTCACGCCCCGCACCTGATACCATACCTCACCCAATCCGCCGGGCGTGTCGGTGTAGTTGCTGCTGTTGAGGATGGAACCGTTCACCCGGGTATAAGGTCCCAGCCGATCGGTTGAGCGATAGACATGATAGCCCGTCACGCCGGAATCGGAGGGGGCGCTCCAGTCCAGGCTAACCTCGTTGCCTGAAACCTGGGCGTTCAGATCCGACACCGGCTCCACCACATGCAAACGCAGGCTCGGATCGCCCATCAGGTTTACCCAGACCCCACCTGCCAGGAAGGAATAATTACCCGCCGCGTAATCCAGATCGCCGCTGTTCATCGTGCGATAGGCGCTGTAGCCGATGGGCTTGCCCATGCCCATGTGGTGAATCGCCCAGGCCGGACGCCCCCCCCAGGCACAGGTCAACACGTAATCCGGCATGCAGAGCATGGCCCGCATGGCGTTGTTGCCACGGTTCCATTTCTGCTTGTGACTGCCGAAGTTTATGGAAAAGGTACATTTAAAGTCGTATTCGGAATAATTACTGCCGTTCCAGTCCGAAAAATCGATACCCCAGGTATAGACGTTTTCCTCCACTTCCGGGATAAAGCCTTCGAGCGTGACATTTTCCTCACCAAACATGGCGTAGAGATTCGAACGTTCGCTCCAGAGATGGCCACTGCTCCAGCTGGCGCGGAAGGGGGTAACCACCTGTTTGTGGCGCCACGCGTGGTCCTTGCGCAGGTAGTTGCGCAGAAGTTCGATTTCCGTCTGCGGCCAGGCCGACATGCCTGAGAGATCCACGCGCCCCAGCTGGAGTTCAATATTGCCTGCCGTCAGGTTGCCTTTGTCATAAACCCCGTCGCCGGCTTCATAACCATCGTAATCCAGGACGTCCTGCCACTCACCGTCGATATCAGCAAAATAGGTATCCGCCACATGAGGCTCGTGGTTATGGCCGTCGGGCGCTACATTGCCACTCATGGCCACCGGCAAATGCCCGAAAAGAAAGACCATCTTCACCTTTGTCGGATCGGCATTGTATTGGTTCTGAATATAGGAACGCAGGGCTTGTTCGTCATAAACTTCGCTGGTGTCCCTGGCAAAATTTGACCGGATAACCGTATAACCGTCCCCGGTCAGGTCCAATTCCAACCGCGCCAGTTCCGTGGTCAGTTCGTCGGCAATCGTCTCATCCACAATCAGCAGAATCTTGCCCCGATCTTCCACCAGTGGCGCTTTGATTCCCGCGCAAACATAGGCCGAGCCCTGCTGCGCTGAAGCACTGGTATAGGGCCGCAGGAGGCGGTATTCATAGATCGTGCCGACAGAGATGTCCGTATCTGTCCAGGTCGTGGTCGGGTGGTCCACCGTCGCCAGGGCTTCTCCCCAGCTATCGATGCCTTCTTCACCCAGCAAGCGCCTGTAGATTTCCACAGTAGCACCGTCCACCTGCTCATCCCAGGAGAGGCTTATCTGAGGTGATGGTGTTTCTTCGACAGTCGTTTCCACAATCAGGAGATTTTTTTCCACTGCAAACGCCATGGACAATCCCGCCAGATAAAGGCCTCCCACAAGCGCCAGCCATTTCACCACAGAAAATCTCATTTTACTTCCCCCCTTATTTCTTTCGCAGGTACATCCGGGAACAGAGTGGTTCCCCGTGCGATTTCCACCAATTATTCAACCCCCAAACCTGTATGCATCAAATTAGCAGAACAATGCTCAATAATAAACCAAAAAACATTCGCGGAAATTGATGGGTGCACGACATAAGTGGAGGCTGATTATTATATTCATCAGCCCGAGGTGGAGCGCCCGAAGGACGCCGAGCCCCAGTACCAGGGCCGTAAAACCAGCAGGGGGACGCTTCTCACGACACTCACTACGAACAGGCGCACCTTTTTTCGTGTATTTCGTTTGTTTCGTGGTTAAAAAACCCCGATTGCGAATGCGAGGGCGATGGCGTCCTTTGCAAGCCGCGGAGGGGAATACATCACCACGGAGGCACGGAGGACTCGGAGGGCGTTGATGATATTTGCGTCGCCATGTTTGATATCGATGGTTTATAAGATTATACGCTCTGCTGTGGCCTTTATAGCCAAAAGCACCATTTCTCGGGCTTCAGAGCCGCCCATGTAAAAAGGATAGCCGGAATACTTTCGAGAACGGCTCTATACGCATCTCCGTGACCTTCGTGCCTCTGTGGTGCATTCACATAACTTTGGACTGAGGCGCACTTACAGCGCTTGCTTTTTTTACGGCCTTGTCACTGGGGTTCCGCTTGATCGGCGGTCTCTTTAAGATCAACTGTGGATTGCGCGCAGGTCGCGGATATTATTGGTTGCGGCTTTGCCGATCCTGTTTTTTGCTATTCGACAGTCTGCAACTGCTGCGCCACTTGTGGATGATAGGTCAATATGGGCAGACGCTTGACAAAGGTCTGGAAATCCACCTGCGCTTCTCCGGGCATGTCCGCGCCCAGGTAAGCCAGGCCGCGCCGCAAGTAGAGTTCACTCGAGTTGAGTCGTTTCATCAGAATATCCATCTGGACCAGGCAGGCTTCGTGCTGCATCGTGAGCAGCAGATATTCCGAATAGCGGCTGCGGCAATCGTGATGGCGCGGCCACCAGCCCAGCGCGCTCAAATAATAATCTTCGGAGCCGGAATGGCTCAGCTGGGCACGATAACTCATACTGTTTGCCAGAAAATCATCGTAGGCCTGACGGGCTTCGCCGGAAGCCCCCTCCAGGGCTAGCCGTCTGCCATAGGCCGATTGGGTATTCGAAAGCGGCCCCATCACCGCCGCGTCCAGCCTTCGCGCCCGATAATATTTCCAGTCCGCCACAACCGGCCGCACCAGCTGTATGGCAATACCCAGAAGCAGGATGCCCGCGGCAATCACCAGAAAACGTCGCCGTTCATCGGGAATATCCAGCGACAGGCCCAGCGCCTTGGGGCGTTGCATATCGCCCATGTGAATCGTGGCGCTGGTCCAGCTGCCCTCGAAGATGACGGGAGGCAGGCTGTATTCGCGTTGCCGCTCTTTTTCGCCCAGCATGAATCCCACCGGAAGCAGCGCGAAAAAAAGCATCAGCGTCGTGGGCAGTTCCAGGGGAAAGGACATAATCGAGCTCAGGCACAGCACCAGTAGCGCCGCCATGCCGCCCAGCCCCATCCATTCACCCAGGGGATCGCGCCCGCGGATGGCGCGCCTTTTTCGCGAAAAGCGCCGCCGTAATTCCCGAAAGGCCGCCGCCACCATCGCCACGAGCAAAAAAGCCCCCACCGGACCCAACTCCACCCAGGTCTGGAGCAAACTGTTGTGAGCCGCGTTCGTATAATTTCCCTGATATCGGAGCCATTCGGGATCATAGGGCAAAAACTCCGTCCTGGCCGTGGGATAGACATAGGTAAAGCAGCCAGGCCCAACCCCGAGCAGTTGGTTTTCCCGAATCATTTCCAGTGTGTTCATATAAATAATGGCGCGCGTCGGACCACCGGCGGCCCAGCGTTCCGAGCCAAAAGCCTCGCCGAAGATTCCCGGCAGTTCGCTGTTGTTATCGGGAATATTGTCCGAGCGATGGGGATTCAGGGGAAAATCAAGGGTAAACCACATAATCACGATCCCGCATCCCGCCAGCCAGACCAGTATCCGCGCCTTGCGCAAGCGCCAGAGGTGACCCAGTCTTTTCCGGCCCAAAATCGCGAGCATCAGCAGAAAACCCAGGATCAGCGAGGCATTGTTGCCCACGGACCATGTCACGATCAGCGCCGCCGCGCAGAGCCATAGCACCACCATCAGGGCCATGATCTTGACCCGCTTACGCACCATGAGCATGGCCAGCAACATGGGCAGATAGGCCGTTGCCAGAAACATGGAGATAAAATCGGAATTGCCGAAACCGGCCGTGAGAAAGCCGCGCCAGTCGCCCAGTTTGTTCACCACCATGCTTTCGCCGCGCAGCCAGCCGGGCATGGCATGACCCCATTTCATCCGAATATCCTGATAGAGCGTCCACAGCGCCGTAAGCCCCGCAGCCACAAAGAGACAGACCATCACGCGCAAAATCCGCCGCCGATCCTGCCGTCCCCACTCCTGCCAGGACCAGACGATAAACACGACCGATGCCAGCAGCGTCACCTCGTCCCAGGCCAGCGAGGGGCTTGCGGCAATGGGGAATCTCAAAAAAGCCCAGAGCAGATAGAGGATTATGAAAAGCAGGACGCCATGAATCGGCAAGAGCAACTCCCGCCCTCTTCCGAGGCGAAAAAGCGCGATCCCCGCGAGAATCAATGCGGAAAAACGCAAAAACGTCGTTTTGGGCAGGACAAACTGGTCATATATCAAAGGAAAATACAGCAATGGCAGCACCAGAAAAAGGCCTGGAATGACGATGGCCCTTAAGTCCACCTTTTTTTGCGCCGATTGAGTTAGTGTAAGTGCAGGAATCAAAATACTCTGTGTTTTTTAACCAAGTTTTATTGCACATCCGTGTTCATGCAGTGTATAAATAATACAGAGGCTTGGCAAAAGCAATCGCACATTTCGATCGATTTTGCCACTCGGAGTTTCCCGGATCAGGAAGCTCCTTTGAATGAGGAAAGTCATGAAAGAAAAAGACCTCAACTGGATTCACATGCAGGAAGTCATGGCCGCCATTCAAAATTTTCTGGAGCAGGAAGAAATGGAAGGCGGCGAGGAGGACTGGGGAGAAGCGTACAGCATGGACATGCCCGCCAAACGCGGGACCGATGTTTATGATGAGGATCGTCCCCCCCAATCTTTGTGTATGGTGCAATATTTCCTGGCAAAGCACGGCAAGAAACTCGACAAGAATTACTTGCGCAATATGCCGGATGATCTTTTTATAGACTGTTGATTGCAGCAGGGACTGGCCCTGTTTGCATGGCAACAGGCTTCTATGCCTGCGGGCATTCTATGCCCAATGCTTCCCCATATAAACTGCAATAGGCCTGCATGACCTTGCTGGATTGGTGATTTTCCAGCATATATCCCCGCGCCCGTTTCGATGCGGCTTCCGCCTTTTCGGGTTCCTTCAATAATCGAATCATCACATCGGCCATGTCGTGGCTGTCGCCGATATCAAAGGTCCAGCCCCGTTCCCCATTCGTACCCACCAGTTCTTCGGCCGATTCAAAATTCGAGCAGATCACCGGCGTACCCACGGCCATCGATTCCAGGATGACCAGCGGCTGCGATTCCGTAAAGGACGCCAGAACAAGCGCTTTGGCGGACCGCATCAACTGCGCCAACTCGCGCCGCGATTCAATGTGCCCGCAAAAAATAACGTCATCCTCCAACTTGTTATTCCGCACCAGCAGGCGCAATTCGTGCATGTCCGGCCCGTCTCCCGCGACTTTCAATTGCGGCATCACAGGAAGATCGGCGTATTCATGTCGCTTCTTGATGCAGCACATGGCCAGGACAATATCCCAGACCCGCTTCACCGGCCGCAGGTTCGAGCAATGCAGAAAATAAGGCCGCTCCATCGCCTCGGCCTCATATTCCTCAAAAAACTCGTCGGAAACCGTATTGGGAATCAGGCGAATATCCTTGCAGGCCAGACCATACACATCGCGCGCCTTGCGCTCCAGAAAACGGCTCGCCACCGTCAGGTGCTTCGTGGACGAACGAATCAGGCCCGAAATCATGGACACATTCATAATATCGGGAATAATCGTCACATCGGAACCATGAAAGGTCAGGATACAGGGCAAGCCGTATATATCATGCAGGTTGGACATCACATGGGCCAGCGGTACGGCATAATGCACATGAATCAGGTCAAAAGGCTTCTGCTTATGGTCCTTTTCAAAGGCAACGAGAAAGCCGAAGTCTGTCTTGATGCTTTGAAACAGGGGATAATCAAGAGACTGGGGCGTACGCAGACGAATCCCGGCTTCCGTCAGGCGGTCGCGATGGCCGTCTTCATAAGCGTAAATGGTGCAGTCGTGCCCGCGCTTCTTCATCGAAACGGCAATATCAATCGCCACTTCCGTACTGCCGCCATGGCTGCCCATGCAAAACATGGCGATATTCATTTTGTTCATACTCATCTGCCTGTCACTTTCCCGTGCTTCCGGCGTTTTGCAGCCCCCAAGGCATCCTGTGGGACGCACCTGCGCCTGAGAACGCCAATAACAAAGGACAAATACTATGAACACTGTGCAAGAAAAAGAAAAGAAGGGCAAGCCCAAATTGGAAGCGCTCTAGATTCCTCAAGGTAGATTGAAGCCGACCAAAAAAAAGACCCCGCGCCAACATGGCCCCCATATTGGAGTGCGGAGACAATAAACCAGCCTTCGCGCAAAGTCGGCCCCCTGATCCCGCCGAGCCCGACATACTGGCGCTGCAAGCACTTACCAGCCGAAAAGATCCAGGTCCATCGCGCCCAGCATAACGGCATAGAGCGCGGCCATTTCGGTGGGCTCGGTCTTTTCGATCTTGAATTCCGTATGGCGTTTGCGGATCGTTATTTTAACCCCTTCGCCTGACATGTCTTCCATTTTCAAATCCCACCCATTGCTGTTGATCCATTCCTTGCACTGGCTGGGATGGGGCAGAAAGACCACGTCATCCAGATCATATTGATGATCGCGCAGGCCATAGACATTCACGCTATTACCCGATGATTCCTTACGCATGACCACATGCAGTTTATCATCGGCAAAAAACCAGTCGCCTGTCATGATGTCCCACTCAAACTCATGATCCTTCAACTGTCTGGCCAATTCCACTTCGCGCGGCTTTACGGAATAAATATTCTCAGACATAAACCTTTTTGCCTCCTGCTTCTGAAATAAATAAACGGTGTATTTTCCAAGAGACGCATTGATGAAAAAATATGAATAATTCGACGTGGGTATTCTTGCAAACGGCAGGGGACTTGTCAAGGGAAGCCTGTTTGGAAATAACAGGACAATCGTTGGTATAGGGTTGATGTTATCAACAAGCATTGACAATGGTTGCGGCATGTTTTTTTCATGCAGTCCCGTCCCCAAAGTTTGGAGCATTCTTCGTTCCTTCTGGGTGCACTACAAAAATAGGGGCTATTCGTAGTTTTTTTTGATAAACAGGTAGCCTGAATGCCTCAAAAAGAA
>CAYWYC010000174.1:0-10295 GCA_964462565.1 uncultured Candidatus Sumerlaeota bacterium | reverse complement strand
GCTCAGATTTTGCGGATATTTCGGCTTTTGACTCTACTGCTTGAAGGATTAAGGGCGTTTTTCGTTTCCGACAGTGGACGAAGCGAGCAAAGTGGTGTATAGTGCCTAACCAATTAACCATTGTATAAATGGAAAGACCCTTTATATGAATGAGCAAAAACCGAACATTATCCTGATACTCGTGGATGACATGGGCTATTCCGACATCGGCTGCTATGGTTCGGAAATCCAGACACCCAACCTGAATCGTCTCGCCGAAAAAGGCCTCCGCTTTTCCCAGGCCTACAACTGCGCCCGATGCTGCCCAACCCGCGCGTCCCTACTCACCGGACTCTATCCCCACCAGGCCGGGGTCGGCCACATGGTGGATAACCACGGATCGCCCCCCTATCAGGGCTTTCTGCGCGACGATTGCGTGACCATTGCCGAGGCGCTCAAGGTTGCGGGATACGCCACGCTTATGTCGGGCAAGTGGCACGTGGGCGGCCATTACCCGGTGCACCAGCCCCATGTCTGGCGCGAAACGGCCGGCGACGCCGGACATCCCACGCCCCGCCAGCGCGGCTTTGACGAGTTTTACGGAACCCTGGCCGGGGGTGGCAATTACTTCGAGCCCCCCACTCTCATGCGCAATGACGACTTTATCGAACTGGCTCCCGGCGAGGAATATTATTATACCGACGCCATTTCGGAAAACGCCTCCCGCATGATCGAAAAGGCCCATGGTGACGGCAAGCCTTTCTTCTGCTACGTGGCCTACACCGCGCCCCACTGGCCGCTCCACGCGCTGCCCGAGGATATCGCGAAATACGAAGGTCGATACAGGCAGGGCTGGGATCGCCTGCGCCAGCATCGCCATGAAGAACTCAAGGGCACGGGCATCCTGGAATCGAAGTGGGACATTTCTCCCCGCGACGAAAAAGCCCCCGCCTGGGAAGACGCCGATCACCCGGATTGGCAGGATTTGCGCATGGCCGTATATGCCGCCCAGATTGATCGCATGGACCAGGGCGTGGGCCATATCATGAACACCCTGCGCAAACTGGACATCGAAGACAACACGCTGGTCATGTTTCTGGCTGACAACGGCGGTTGCGCCGAATTTCTGCGCGAAGACGGACAACGAGGGCGTTGGCCCGAAATCTACAGCATGCCCCTGCGAGACGGCCGTGTCACCAAGGTCGGCAACAATCCCGAAAAGAAACCGGGCCCCGCCGACACCTTCATGAGCTACGACCTGCCCTGGGCCAACGCATCAAACAGCCCCTTCCGTCTCTTCAAGAGCTGGGTCCATGAGGGCGGTATTTCCACACCACTCATCGTGCACTGGCCGGAAGTGATTCGCGAATCGCGGATTGTCCACGAGCCCTGTCATGTGGTGGACATCATGGCAAGCTGCCTCGAGGTCAGCGGGGCGGCCTATCCCCGCGAGCATAAGGGCCACGAAGTCCAGCCCCTCGAAGGCGAAAGCCTCGCTCCTGTTTTCCGAGGTGAAAAATGGCAGCGCCAGAATCCGATATATTTCGAGCACCAGGGCAACCGCGCCATCCGCATGGGCGACTGGAAACTGGTCAATCGCCATCCAGGCGACTGGGAACTCTACAACATGTGCGAAGACCGCACCGAACTGAATGACCTGGCCGCGGGAGATGCCGACCGCTCGCGGAAACTTCGCAAAATCTGGCAAGCCTGGGCCGATCGATGCGGTATTGTCGATTGGCCGCCCTGGAGATAGAATACATGAGCCGACTTGAAACATTGCTCGAACAGTTGCCCGATGTGCTCCCCAACATCTGGGGCGAAGGACTTCTTTTTGGATTTTCCGGGATGGACGGCCCCACCGAGACGGCTGGCGGATTTGTCGCCACGGGTCAGATCGATCCGATCGGCCTGCTTTTTCACACACCCGAAAAGCGCCTGCTGGAAATTGATATTCCGGAATCGGCGGAAGTCAGGATAGCCACGGGAGACTGCCTGGCCCTGCGGGGAGATTTCGGCGAGTGCATCATCACCTGGGCCGCCTGGCATACTGTTATCGCCGCTATGCCTGAATCCCTTTCCCTGCGTTTCGGCCCCATGAACAAACTTCGTGACCTGCCAAAGGGTAAGCCCGTCACTTTTGCCGCGAGCGACGAAGCCGACTGCATCGTCCTGTGGCGCCAGAAAGAATTACTTTCCATCGGCTACGGAACATCCGAGGAAGAAGCCCTCGAACGATGCCGGGGCGGCATGACCGAAGACCCCGGCGAAACTGCTCTCGAACGCCTCGACTACCTCAGCCGCGTTCCCGAATTGGAAAACCCTGAAGAAGCACGCCTCCTGCGCAAGTGCGTCTCCGTGATCAAGGTCAATACCCTCTGGCCCGAGGGAGCCATGAAGCGCTGGTGGAGCACACCCGACCGTGTCCCCCACAGGCACATGTGGCTCTGGGACAGCGCCTTTCACAGTCTGGCCATGAATCTGATAGACCCGGGCATGGCGCACAGCTTTCTGCGGGCCGTGCTCGATCGCGTCGTCACTCCCGAGGAAGCCGAAGCCCTGGGCCAGCCGGAACTGGCGGGTATGATTCCCCATTGCATGGAAATCAGCGGGAACCATTCGACCATCACCCAGCCCCCCGTGCTCGCCTGGGCCATGCTCGAAAACCTCAAGCACCATGAGCCTTCCGACGGTCTGGATGAAATTCTGGAACGCCTTTCCAGCTATCTCCAATGGGACATGGACCAGCGCGACTGGAATGACTCCCACCTGCTGGAATGGTTTATCGAAGGCGACCCCGATTGCCGCTCCGGAGAATCGGGCCTCGACAACAGCCCCCGCTTTGATTCCGCAACGCTGCTCGAAGCCGTCGATTTTTCCACCCTGGCCTCCAACGACATGCGCTGCCTCGCCCAACTCTATCGCCATGTGGGCGACAAGGAGCGCGGATACTACTGGGAAGACTGTGCCGACGAAACAGAAGCGTCGATCCATGAAAAACTCTGGAACCAGGAAGAGGGGCTCTACTTCGACCGCATGATGAGCGGCGACCTGAGCGAGGTCAAGGCGGTCACGGGTTTTCTGCCCTTGCTACTGAAGAACCTGCCGCCCGCACGTGTTCCCAAAATGCAGGCCACACTCAAAAGCGGAGATTTTTATACGGCGGCACGGGTGCCCAGTGTGGCCCGCTCCGACCCCAACTTCGGAACCGACATGTGGCGCGGACCGGTCTGGTACAACCTGAATTACCTGATATATCGCGGACTCAATTACCAGGAATGCCGGGACAGCGCCCGTGAGTTACGCCAGAACATGATCGACATTGCCGACAAATATTACCAGCAATATGGCGTGACCTTCGAGTTCTATGATGCCCTTGACCAGACTCCACCTCCCAGATGCGACCGAAAGGGCCCTGTCGGCGACATCCCTTACCTTTGCGGTGGGAAAATGACCAATATACGCGACTACCACTGGACCGCCGCCATTCTGGCCCTGCTACTCTGGCCGCACTGATTTGTCTGCTTTTTTAATTTTATTATGAAAAAATATCGACTGGGCCTTATAATAAGACGATAAGGATAGTGTATTATTATAATATAATATCAAAATTGAAAGGCAGCACAAATAGTGACTAATCCGCCCATTTCCCCTCTTGGCCGATGTCTGGCCATCCTGTTGGTTCTTTCTTTTTCATCCTGTTTTCTGTGCGCCATTAGTTCCGCACAGGAATTGTCTCCTCGACAAAAGCAATGGTTGGAAGACGAAGCTTTTCATCCCGAACTCTCTTCCCAAAACCGCCTGTCCCTGATCCAGAATCTGAAGCCCTGGGAAGATGGCGGGGCGGCTTTGCTGTCACTAAACAAAGACCTGCCCGCACGCGTCGTCAACACGGAATTTCTGCCGCCCGTGCGCACCCAGGCCAGCCAGCCCTCGTGCGTCTATTGGGCCACCTGCTATTATCAGCTCACCTGGCAGGAGGCCAGGGAGAAAAACATCGCCAATCCCCACCCCGAGAATAAGCCGGAAATCACGATGAACCATGAATTTGTCTGGAAACTCGGAAGCATGTACGACGTGCTCAAGTATCTCGGATGCGGCAGCTATGCCTATATGCCTTCAGAATGGGACGATGAAATCGACTTCCCCACGACCGCCGGTTTTGCCGAAGCGCGCCTCCATCGCGTCAAGGATTTCTACTCCCTGCCCACCGATCCCGCCGAAGCCATGACCGCCCTCAAACAACGCCTGGCCGACGGCTATATCGTGGCCACCAGTTTAGGTCTCTACGAGAATTTCTCGGATTATCACGGAGGAACCGGTTCCGGTTACGACAATGATGTATATTATGAAAATCAGGGAAACCCAGCCGCCGCCCATGCCCTCACCTTTATCGGCTATGACGACAACCGCAGCTACAACGACGGAACCGGCCAGAAATCCGGCGCCTTCCTTCTCGTCAATTCCTGGGGAACCAACTGGGGCTGCACCGTTGAAGAGGTAGGTACGCCGGGCTTTATCTGGATGTCCTACGACTACGCGGCGGACTCCGGCCTGATCTACAACAGTGTGCTCATGGAAGGACAGCCTTCCGTGGACGACAAGAATTTCGCCCGCATCGAAGTGGATCACAATGCTTTTGTGGAATTGAGCACGCGCATCTATGCTTCCGATCCACAAAATCCTTCCGAATCCATCCCCCTGGGTAACCTCTTTGGCAATATCGGCGTACACAGCCCCATCGACATCGGCATCGATCGCCTGGTGCAGAGCAAGTCCCTGGGCTTCCGCTTTTCCCTGCTCGACATGGACCTGACCGGCGGCATGCTGGGCGAGGATATCAATACGGGTCTCATCAAGGAATTCAGCATCAAAATCGATGAAGCGCCCACCACCTGGACAGCGGAAGGCATGCCCGTGGCAACCGTCGATTGCAGGAACCTCACCGACGCCGACGAACGCGCGGAAAAGACTTTTAACTTTGACCTCAGCCTGCTCGAAAAAAAATACACCCGCACCGATTTCAGTTCCTACCTCCTCGACCGGCAGATGTTCGTCCAGGATTTTGACCACGATGGCGACCCCGACCTTCTCGCGGGATGCCCCTGGCAATTCTGGCTGAACAACGGCGAGGGACGTTTTGAGTCGATTGATGTCACCTCGCTCAATGAGCATTACCGCGTTGCCGACATTGCCGACTTCAACGGTGATAACTGGCTCGATCTGATCGTGCGCGTGGACGATAACGACACGCCCGAAAATTCCTATTTCACCATTTATTACGGCAGCCAAAGCCTTGACGGCTTCACCGACAGTGGCCTGCGTTTTTATGGCTCCATCATCGGTCTGGGCAATGCTGCTGCCGTGGATTTCAATCAGGACGGACTCATGGACCTGAGCACCGTCGGATGGCGTGCCTGGGCGGAAACCGATACCCCCAGCACCTTCCGTATATGGCTGAACCAGGGCGGCGGCGCCTTCATCGATTCCGGCGTGAGAATCAATCGTCCCGACTGCGGTACCGGGCCCATGGCCTGGGGTGACTTCACCGGAGACGGACGTCCCGACCTGATCTTCAGCGCGGCTGTTTCCTCCTACTATGACTGGGGCACGGTGGTCAGAGATCGCATCATCGCCTTTGAAAACAGCGGTGGCACAAGTCTCTTGGAGTCCCAGGCCTTCGGCGAGTCCGACATCAGCGCCCTACACCTGGTCGACCTGACCGGCGACGGGAGACTCGATCTGGCCGCATCCCGTGTATATCCCGATGCCGAAAAACTCCTGCTCTATGCCAACGACGGCACCGGACAATTTATTGACCTCGAGCATAACCTGACCGACCTGCGAACGGTGGGGCAGATGTGCTTCGGCGACATCAACCACGACGGCCTTTGCGACATGACCTTTCAGGCAGAAACAGGCGATTCGGAAAAGGACGTAACCGCCGCTTATCTCAACGCGGGCAATGGGCAGTTCCGCTACCTTGCCGGACCCGATGAAGATCTGGACCGCCGCGGCGCTCAGGCCCTGGCCGACTTTGATGCCGACGGCGACCTCGACTGGCTTGTCATGGGATACTATTATAAAAACTATCCCGATCCCCGCATGTATTTCTACGAAAACCTGACCGACGAAAGCAACCGTCTCGCCCGTCCCAACACGGCTCCCGAAAAGCCAACGCTGCTTTCGGCAAGCCGGATATCAGCTAACGACATAATTCTGCAATGGCGGGCCGGAAATGACGACTTTACCACGGCCTCCAGCCTCCTCTGGCGAGTGCGCGCCGGATCCGTTCCCGGCAAGGGCGATATCTTTCAGGCCGACCTGGACCTGCTGCCCCTGGCGATTCGTCCAATGGAAAACACCGGCACTTTCTCGGCAAGCCTCAATATCGAGCTGGAAGAACGTGCCTTCGTCCAGGTGCAGGCTGTCGATACGGCCGGAGCCGAATCCACCTGGAGCAGCGCCATAGAAGTCCTCGTTGCCGGCAACCCCTCCCTCTTCGACCTGAACAGCGACGGTCGCGTCGATGCGGGCGACATTGTTGCTCTGCACCACTTCGCCAATGCGACCGATGCAACGACCCGTGCCCGCGCCGACCTTAACGGCGACGGCCAATACACCCATTACGACCGCGCTCTGATCGTGGACTTTCTCATGGATCGGGACATGATTGCGGAAGACGCCGACGACGTGCTGATCGTCACTTCCGACGGCCTGAAATACAACGACGGCAAGCGGGCGATATCTTTTCCCCCGGGTTGGACGGATACCCCCGTGTCGCTCGTGCTGGCGCCAGCCGTGGCGGCCGCGCCCTTTGACAATTTGCAGGTTGATCATTTTTTCCGATTGGAGGGCATGCCGATAGAACGCGATAGCGCCTGCACCTTCAAGATCAATGCTCCCGGATTGTCCACCGACGATACGCGCCTACTCATGGCCGGCGACTTTACGCCCAGTTCCGTCTGGGAAAAGCAGCGCACCTGGCAGTCCATTCCGGCCGTCGGCCGCGAGGGCGACTGGCTGGTCTTCGAACTTCCCGCCACCGTTCCGCAGACCGCCCCGCGCGCCATGCCCGGTCCCGACTCATCGATCCTGGCAGCGCCTTACTCTCTCGAAGTCCAGACCAATATCTTCGGAATCGCCACCGGCATCACCCGGGCCGAAAGCGACCATTTTATCGTCGATTATCCCTCCGACATGGATGCCGCGCCGATCCTCGCCATGCTCGACGGACTGGAGTGGACTTACAACACCTGGCAGAATGATTTCAAAATGAACTTTGCCGAATATCGGCTTTTTTCCGGCAAAACCGAAGTCGATGTCCAGAAACTCGAAAACCGCTACGACGGCTACTATCAGTCTTTCTGGAACGAAGTCGTCATCAACCGAAATTACGTCGTCAACACCATGCCCCTCAACGAAGCGCGCCACGTGCGCACGGCGATCCACGAGTTTTCCCACAAGGTGCTGGCCTGCTATATGCCCATGATCAGCAATAACAACGAATATGCCACCCTCTGGGCCGAGGAAGCCTTCTGCGTGTGGATGGAAACAGTCTATGCCCCGGGTATCCTGCCCGATGTCTGCTCGCAAAACATGCACAAGGTCTTTAAATCCGGCATGCCCCAACTGCGCAAGAGCACCTCTGAACAGGCCCATTATGGCTATGGCTTGACCACCATTATTCACGAACTCGTCACCCGGCAGGTGAACGACAACCTGCCTTCGGCGTTCTGGAAAAGCATCGCCGCCGGCAAGCCGGTCATTACAGCCCTTGAAGGAGCTTCCGGCCAGGCCTGTGCCGATTTCTGGACACCCTTTGTCCAGGACCTCGTCGCCGGTCACAACCTGCCCTTCAGTTGGATGGATGTGGACAACGCGGTGGGAGAGAATATATTCGACATAACGAAACTCACGCAAGAACAGCTCGACATCAACTCAAGCAAGATGCACAGTTTTCTGTTGGAAGACGTTTCGGCGGCCATGGTGCAGACGATCTTGGACAAGACGCGCCTGGACGAAGACATGGTGTTGAGCCATCGCCTCAGCTGGAAAAACAGTCGCTTGGAACTCAGTGGCTTTCAGCAGCATCTTCCCGCCGATATCGACCTCCTTACCCAGGGAAGCGACGTGAACGAGGTGGTGAAAATGGACTTTCCCCTGACCGGCATGCTCAGCGATGACAAGTACCGCGTACTCTCCCTTCTGACAAGTCCCGAACACCATATCGGCGAGTATGCCAGCGGATTGGACTTTACCGATACGACCCATCCGGGTTATGCAATCGCCACGCTGGAACTGGCTATCACCCAAGACAAAAAATGGGACTTTCCGACGCCCAACACCGCCACCAACGGCGGCTACGGTTTTTCCCCGCGTTTCGACAGTGTCATATCCTTTGAAGGTCCCGGACTTGCCGATGTGGAATTCATCGACATTACGCCCGATGCGGGATATTATTTGATCGCCCGCGCATTCGGAGTGCCGCCTATCGACTACAAGATAAAGGTTTCGTCGGCATGCGTTATAGGCAGCTACTCCTCTGGTTCGACCATTTATGAGGCGGGTCCCGTCAAATACTATCGTATGGAATACGAGCCGGAAACCTACAACGATTTCTTCACGCCAAGCGTGGCGGTGGAATCTGTGGCCGGTGAGTTCACCTTGCCCCTGAGCACGACCTCCACCTACGTCAACGCCACGCTCTATGCTGTTTACGATGTTACGGTCACCATCGGTGAAGATGAAACGGTGATGCCAAACGAAATGACGGCCTTGTCCTACATCGGCCTTCTGCCCTGAGCGGTCCTGTTCTCCATCCGGCCCGAAGCCCTTAAATCCGCATGACTTCGGGCCGGAAGGAAAAAAATGCTCCACTTTTGCAGCGCTTCATGCTTAAATATCGCTTTTGCAGGGCGGGATGGTCTTGCAGACTCTCGAAAAACTCATTATATGGAGCGGATAGAAATGACGGATCAAGTCTTTATGGGCGTGGATATGGGCGGCACCAACACAAAGTTGGCGATTGCCGATCGCGAGGGAAAAGTGGTGCTGGAGCGACGCATGCCGACGGCGAGTCAGGATGGTCCCGAGAAGGTGCTGGCGCGCATTGCCGACAAGGTCAATGAGATGGTGCAGGAAACGGGAACCAATCCGGAATCGCTGGGCATGGCGATTCCCGGAACCCTGGATCTCATCAATGGCATTTCAAAGTTTCTGCCGAATTTTCCCGGCCATTGGCCCGAAGTGCCGGTGCGTGACATTCTCTCCGAAAAAACGGGAATGCCCGTATATATCATGAATGACGTCCGCACGGCGACGCTGGGTGAATACGACTTTGGCGCGGGGAAGGACGGCAGTGTGAACACCATGATCCTGATGGCCATCGGTACAGGTCTGGGAGGCGGCGTGGTGGTCGATGGTGAGTTGCGCCTGGGGCCGATCGGTTCGGCCGGCGAACTGGGCCACATGATCATCATCCCCGGCGGACGTGCCTGCGGTTGTGGCGCGCGGGGTTGTCTGGAGACGCTGGTGAGTGGTCCGGCCCTGGCAGCGGAAGGGGTGCGCCTGCTGCTTTCGGGACAGGCCATGGAACTGCATAAGATCGTCGGTGGCGATCCGGGCAAGGTCGAAGCCAAGACCATGGGCGAAGCGGCCCGCGCGGGCGACGAGGCGGTCAAGGCCGTGATCGAGCGCGTGGGCGAATACCTGGGCATCGGCATTGCCAACCTGATCGTGGCGCTGCATCCGGATCTTTTTGTCATCGGCGGTGGCGTGATGGGTCTGGGCGACTTGCTGCTGAATCCGGTGCGTCGATCCGTGAACGAACACGTGAAGATGTTCCCGACCGATGACATTCGCATCGAAGCCCCCGTCTTGGGCGACAGCGCCGGAGTACTTGGCGCGGTAGCCGTGGCGATCCACAAGGGGCTGCTGGAGCAGGTGGAATAAGTTCTGCTCGTTCTATAAGCACGCTAAAGCGCGCTTGATGTTACGTATCGCCACCATCCTGGTGGCAGTGGAGGTGAATAGTAGAGAGAAAAGGGTAAGCTTGTATTGGTAATTTGGTCGAAAGCAATTTTGCCGGCAAGATGCCGGCGGTACGCAGCGGGACTGCAAAATACTAATGACCCAATCATTTGCCATGGTTTTCAACGCCCGAAAAAAGCGAAACCCCAGGTCCAGTGTCGATAACAAAAGCAAGCGCTGTAAGTGCGCAACAATTTGGACCGTGCCTACCGCGCAAAAATATAATCGGGCCGATCAAAAACCTGAGACTCGCGCCCGCTTGTAGTAAGCCACGTAAGTGGCGT
>CAYWYC010000173.1:0-10306 GCA_964462565.1 uncultured Candidatus Sumerlaeota bacterium | reverse complement strand
ATAGCATCGCGAACAAACAACTTACAAAGAGTGCTTATAAGGTATTTTTATTTTTGTGAAAGAAGCCAAAGACTAAGGGGCTAAAGGTACGTTCGATAAGGTTGCCGACTGCGTCAGGCTTTTTGCTTTTTGGCTTCTACTTGTTCGGCGATCCAGGCGTAGGTTTTTTCCATGCCTTTGCGCAGGGGCCAGGTTGGTTTCCAGCCGAGCTTTTCCTGGATCAGGCGGTTGTCGCTGCATCGCCCGCGCACTCCGGTGGGGCCGTCGATGTTGTTGATGGACAGGTCCTTTTGGGCAATATCCATGGCCATTTTCGCCAGGTTATTGATGCTGATCATTTCTTCGGAACCGATGTTGACGGGGCCGCTGAAGTCAGACTCCATCAGGCGGGCCACGCCTTCCAGGCATTCGTCGATATAGAGAAAAGACCGCGTCTGGAGGCCATCTCCCCAGACTTCGATCTCGCCACCCTCGGGCGCTTCGGCCACCTTGCGGCACATCGCAGCCGGGGCCTTTTCCTTGCCGCCGCACCAGGTGCCTTCCGGTCCGAAAATATTATGGAAGCGCGCGATATGCACCTCGATGCCGAAGTTGCGCTGATAGGAAAGGTAAAGGCGTTCGCTGAAAAGTTTTTCCCAGCCGTATTCGCTGTCGGGCGCGGCGGGATAGGCGGAATCTTCGGCACAGTTCGGATTGTCGGGATCCATCTGGTTGTGCTCGGGATAAATGCAAGCCGATGAGGAATAGAATATTTTCTTGACCTTTTTCTCGCGGCAGGCGTCCAGCGTATTCAGGTTGATGGTGGCGGAATTGTGCATAACGTCGGCGTCATGTTCACCGGTGAAGATATAACCCGCGCCGCCCATGTCAGCCGCCAGCTGATACACCTCGTCGATACCGTCCACCACCTTCATCACCAGGGCCGGATCGCGCAGGTCGTCCTGGATAAACTCGTCGGCAGATAGCTGGGAAAATTCGTGCTGCTTGATATCCACGGCACGGACCCAGTGGCCTTCGCCCTTGAGTTTTTTAACCAGGTGACCGCCGATAAATCCGCCGGCGCCATTTACGAGTATTCGCTTCATTGACAGTATCTCCCGAAAAAATAATTTTCTTCCGCCCGAATAAAAAAGCATCGGGTGTATCTCTAACTGATATTCCGATTATGGATCGGGCCTTCAGCCCTCTCTTCGTTCTTATACATCGTGTTCCTGGGGTTAAAACCCCCAGGCTATTATGGGGCGCGCCTTTGGCGCTTTTACATCCGCCGACATTTGCACAAGCTGCGGATAATATTTCAGATATCCGTTTCGTCAAAATGAAAAACTTTCAAGAACGGCTCTACAGTCTAACCAATATGCAGGGCAAATTCGCGAAACGCATAAGAGACAGGCTCCAGCGAAGCCCGTCGAGACGACTTTTTGGATTCTGCAATTGCCGCCGGATAAAGTCAAGATTTTTAACCCGGCCAAGCCGGCTTCGGGGGCATCCTGGATTTTTGCGTAGAACCGTCAAAGCGCCCGCAAGTCCTGCAATCTCAAAGCGTATCTTTAGAATCGATTGCGATTGCGATTGCGCGTGCGATTGCGATTATGGACTGCAAGCACCCGCCGGCTACTCCATAAACTTCGGCGGACCATCAGGCGCGGCCTGGGGACGGTCCGGTTCGACCAGGCGAATCACCGCGCGCAATCCCAGGTGCTCAAAGATGTGCGCCTTGATGTGTTCCTGCAGCATCTGAAGATGACGAATTTCATCCCCGAAGCGCGTCGGGTCCACACCGATCCGCACTTCCAGGTCTTCCGAACGATCATCTCCGCAGACGATCAGCTTGCACGACGCGTTGGGCAGAATATCATGCACCACTTCCTCGATCTGGTGGGGCGATACGCGCGCGCCCTTGACAATGACAATATCGTCGGTGCGCTCTTCCATGAGTTCCATCCGCGCAAAGCTGCGGCCACATTCGCAAGGCTCTTCGTGGAGGACGGTGGTTCCGCCGGTGCGGTAGCGAATCATGGGCACACCTTCACGGGTCAGGGTGGTCAGGACGAGTTCGCCCGTCTCCCCCGGAGCCACGGCCTTGCCTGTTTCGGGATCGACCGCCTCGGCCAGGACATTGTCCTCGCTGATATGCAGTCCGCAATGCTTTTCGCAGCCCGTGGCCAGACCGGGCACGGCCATTTCCGTGAGACCGTAGCTGGCAAAGGCTTCGACATGCAGCAGGTTTTCGATTTCGCTGCGCAGTTCATTGGACCAGACAGGCCCCACGATCAAGGCCGACCGCAGGGAGAGCGACGCCTTTTCCACGTCACCCAGGTATTGGCCCAGATGCAGCGCCTGGGAAGGCGTAGCCACCAGAACCGTCGCGCGATAGAGCCGCATGACTTCCGCCTGACGCTTGGGTGCCAGGCCCGACGAGGGAATCACGGACGCCCCCAGCAATTCCGCACCCGACTGCGCGCCCATACCGGCGGCGTTCTGGGCATAGTCCAGCGAAATCTGGATCACGTCTTCCCGCGTGACGCCTGCCGAGGTCAGGGCTCGTGCCGCCATGCGCGCCCAAACGTTGATGTCGTTTTGCGTGTAGCCGACGACGATGGGGCCGCCCGCGCCGGCCGATGGATGAATACGCACGATGTCACGCAGGGCCATGGCAAAGAGGCCGTAGGGCTGGTGGTCCAGCAGGTCCTCGCGACTGGTGAGCGGCAGGTTCTGCAAGTCCTCGAGCGATCGAATCTGCTCAGGCAGCATTCCGGCCTCGTCAAATTTTTCGCGGTAGAGCGTCACATGGCGATAGGCGCGATTGAGCGTGGCCTGCAAGCGTTCCAATTGCATCTGGCGGATGCTTTCGCGATCGGCGCTTTCGATTTTCGGTTGCATTATCGGCATAGCACACCTCGATATGGCAAAGTGGCAGGCGGCGGCCTGCTTACAGCGTTTCGTCCCAGCTTTCCTGGTAGCCACGCCCCAGGTAGGCGCGCTGGACGTCGTGGTTATTGCGCAGGGCTTCGCAGTCGCCCTCGAGCACGATCTGGCCGGTCTCGATCACATATCCGCGATCCGCTGTCTTCAGGGCCAGATTCGCGTTTTGCTCCACCACCAGGATGGATGTTTCTTCCTTCTGCAACTGGCGCAGACTGGCAAAAATCTCCCGCGCGATTTTCGGGGCAAGCCCCATCGAGGGCTCGTCCAGAAGCAGCAAAGACGGACCCGACATCAGCGCGCGAGCAATCGCCAGCATCTGCTGCTGCCCCCCCGAAAGCGTTCCGGCGGCCTGCATGCGACGTTCCTTGAGGATGGGAAACAGTTCAAAAACCATCTCCAAGTCTTCGCGGGATTCCGATTTACTCCGGGAATATCCCCCCAGGAGCAGGTTATCCTCGATGGTCATGGGCGCGAAAAGCTGGCGTCCCTCCGGAACCAGCGCTACCCCGCGCCGCACCAGTGCCTCGCAGGAAAGCCCCGACACGTCGCGATCTTTGAGGATGAATCGTCCGTCCATGGGCTTGATGAGTCCCGCCAGCGTGGAAAGAAGCGTGCTCTTCCCGCTGCCATTGGCCCCGATGAGGGTGACGATTTCGCCACGGGCCACATGGAGCGATACGCCCTTGAGCGCCACAATTTTGCCATAGCCGCTGGTCAGGTTTTCCACACGCAGCATTATTCGTCATCCTCCACGCCCAGATACACGGCGATCACTTTTTCGTCTTCCTGTACCTCGCGCGGCGCGCCCAGGGCGATGGGTTTGCCAAAATCGAGAACCAAAACGCGGTCGGAAATTTCCATCACCAGGCTCATGTCATGCTCAACGAGAACAACCGTTACACCACGATCGCGCAATTCGCGGATAAGCCGGCCCAGTTCTGCCGTCTCGCGCGTGTTGAGCCCGGCGGCGGGCTCGTCCAGAAGAATCAAGCCCGGATCGGCAGCCAGTGCACGGGCCAGTTCCACCCGGCGTTGCTTCAGGAATGGCAATCCACCAACAGCCTCATTGGCCAGCTCATCGATTTGCATCAGCCGCAGCTGCTCCATGGCGATTTCGCGCAGGCGCTTTTCCTCGCGACGCTGCACCGGCAAACGCAGGACCGACGAAAACATCCCGCAACGTCCCTGGGTGTGGCAACCGATCAGGACGTTTTCCAGCACGGACATGTGCTCGAAAAGCCGGATGGTCTGCCAGGTGCGGGCGATTCCCCGGGCGGCCACTTTGTGTGAGGCCTGGCCGGTGATCTCATAATCGCGGAAATACACTGCGCCTTCCGTCGGCTTTACGACACCCGTCAGGCAGTTGAAAAAGGTCGTCTTTCCCGCGCCGTTGGGGCCGATAACGGCAAAGATTTCGCCTTCTTCCACGGCACAGTTTACGCCCTGCAGAGCCTGGACGCCGCCAAAGCGCTTGGACAGGTTTTGCACGTTCAGCAGGGGCTGTTTGACTTCGGTATTCATGCGCGCCGCACCGCCTTTCGCCAGGTCCACATGGCCAGATCGCGCACACCCAGAAAGATGCCCTGGGGAATAAACATGACAATGAGCAGCAAAACCGCGCCATAGATCAGGATGCGCCAGTTCTCGAGTTCGGCCAGAAATTCCGGCAGCAGACCCATGACCAGCGCGCCGATGATGGCTCCCCACACGGAGCGCATGCCGCCGACGATAACGATGACAATGAAGAGGATCGAATGCTCCACACCAAAGGCCCCAGGGTCGATGAAGCCATTGATATGGGCATAAACGCTGCCCGCGATGGAGGCATAGACCGCGCTCAGGACAAAGACCTTGACCTTGTACATGGAGGTGGAAACGCCGAGAACGTTCGCGGCTTCTTCGCCGTCATGAATCGCGCGCAGGGCGCGTCCCGTGCGCGAATGGATGACCAACAGCGCCACGACGAGACCGATAAAAGCCCAGCCCCAGGCAAAGTAAAACATGCCCAGGTCGTCGGCAATGGAAATTTCGTAATTGAAAATTTTCCAGGCGGGGATCATCCCCTTGGGCCCCGATGCGAGACCGGCAGGGCCACCCGTCAGGCCGACCCATCCGTTCAGAATTTTATGAATGATTTCGCCGAAGGCCAGTGTTGCCATGGCCAGATAATGCCCATGCAGGCGCAACGACGGAAACCCGACGCCCAGGGCGATGATAATGGTCAGCGCCACGCCGGCCCACATCGCGATCCAGGGCGACCACCCGAAATGAACCCCCAGCAAGGATGACGTATAAGCGCCCACGGCAAAGAAGGCCGCGTGGCCCAGCGATATCTGCCCGGCATAACCCAGCAGCAGCGAAAGCCCCACACAGATCATGGCGTACATGCCGATATGTGTCAGGCGATAATACCAGTCCGGCAATGCCCAGGGCGTCACGCCGATGAGCGCCGCCATAATGAGGAGACCTATGCGATTGTTCCATCCCATATCAAAACTCGGAAAGCTTGCTCAGCTCGGTTTTGCCGAAGATGCCGCTGGGTCGAATGAAAAGCACCACAATCAGCAGAAAAAGCACCACGGCTTCTTTGTAATTGGAAAGGGGGCTGTAGCCGGCAAAGGCCTCCAGCACTCCCAGGATCAGTCCCGCGGCCACGGCGGCCGGATTATTGCCCAGTCCACCCAGCACCGCCGCGCTGAAGCCCTTCAGCCCGAACATGACGCCGTCGTCATATTTCGCGCCCGTAATCGGCGCCACCACGGTTCCCGCCAGCGCACCGATTGCCGCCGACAAACCAAAGGCCAGCATCACCATGTTGCGCGCGTTAATCCCCACGAGCCGCGCCGCCGTGCGGTTGAAGGACGTGGCCCGCATGGCCTTGCCGATCATGGTGAAACCGAAAAAGAAAAACAATCCCACCGCCACCAGCAGCAGCGTTGCCAGTACGATCAGGTGCTGCCGCGTGACCGACGCCCCCAGCAGGCGAACCGGTTCGTCGCCCAGAAATTGCTCGAAGGAATAATACTGGTCGCCCCAGATAAGCAGCGCCGCCCCGCGAAAAATAAAGGAGCCGGCGATGGTGATAATAATCAGGAGCAGGACGCTGGGCTTTTTGACCGGACGAATCGCGAGCCGCTCGAAAATAACGCCGATAGCCATTACCAGAAAAACCGAAAAAAGCAACGCCGCCCACACGGGCAGGCCCAGTTTGTCATGGGCGAAAACCATCAGCATACCGCCCAGCATGACAAATTCGCCCTGCGCCAGGTTGATGATGCCTGTGGCGTTGTAGATAATATTGAAACCCACCGCCACCATGGCATAAATGCTGCCGAAGGCGATCCCGCTCAGGATCAGCTGCATGATCACCTCGGGCGGCGGCAATTGAAAGGCGGTGGTGGCAAGATAATCCAGCATATAAAAATCCGTGCGTTCTAACCAAATATATACAACGTGAATCGATCCGCGCACCCTTTATAAAGAACTGGACATGGAAAAAGCAAGTCCGGAAGGCCTTTTTTCTGGAAGTGCTTTGGAAAAGCGGGTCTTTCTGCTATGCTGCTTTTTCCGAATGGGCCGCAAGGTGCAAAAAGGCCCCTTCATTTCGGAAGAACAGGTGAAATATGGCTGGACAAAAAGATATTCTCATTGCCGGAGGCGGCGCAAGCGGCCTGTTGGCGGCGGTTGTGGCGGCACGGCAGGGCGCACGGGTGCGGGTGCTGGAGCGCATGTCCCGTGTGGGCAAGAAAATTCTGGCGACGGGCAACGGGCGGTGTAACCTCACGAATATCAACCATAGCCTGACCCGCTACCATGGCGCGAATCCTGACTTTATCCGCGGCGTGATCGAGCAGTTTGACGCCAACCGCACTATCGACTTTTTCGTGGACCTGGGACTGCTGCCAAGGCTCGAGGAGGAAGGCAAGGTCTTTCCCCTGTCGGAGCAGGCATCGAGCGTGCTGGACCTGCTGCGTTACGAGATGGATCGCTTCGGCGTGGAAGAAATCTGCGACGTGCGCGCCCAGGCGGTGGAGCAGAAAGACGGACGGCTGGCCCTGAGCACGACCGACGGCCAGGAGTTTCTCGCCGATGCGATTATCGTGGCGACAGGCGGCAAGTCGGCCCCGAACCTGGGTTCCAACGGCGGCGGCTTCAAACTCGCCAAGGCCCTGGGCCACACCATCATCGAGCCCTTTCCGGCCCTGGTGCAGGTGAACCTGGATGCCTGGTTTCTGAAGCGGCTCAAGGGTCTGAAACTGCAGAGTGCGGCTGAGGTGATGGTGGATGGCGAAATGCGGCGGAGTGATCAGGGCGAACTGCTCTTCACCGATTACGGCATTTCCGGCCCGCCCATCCTCCAACTGAGCCGCGTCGTTTCTGAATTCGCGCCGAAGGGCCGCGATGTGCGCCTGGTGCTGGACCTGTATCCCGAAAAGGAAGAAGCCGATCTGGTCAAGATGATCCAGGACCGCATCAACCGTTCGCCCGAAAAGGACATGCTTTTTTCCTTCGTGGGCTTCCTGCACAAGCGTCTGGCCCCGGTGCTCTTGAGCGAAGCCGGAATCCGCGACACCAAGGCCCCGGCCAGCGCCCTTTCATCGGACGCCATCGAAAAACTGGCCCACTGCATGAAGCGCTGGGAACTGCGGTGCACGGGGGTGCAGTCCTGGATGAATTCGCAGGTAACGGCAGGTGGCGTGGACGCGACGGAACTGAACCCGCAAAGTTTGGAGTCGAAAAAAATGCCGGGCGTTTATTTTGCCGGAGAAGTAATCGACGTGGATGGCGACTGCGGCGGCTATAACCTGCAATGGGCGTGGTCGTCGGGCTATGTGGCCGCCATGCATGCCGCGCAATAAAGGAAAACTCCCGTGCTGCGTATATCGAATATAAAATTACCCATCGACCATTCCGAGGCCGAATTGCGCGGGGCCATTGCCGATGCCCTGGGCCTCGATGCCGGTGCCATTGCCGACTTCCGTATCGTCCGGCAATCCATCGACGCCCGTAAAAAGGCCCAGGTCTTTTTTGTTTATAATGTGGATGTGAGCGTCGAGGATGAAGACGAAATTTTGCGCCGCAAGGGTGGGCCGCAGGTGGCCGTGGCGAAGGAGGAGCATTATGGCATGCCGACCGAAGCCCCTGACGCCCTGCGGCACAGGCCGGTCATTGCCGGAGCCGGACCTTGCGGACTGATGGCGGCGCTCGTCCTGGCCCAGCAGGGCTATCGTCCGATTTTGCTGGAACGCGGAAAGCCCGCCGATCAGCGCAGCGCCGACGTGAACGGCTTTTGGAATCGCGGCGAACTGGACCCGGAATCGAACGCCCTTTTCGGCGAGGGCGGCGCGGGCGCCTTTTCCGACGGCAAACTCACCACCCGCATCAAGGACCGTCAGGGACGCATCCAGAAGGTGCTCCGCGAACTCGTTGCTGCCGGCGCGCCCGAGGAAATTCTTTATCAGAACAAGGCCCACCTGGGCACGGATCTGCTGATCGGCATTATTCAAAATATTCGGCGCGAGATCGTGCGGCTGGGCGGCGAGGTGCGCTTCGAGACAAAACTGGCGGGGCTGGTCCTGGAAGACGGCAGACTGCGCGGGGCCATGCTCGATGGCGGCGAGATCATCCGGACCGATTCTCTCATCCTCGCCATCGGCCACAGCGCCCGGGATACTTTTCTGAGCCTCCACGAATCGGGAGTCACCCTCTCACCCAAGCCCTTTGCCATCGGCGCGCGTATCGAACATCCCCAGTCCCTCATCGACCGCAGCCAATACGGACCATCGGCGGGCCACCCGAAGCTCGGCGCGGCGGACTATCAACTCTCCCACCGCGCGAAAAACGGGCGATCCGTCTATACCTTCTGCATGTGTCCCGGTGGGGCGGTCATCGGCACGAGCACCGAAGCCGGCATGATCGTGACCAACGGTATGAGCCTGCACGCGCGCAACGCTTCCAATGGCAACAGCGCCATCCTGGCCAATGTGCGGGTTGAGGATTTTTACGGCGAAAAGGCCAGCCCCGACGACTTGCGTGAGAACCCCCTGGCCGGCATTGATTTTCAGCGACAATGGGAACAGGCCGCCTTTGAACTGGGAGGCGGCGAATACGCGGCTCCGGCACAACGCCTGGGCGACTTCATGAAGGGCCGCGCTTCGTCGGCATTCGGCATGGTCCAGCCCTCCTACCTGCCCGGAGTCACCCCTGCCGACCTGGCCCGATGCCTGCCCGATTATATCATCGCGTCGATCCGCGAGGCCCTGCCTGTTTTCGATCGCAAGATCAAGGGCTTTGCCATGGATGACGCCGTGCTCACCGGAGTGGAAACCCGAAGCAGCTCACCCGTACGCATCGACCGCGACGATACCGGCCAAAGCCTCAGCACCCCGGGTCTCTTCCCCGCCGGAGAAGGCGCAGGCTACGCCGGAGGCATCGTCTCCGCCGCTGTGGACGGCCTCCGCGCAGCGGAAGCCACCGCCCACTACCAAAGTTCAAATTCAAAAAACACTCCGACAGAATGACGAGATTATAATTCTTCTGTTTTTTTAGTAAATACAACTATTACTGGAATATTTTAATGCAGTCATATTCAGCAATACGAATTTAATAAAGAGAATAGCTGCGGATATTCCCAAGACAGAAAGGTGGAGTTTCGAACGTCTTTTACCGAAAAAGAAAAGTTTAAAGATATAAGCACCTTCAAGAGTTATTGGCAGCCATCCGCCAAAAAGAAAAATGATAATCGAAAAAATGAAAATTGCAGCCAATCGGGCATCCACCAAGGGCAGCGCCGCTTCGCGCGCTTTCATCTGGGCATTGTATGCCTTTCCTTCTTCGATACATTCCGGACAATAAGCCTTGCGGCAATCCCACTGAATAGTACCGGAATCAACGGTTTTTTCGCAGATAGTGCAACGGACAGTTTGCTGCAATTCAAAACCTTTCGCCACAATACATATTCCTTTCACACTTGCCTTTTTGTCCGGGATCCATATCAATCTCAAGTAAAAATGTTCCAACCGAAAGGAAACCACCACTTCAAAACAACTTCAGTCGCTACAATAACTTACATAATTTTATCAGTCAATATCTTTTGTCTGTGTTAATAGTGAATATCCACCAGTAGTATTCATCGAGATATATCGTGGCCTATCCATTGTCTGTATCCAGGATCGACATCCTTCCCAATCGTATTTGCAGGCGTAATATCCCGTATTGTCTATTCCATGCAAAAATCTGAGACGCGCCCCGCGAAAATGGGTGTACGACATAAATGGGGGGGTATCTATGCGGAATCATCCCAGAATTGTTTGAACCCGTTGGATTGGAGGCAATAATGGGTGCACGACATAAATAGGGGGCTATTCGTGTTTTTTTT
>CAYWYC010000172.1:0-10315 GCA_964462565.1 uncultured Candidatus Sumerlaeota bacterium | reverse complement strand
ACTCAGATTTTGCGGATATTTCGGCTTTCGGCTCTGCTGCTTGAAGGATTAAGGTGCTTTTGATGGGGGGAGGGCTTCGATCAACGTTCGCTTGCTTTGACTTTTTCGTGGCGCAGGGACTTTGATCGGGATATGCTGACGGGGATTTATAATTGGTAAGGAAGGTGGCGAAGGCCGGTATTATGTCGAAGGGCTTGATCATACGTCTTCTTATATATCTTGCCTTTGTCCTGTCAAGGCAGGCGCTGCTTTGGCATACGCAGGTTTTTCCCTTCAGCGACGGCAACGATTATTTCAGCAAGACGGCCTGGATGGCGGCGGAGCCGTTCTGGCGCGCCTTGCCTTGGGAGGCTTTCGGCTATATTCCGGAGCGTCCGCCGGGACCGATGTGGTTGATGCTGCCTTTTATGGTCGTTCGTCCGACCTTTGGGGCTTATGTGTTTGGTATGTCGCTATGGATTGTGATGCTGGTGGAGATCGCGCTTCGGCAGTTGATTGATCGCGGTCGGGAGATGCTTCGGGCGATGGCGGCCGGTATTATCCTGGCGGGACTTGCCAGCTTTTATGTGACCTTGGAATTGTTTTATGTGGATGCTCTTTTCGCGGCGATGCATGTGGCGCTGTTTGGACTGGCCTATGCCTGGCTGCGAAAACCCGGAGCCCTACGCGCCTTTGCGATTGGCTTGCTGCTGAGTTATCTGCTTTGGATCAAACCGGCGGCCTTATCGAACTATGGGGCCTTGCCTTTGGCCCTTGGAGCGGCGGTGTTGGCGCGGCATTTTATCCTGCGAAAACCTTACGCCGGCATGAACGCGCGAAGATGGCTGCTCCAGAGTTTTTGCATGGTTCTTCCGGCGACACTGGGAGTCCTGTCGCTTTTCTTCACGGAATACAATCAGGCGTGGGCCAACTTTCACCCCGACAAACAGGTGGCCTGGGGCGAAGGTATGCTGGTGCGGCGGAATATTTTTCAGGACTTCTGGACGTTCGAATCGGTTCTTCATGTTCTGCGTCTGCTGGTGAAATATGCGGGGTTCTTTTTTCTCGCGGCGGGATTGGGTTTTGTGCTTTTTCGCATCATAAAATTATCGGGTAAACGGCAATATATCCTTCCGGGTTTTTTGCTGGTTTTGATACCCATAGGTATCTGGTTTCTCATGATATTGATGTTGCCCAATCGCGAAGCTCGTTACCTGGCGCCACTGATTGCCTGGGGGCTTGCGGGACTTGTCGCCTTGCTTGGGCGTCCTGAACCCGGTGATCGGTGGGGCATTTGGGCTGGTCTTCTGATTGCCGTATTTATTTTGCAGCGGCTGGCTATGCTTGGTTTTTTTCCGGCAATTATTTTCTCTGACCGTTCGGCTTTTATCTCGGAGAGTTGTATGCGAACGCAGCGCGAAAGCCTGCGGAAACTGGACGCCGCCATCGAGCAGATGGACCGCACCCCGCTGGTGATGCAGACGGATCTGACCTGGGAGATGGAAGGCATCTGGCTGGCCGAAAGCCTGCGACGCGCCGGAGCCGAAAGGGCGCTGCAGAACTTTGCCTTCAATGAAGAATGCTACCTCACGGGCGCGCAATATCCGGCCTTCAACACGGACCAACTGGTCTATTTCCTGAAGCCGGATTTTATCTTGTGCCGACGTCCCGAGCCGGGATTCCAGATGGCTCCGGGATCGCCCAGCTTCGATTGGGACCTGCTGAATCGCGCGCTTTTCAAGATGGGCGACAATCCGGAAATGGGGCTGGAAGAATTCAACCGCGAAGACTGGGGGGCGGTCTATCGTGTGCACAGCGAAAACCGCGATGGCCTTTTGCCCCTGGCAGGACGTGCGCGATTTCTCTTTTCCCTGGGGCTCAACTCGAAGGCGGCAAAGGAACTCCTGGGCCGGATTGAAATGCTCGTTGATATTGTCGCGATCGAGCCGGCGGATCGCGAAATCGCTTACGAACTCGGCGCGGGAAATGTGCGCGTGCTCATGCATGCGGAATATCCGGGCAACCCCTTGCCGTGGCGAATGGACCTGCAAACTGGAGGTGGCCGGGATATGCTGACCGTGCAGGCAAGGCCGTCCACATCGGGCGATGGTGTCTTGCTGCGCGTGGGGCCTGCGGATGGCGATGCCGTTGATTTTCGCGAGTACCGTCTCGCTCCCGGCGCGTTGGTCCATATTCCGGTTAATGAGGCCATAAGAAAAACAGGCGAAGCAGAGAATTCCCTGCTTCGCCTGGAGGTATTATCCGGGCCGTCCGGCAATACGGCGGACGACTGTGTCGAGATTTTCTGGAGCAACTGAAGCCGCTCAGGCTTCGGCCCTGGCTTTTTCGATGGCCAGCGCATCATGACCGTTCATCGTGACACGCACGGCATCGCCCGGTTCGAACTTGCCATCGAGGATGTCGAGGGCCAGCGGGTCGAGCAGGAATCGCTGGATAGCGCGGCGCAAGGGTCTCGCGCCGTAAGCAGGCTCGTAGCCTTCCTTCGCCAGAAATTCCTTGGCGCTTTCATCCACATCGAGTTCCAGTTTCTGCTCGGCCAGACGCTCGCCGGCGATTTCAAGTTGCAGGTCCACGATCTGCTTGAGGGCCTCGCGCGTGAGTCGCTTGAAGACGACGATCTCATCCACGCGGTTCAGGAACTCGGGCTTGAAATATTGCCGCATGGAATCGCGCACCTTGGCTTCGATCTCGATCATTTCTTCTTCCGTCGGATCCTGCACTTCGCCGTTTTCAAGCCGCTTGGCGCCGGCTTCTTCCAGAATCTGCGAGCCGATGTTCGAGGTCATGATGATGACGGTGTTTTTGAAATTCACCACCCGCCCCTGGCTGTCGGTCAGTCGTCCGTCTTCCAGAATCTGGAGCAGGGCGTTGAAAACCTCGGGATGGGCCTTTTCGATCTCGTCGAAAAGCACCACGCTGTAGGGCTTGCGCCGCACGGCTTCGGTCAACTGGCCGCCTTCCTCAAAGCCCACGTATCCCGGAGGCGCGCCGATGAGTCGGGCCACGCTGTGGCGTTCCATATATTCCGACATGTCGATGCGGACCATGTTTTCCTCATCGTCAAAGAGAAATTCCGCAAGCGCGCGGGCCAGTTCGGTCTTGCCGACACCCGTCGGTCCCAGAAAGATGAAGGAACCCAGCGGCCGGTTCGGATCCTGCAATCCGGCACGGGCGCGCCGCACGGTGCTGGCCACGGCCTCGACGGGCTTGTCCTGCCCGACGACACGCAACTTGAGCCGCTGGTCCATTTCGACGAGTTTTTCCTTCTCTGTTTCAACGAGACGATGCACGGGGATACCGGTCCACCGCGCGACGATTTCGGCGATGTCGTCGGCATCGACCACTTCGCGGAGCATGACACCGCTTTCCTGTATGTGGGCGAGTTCTTCTTCGGCCTGCTTGAGTTCTTTTTCCAGGCGCGGAGCCGTTTCATAGCGAAGTCGTGCGGCATCTTCCAGGCGTCCTTCGCGTTGGGCGGCTTCGATCTGGCCGCGTGTGTCTTCGATCTGCTTGTTGATTTCGCTGATGCGCGTGATGCGGCTTTTTTCATTTTCCCAGCGCGTCTTCATCTCACTGAGGGATTCGTTCAAGTCAGCCAGTTCCTGTTCGATTTTGTCCAGGCGTTCGCGGGCGGCCTGGTCGTCTTCCTTCTTGAGGGCCGCGCGTTCGATTTCGAGCTGCATCACCCGCCGCTGCACTTCGTCGATCTCCTGGGGTACGGAGTCGATCTCGATCCGCAGCCGCGCCGCTGCCTCATCCACCAGGTCGATGGCCTTGTCCGGAAGAAAACGGTCGGGGATATAACGATGGGACAGTTCCGCCGCCGCCACGAGGGCCGAGTCCGTGATGCGCACGCCCTGATACACCTCGTAGCGCTCCTTGAGCCCGCGCAAAATGGCGACCGTGTCATTCACCGAAGGTTCGTTGACCAGAATCGGCTGAAAGCGCCGTTCCAGGGCCGCGTCCTTTTCCACATGCTTGCGGTATTCGTCAAGGGTTGTCGCGCCGATGCAGCGCAGGGCTCCGCGCGCCAGCATGGGCTTGAGCATGTTCGACGCGTCCACCGCGCCTTCGGCCCCGCCGGCACCGACGATGGTGTGCATTTCGTCGATAAAGACGATGATCTTGCCGTCGGATTCTTCGATTTCCTTGAGCACGGCCTTGAGGCGTTCCTCGAATTCACCGCGAAACTTGGCGCCTGCCACGAGCGAGCTGATGTCAAGGGCTACGAGGCTCTTCTCCTTCAGGCTTTCGGGCACGTCACCTTCCACAATGCGCCGGGCCAGACCCTCGGCAATGGCCGTCTTGCCCGTACCGGGTTCTCCGATGAGCACGGGATTGTTCTTGGTGCGGCGGCTGAGAATCTGGATCAGGCGACGAATCTCATGGTCGCGCCCGATCACCGGGTCCAGCTTGTTGGCACGGGCCAGGTCGGTCAGGTCGCGGGCATAGCGCTTCAGGGCCTGGTATTTTTCCTCGGGGCTGTCGTCCGTGACCCTTTGGGAACCACGCACCTGGCTCAGCGCCTGCAGCACCGCATCCTCGGTCACGCCGTTTTGCTTCAGGATCTTCGCCGCGTCCGACGCCTGCACCTTCACCAGCCCGATCAGCAGGTGTTCGGTGGACATAAAGTCGTCCTTGAAGTTCTGGGCCACGCTCCAGGCTTCGTCCAGAACGGCCCGGCATCCCGAGCTCATGGCGGGCTGCTGGCCGGCTCCGCCCGAAACCTTGGGCAATTTATCGATCTGCGCATTTACATCGGCCAGCAGGGCCTTGGGATCCACGCCGATCTTTTGCAAAACGGGACGCACTATGCCCTCTTCCTGCTCCAGCAGGCTGGCCAGCAAGTGCTCTGGATTCAATTGGGGATTGCCCTTTTTAGATGCCAGTTCAGCGGCATCCTGGAGGGCCTCCTGTGATTTTAGAGTTAATTTGTCAAGTCGCATACTTTCCCCCTCTTTACAGCAAGGTATTTTTGTCTCTTTTAATGCAGGAAGCATACCACTTGCGCAGAAAGGCGTCTGAAAGCACGTAAATAATTGAAAATAAATTGTTTATGGATGGAATGGGTGCTTCCTGGACTGATGCGGCTTCGGGGAGTGCCTGATTTTTGGCAGAAAAGGACACACCAGGCTTCCGTCCTGTATCATTATGACCCACCTGCAAAAATATTGACAAAATAGTCGAAAAAAATTGTCAGCCATGATGCTAATGTGATAAGAGTGCAAAAATTGCATGTCTGTCACGTTTGCAACCAACGAAACCAACGTCCTACTTTGCTGCTATAGTTACGAAATTCATCGCCGAAGAGTTCCTGCAGCTTGCGCTCTTCGTGGCGGATATAAAAATAACTCATTCCGAAAGGAAATAGAACGAGAAGGATAAAGGGAATGACACTTCCCATGAGCAGCGCAAATCCGATAAGGGCAATGATTTGAGACGTGTACATAGGGTTTCGGCTGATTTGATAAGGCCCGGAAGTAACAAGTGCTGTAGGGGTGCCAAAGGGTTCAGTCGTAGTTTTGTGTCTTCGGAAATGGATAACCGACCAGGTGGCAAGCAACGCGCTCAGGGCCAGAAATACAAACCCGGAAGGTTTTGCAGAGCGAGGTATAATCTGCCAGCCCGGACCCCAAAAATGGAACATGACCATGATGCTCAAAACGATAAAGAAGTACGTAGGAGGTTGAATTTTAAGGGATTTCATGGATGCTAAAGGATGTTCAAGGTTAAAGTATATTGTTTCGTTTTCCGATAATAATAATGCAAAAGTGACAGACTCACTCGTCTGCACAATCGTTTCTATTCTTTCTATTATTGCCGGTTTTTCCTGGAGAATCAATAGAATTGAAGCGCAGGCGGCAAAACATATTTTTGATCTGGAGTGCGGCAGTTTTCAGACGCTCAACAAATATCTTGGCTGAATACATTTTTTGATATGGGGCGAAGACATGGCTATAGCATTTGGTCCTTCAGACTCGAAGCCCGTCAGTATTGACGAGATGCTTCTTCGGGAAAAGATTATTTCTCCCGACCAACTCAAACGCGCGAAACGTGTGCAATCGAAGTTGGAAATTTATCATCGCATAACAGACGTGCTGGTCCAGCTGGGCTATGTCACGCAGAGCCAGATTCGTGAGGCCATGCGGAAAAGCAAGCAGGATCTGCGGTTGGGCGATTTTCTGCTGGAGATGAAGTTGGTGAACCAGGATCAATTAGATCGTGCTCTTCAGGCCCAGAAAAGGAGCGGTAAGCGCCTGGGCTACACCCTATGCGAAATGGGTTTTCTGGACGAACACGGGCTTTGTAACGCGCTGGCTGAGCAGTTTGACTGTCCCATCATCGAGCCGGATCTGCGGATGGTGGACAAAAAACTGATCGAGCCCTTGTCCATCCGTTTTTTGAAGAATTACGGTATTCTGCCTTTTTCCAAATCGGAAGAGGGCGCCGTGATTATCATGCACGATCCGCTGGACCAGGAATGCCTGAAGGCCGCGGCCCAGGGCTTGCAATGCAAAATTATTCCCGCCCTTTCCACCAAGTCCCAGATCGAAGCGGCTTTGGACAGCGTGGAAGCAGGGGTACTGGAATTTGAAGAAGCACAGGCCGGTGTTGAAACACCCAATAACATCATCCGGATTGTGGATGAGCTCATTCGTTCCGCCATCGAAGCCGACGTGAGCGACATTCATGTTGAGCCTCTGGCCAAGAAAGTGCGGGTGCGTTATCGGCAGGATGGTGTGCTGATTCACAAAACCGATATCCCCAAAGACTTGCAGGATATGCTGCTGAGCCGTTTCAAGATTCTTTCGGGCATGGATATCGCCGAAAGGCGTCGCCATCAGGATGGCAAGATCAGCTACGATTATTTTGACCAGACTTACGACCTGCGCATGTCCACCTATGTTTCTGTTTATGGGGAAACAGTCGTGCTCCGAGTGCTGAGCCAGAAGCATGGTATTCGGGAACTGGCCGAGCTCGGTTTCTGCCGTCGTTTGCAAAATCGATATATCCATGAGGTGCTGGAACCGTCTTCGGGTGTGGTGGTGATGACGGGTCCCACGGGTTCGGGCAAGACGACATCGCTTTACAGTTCGATTGCCTACAGCAACGATCCTTCGATAAAAATCATCACGGCCGAGGAGCCGGTGGAATATGTGATCGAAGGGGTCGTCCAGTGTTCGGTGCGGCCGGAATTCGGCCTGACCTTCGGCGAGACCTTGAAGGCTATTGTCCGGCAGGATCCCGACATTATTGTTCTGGGTGAAATCCGCGACAAGACCACGGCTGAAGTCGCCATCGAAGCGGCGCTGACGGGGCACAAGGTTTTTTCCACTTTTCATACGGAAGACTCCATCGGCGGCATTGTTCGCCTGATTGACATGGACATCGAAACCTTTCTGATTTCGTCCACCGTGCTTTCGATCCTGGCCCAGCGCCTTTTGCGCCGGATATGTCTGCACTGCAAGGAGCTTTACGAGCCGACGCCTTTTGAACTGATGCGAATCGGCGTGGATAAAAAGGAAGCGGTGGATTATGAATTTTTCCGGGGACGCGGCTGCGAACACTGCAACCATACGGGCTATCGGGGACGCGTGGGTGTTTATGAGTTGCTCGTGATGAACGAGGCGATTCGTGACGCGGTCCTGCAGAAAAAAACGGCCTACGAAATTCGTCGGATCAGCGTGGAAGAAACGGGCCTGCTAACCCTGCTGGAAGATGGGATTTCCAAGGTGGTTTCGGGCATTACCACGATTGACGAAGTCCGCAAGCATATTCCCTATGTTTCCAAACCTAGAAAAATTGACACAATTCTGGGCCTGACGGAGGTGAAGTAATGGAGAAGCAAAGATCGCTGATCGATCAGATTAAAGACGACGTGCAGGCAGGCAATATCGCTCTGCCCATGCTGGAAAAGTTGGTGAGCGAATTGAACAGCAAGTTGAATGATGAAAAAGCGGGCGCTTCCGATATTGCCGCGTTGATCGAAAAAGATCCCGCCCTTGCCACGCGCGTGTTGAACATGGCGAACTCCGCCGCCTATTCGGGTCTTGTCAAGATGCGCTCGGTCGAACGGGCGATTGTTCGGGTCGGCCTGAAGCCTATCAAGAGCTTTTTTGTAACGAGCGCCATGAAAAATGTGTTTACCGGCAAGACGTCGCTCCTGAAGAATATCTTCAATATTTGGTGGAAGCATTCTCTCTGCTGCGCCCTGGGGTGCCGCAAAATCGCCACTATCGTCGGCAAAAGCAGCATCGCCGAAGACGCCTATATGCTGGGGCTGCTTCATGATATCGGCACCATTGTCATTCTGAACAAACTCAACGAAATGTACGCCGATGGCGAATCCGTCGAGATTCACGAGGATCTGATTATCGAACTGGTCGATTCCTTTCATGCCCAGCTTGGCGCCATTATCCTGAACCATCTGGAGTTTGATGAGGAACTCTGTCAGATCGTGGAAACGCACCATACACCCGAGCTTTACAATGATCAGGAAAACACGCTTTTTCAAATCCTCCAAGTGGAGAACAATATCCTGATCAAAGCCGGCGTGGCCGTGCATCCGAATCCCAATATTGCCATCACCTCCTTACCCAGTTTTGAAAAACTGGGCCTGAATCCCATCTTTGTGGCCGAAGAAGAAGTGGACGCCGAAGACCAGTTCGAGACCATGAACTCGGCCCTGTCCTAAAAGTTGGCTTCGGCCACGGCGAAAAACTTCGCCAACATCATTTCATGAATGCCAGGTAATTGCCTGCCGGATCATCTTATGTTCTCGGCCCAGGCATAATAAGGCAAAGATGTGAAAAGGATGAAGCATAATGTGATGAGAAGATACACGCCGACCACGATCCAGGCATAGGCAAAACGCAGGATCCGGTCAGGGATAATCATGTAAGCAGCGACCACCGTGAAAAGGGCCATTACATGCAGGATGATCTTAATAATCGAGTGGCCGGAAATGCCGAGAAAGCCTCCTAACTTAAAAGCATAAAGAGTAATGGCTGGGAGGTCCGAACCCATCTGCGCGTATACTTCGAAAATCCGGGGCAGAATAAAGTGGCCATACATAAAGGAGAACAGCCACAAGCCAAAAAGGCTGATGGCGAAAAAGACCGGAATGGGTTTGGCCTTTTCCTCTCCTAGGGTAATCCTGGATTCAGGGCTTCTCATACCTCCTTCGGTGCTCGCCGGTCCCGCAGGCTCCACCGGCAGCACGATTGCCATGATCAGGTAAACAGTCAGCGTGATGGGTAAACCGAAAACGAGGCACAGGGCTGCGATAATGCGGACGGTGGTAACGTCCCAGCCGCCCGTTTCGGCGAGTCCGGCGCAGACCCCCGCGATCATGCCCTTTTGCGGAATACGACGGAGCGGCCGCTTGCCTTCCCATCGAAAGCCGGCAGTCGGGTTCGCGGAACTCGCGTTGCTCGAAGATCTGCGCGACTTTCGCGGCTGTTCCAGGGCCTGGGCCAGACTTTCATATTCTTCCTGACTGATTTTGCCATCTACCAGCATCTGGTCCAGTTGGGCTTTCGGATCGTTCGTTTCGCTCGTCATGTCTATCTCCCCGTAATCTCGGATATGCGCCGCGTGGCTTCGGCGGCGGTGATTTCGCCGTTGGACAGTTTTTCCAGAATGCGCCGCTTTTCGGTTTCGCCCGCCTGGAGTTCGCGATAGTTGCCGATAATGCGGTCCAGGCGGCTTCGAATGGCGGCATAGCCCAGAGAACTGCGCTCGGCCAGGGCCTTGATGCTGAAATCGGCCAGCATGTACTGCTCCAGAAAAAGCAGGTCCTCCGAATCGAGGCGGTGGAAGAGGCTTTCCTCGAAATGCCCGTGTATCTCCACATCGCAGACATCGCAGCGCATGGCTGCCGTCCGCATGGGTGTGTCGCAATAGGGACATGAATTTTTCTTGTAATCCTTGCTCATGGGTCAAATAATATTCGGAAAAACTCCCTGTGTCAATAATATTATTAGGGAATGTGGCCAAAAATCAAAAATAATAATCGGATTGCCGTCCATTTCCCCTAATTCTACACGCAGCACATACCTGATATTCGCGATATTCGCGTTATCCGCGATTGATTATAAAGAAACGCCGAGACGCTGAGACGCGGTGCACTTGAAGCGCTTTGCCCATTCTTTGGTCCTCTTTTTCGCCAAAGGTGCGAGACATAGCAGCCCAGAGCATCGTCCTGGGTTCAGGCAGAATTTAATAAAAGAGGACTGAAGGTCCTCGACAAAAAAGCCTGAACCACAACGTGCCTAAAGAAGAGAAAGTCTGGATTGGTAATTTGGTCGGAAGC
>CAYWYC010000171.1:0-10366 GCA_964462565.1 uncultured Candidatus Sumerlaeota bacterium | reverse complement strand
CGTAAGAAGGAAAGCAGGAATAAAAACTGAATTCCTCAACATAAGGAAGTCCATTCCGGATTATATATTCCTGAGGAAGATACATGTTATAAGCAACCATATCCCAGCCCCAAACCGGAACAAAAGCCGCTATGAGCAAATAAGATTGAATGAAAAAAGCCACCACAAGAGCAACTTTTAACGGAATAGACGAATGACGCCAACTCCGACTCAATGCAAAAAATACCTCGCGCCAGCATAAACGATTCCGCCAACTCCGCCATAAACTCCAAAACAGAGCCGGAATCAAAATACCCCAAACCAGATGCCGGTAATATAAATGCAGCGCACCCAGAAAGAAAAAGAGGACAAAAAGGAGCATAAACCCCAAAACCAGAGATAAACAGATTTTTTCCTGGTAGCCCAGCGCAGGTGGATGCAATCGCTCCAATAACAAATGCCCCATATTTCCCAAAATCAAAAGGATTCCTAACCACAAAAAAAGAAATCCTGTATTCTTGGCGAAAAGCAGAGAATCCGGATTTGAAAACAGTTCCGCGGCATCTCGGCCCAAATCGACAAAAGCGGATAATTTTCCCAAAGGATTCGCCTGCCAGAACCATAAAGCCGATAAACCGCAAAGCCATACCAAGCCAAATAAATGCAGCGGATATTCCCAAAATCTTTTGGCCCTGTTTGTCTTTCGAATCATCCCTGTATCCTGTCGCTTCCAGCCGCACGCTTATATTTTTGTCCTTCCGAGGAAAAGACCATTCACGAAAGTCAACCTCCCTCGCCTGCAAGGCGAGGGCTTGGGGGTAAATTCGTCTCCGCCGTCTTTCGGCTCCCCTGTCTGTTGCAGGTGCCTCGTCCGTCACGTTGCCCGAACTGGCTACGAAATACCCGCGCACGCACAAATGGCGACCTCAAAAGGCTTTCTGAAGATGACGAAATTCCATCAGCAATTTCCGCGAAGTCTTCTCCTTGATATGCTGTATAATTTTGCTCGCAGATATATTCGGAGGAGCCGAAACAGAAAGATGCGCATGATCCCGACTCACATGGCCGCTCAATATCTCGATATCATTCGACTTGCACACTTCACGAACCAGTTCCCGAGGACGAACCGCCAGCGCGCCATACAAAACCCGCTTGCGGTGCTTTGGCGCCCAAACAAAATGGTGCGTGATATCGAAGCGGCAATGAGAAGATGTGCGATAACTCTCCATGCATAGGAGTATACCGAAAGGTTTCGCCCGAAGGCGAGGGATTTATATCCATCGTGAGACATTAATCAACCGCGGATAGCGCGGATGTTATCGCATGGTCTTTTTTTCGTGTCGTTCGTGGTGAAAAAATCGCACTCGCACTCGCAATCGAGCCCATGAATCAGACAGGATTAACAAGATTGACAGGATATAACGGCCTCCTGAAATCCTGTTCATCTTGTCAATTCTGAACCGCTTAACGTACCGCCGGCATCTTGCCGGCACAGTGGTTTCTGATAGTATTACCAATCCCGACGTTCTCTCCTTCTTTAGGCCAGGTGTGGTTCGGGTTTCTTTGTCGAGGACTTCCAGTCCTCTTTTATAAAATTCTGCCTGAACCCAGTCCCCCATTTATGTCGTACACCCGCCACTGCCCATTCGTGCTTCCGGCTGGGAGAGACTTTCGCCGGATTTTGCTGGCTCCTCATCAAGCGCCATGTCACAATGCATTATCTTTACCAAGGAGGCGGGCTGTGCTGCACTTCAATCCAAAATCTATCGTGTTCGACTTCGACCTGACCCTTGCCGATTCCACCCATGCCGTCACGGAATGCATCAACCTGGCCCTGCGCGACATGGGGCATGAAAGCGCAAACGAGGAAGCAGCCAGGAAAACCATCGGCCACACCCTTCAGGACGCCTATCGCATGTTGACGAAATGCGAAGAGATCGCACGGGGCGACCTGTTCCACGAGACCTTCGTCGGACACGCCGACCGTATCATGGTCCAGATGATCGACTGGCTTCCCGGCATTCCGGAGATGCTCCAGCAGCTCCACGATAAGGGCATACCCATGGCAATCGTCTCCACCAAGTTCCGCTACCGCATTCTCGACATTCTGGCCCATCTCGAAGCCGGTGACTGGTTTGACCTCATAGTGGGGGGCGAGGACGTTGAGAAGATGAAACCCGATCCCACCGGGCTGATCCATGCTTTCGACCAGCTCAATACGCCTGTGGAAAAAGGGCTCTACGTGGGCGATACCCTTATCGACTGGCAAACCGCCCAAAACGCGGGATGCCATTTTCTGGCCGTCCTTACCGGTCCCACCACGCGCGAAGAGTTCGAAAAGGCCGGAGCCCACACCATCCTCGGTTCCGCAATCGAAATCCCCGAATTCCTCGGGATCAAGGCGTAAAGCCAATTCCAATAGAGCCATTTTTCCGGGCATAGGACGAAGGGGATTGCGATAGAAGGCCCCTTTCCTATTTATCGAATTCGGTGTCCCATTCGGCGGCGGCGGTGTAGCCTCCGTCGATGGTGATGGAGGTGCCTGTGATGCCGTGGGAGTCGTCGCACGCGAAATAGAGGACGGCCTGGGCGATGTGCCGGGGCGTGAGCATTTCACCGAGAGGTACGCGTCGCAGGCGTTGGGCCAGGTGCTGATCGGGATCGGGTTCGGCCTGGAGGTGCTTGCGGAGCATGTCGGAATCGGTGATGCCGGGGCATACGCAGTTGCACCGGATTCCGTCGCAGGCATAGTCGAGGGCAATGGCCTTTGTGAGTTGGATCATGGCTCCCTTGGACGCGAGATAGACGGGTGTCTTGGCCTGGCCCACAAAGCAGCTGATGGATCCGACGTTGATTACATAACTCTGCGCGTTCTTTTTCAGGTGGGGGTAGGCGTGGCGGAATGAGAGAAAGACGGACTTCACGTTGACGCCCATCTGGCGGTCCCACATGGCCTCGGGGAATTCGTGGAGTTTGGCCACATGCTGCATGCCCGCGTTATTGACCACTATGTGCAGGCCGCCAAAGGCCTCGACCGTGGCTTCGATACCGGAGGCTACGGAAGCGTCGTCGGCAACGTCGCATTCGATGAAGCGGGCCGCGCCGCCGGCCTTGCGAATTTCCGACTGCAGGCGCAGGCCCGCCTGGACATCCACGTCGATCACGGCAACGGCAGCGCCCTGTTCGGCCAGATATCGCGCGATGCCTTCACCAATCCCCTTGGCCGCACCGCTGACCCAGGCGACCTTATTATCCAGTTTCTTCATCCTGTCCATTCCTTCCTGCCTTCAAGGCTTTATTCGTGCATGATCCTACATGTACATCCCGCCGTTTGTGTCGATGCCCGCGCCTGTGACGTATGCCGCCGCGTCGGATGCCAGGAAGAGGACCGCGCCCACATGGTCTTCGGGCGATGCCAGTCGCCCCATGGGGATTTTTTTCGCGAGGCCCTCAGCCTGTTCATCGCTTGCCCAGCCGTGGAAGAGATCAGTGTGGGTCGGCCCCGGCAGTACGGCGTTACAGGTTCCGCCCGGTGCAAGATACTTGGCAAAGGCCTTGGTCATGGCCACCATGGCCCCCTTGGTTGCCGCATAGACGGATACATCCTCGGAACCGCCGTTACGCGCGGCGATGGATGCGATATTGATGATGCGTCCCGTGTGGCGTTCGCGCATGTGGGCGGCGGCTGCCTGGGAGCAGAAGAAGGCTCCGCGCACGTTAATGTCGAACATGGCGTCATAAAAGGGCTGGTCGATCTGGTCGATGGGACGGGTTTTGCAGATGCCGCCGTTATTGACGAGGATATCGAGTTTGCCTTTTTCGGTGATGGCCCGGTTGACGCATTCCTTGCAACTGTCCACGTCAGACAGGTCCAGGCGCATGGCCGAGGCGGGACTTCCGAGTTCCCGGGCTGCTTTTTGGGCGGCGGGCAGGTCGATATCGGCCAGCACCACGACAGCGCCCCGGTCATGCATGGCGCGGGCGATGGCCAGGCCGATTCCCCGGGCTCCTCCTGTGATCAATGCCACCTTGTCTTTCAGGCTCTCAAGCATTTGCATTTCTCCTTCCAGCACTCCCCTGCTCCGCAACGATGCCGTCGGGGAAGCGTTCGAAAATCTCGGGATCGTACAGGGGCAGCAGGATGTCACCCTCACGGCGAATCCGTTCATAGGCATGGTGAATCTCTGGCATGCTTTCCATGACGCCCAGATACTTGTGCTGCTCGATGTTGGCGTAGGTGAAGAAGCAGTCCGATACAATGACCTGCCCTTTTGATGTATTGATCTTGACGGCGATGGATGAGCGATGGTGTCCGCCGACCCAGAAGGTGGAGAGGCCGGGCAGTATCTCGGCTTCATCTTCGAGCAGTTGGAGTTTTCCCCAGCCTTCGTTCTGGAGGTAGTCGTTCTGGTCGCGGGGCAGACGCAGGTGTCGCGGCACGTGGAGGTGAAAGGTCGGCGCGCACCAGTCTTCGATCCAACCCTTTCGGCTGATGCAGACGCGGGCGTTTGGGAAAAGCGTGATGTTGGCCGTGGCGTATATCTGGATAGGCGTGATGATCACCATATCGATATCTTCAGGCTTGAGGCCGACGCGCTCCAGCGCCTTTTGCGGGTATTCGTCGCCGGTTCGCGTGATCATGGCTTCGTCGAATCCGAAGAAGCCGCGCCAGGCCTCGTTGAGTTCGGTCAGATCCTGGGGCGCGCCGGTGTTGATCAGGATGTTCCTGCCATGGCCGCGGATGAGGAAGATCGTATTGACGAGCACTTCGCGGCCTGTCCAGTTTTCCATCCAGGTCACTTCCGCGCCGGGAACCTCATAGTCCCCGAGACGGAACGCCTGGACGCTGTATTGGGGGATATCGCTCATTTTGTCTTGCTCCTTGTCTGCTGGAGGGCCGCCAGGAGTTTGTCCCATCCGGCGACGAACATGTCACGAAAGTACTGCACCGGTCCAAAGCCTTCGAACTCCTCGACCGTCAGGCCGTCATCGTCCCAGGCACGCCTGAAATCGGGCACTGCGGCGCGCAAACGCTTGGCTTCGGCTGCATCGAGGGGCTGGTGGAAGCGATCTTCCACGGGCGGCGGCGACGCGAGCAGTTCTTCGGCGGTGGACCAGTTGATGGTGACGTGCATGTCGCCGCCAACCATGTCGGTGAAATGCCGGAGTTGCCGGGCTCCACCACCCAGCATGATGGCCCCGGACTGCATGGATCGCAACATTTTTTCCTGCTTGCGCGCGACCATCCATCCTGCCTTTTCGAGCAGATCAGGCGGCACATCGATACCCGCCTTTTCGACGGCGCCTGCCAGATACTCGTCATAGATGCCCGTGATATGGGTGATGAAGAAGCAGGGCGCCGAATCCATTTCCCGGCGCAGGCGGAGTTCGACTTCGGCGCATTGCCGGGCCTGGGCGATGCTCATGACTTCTGTCGCGATCACAGGCATCCCCGCGCGCAGCACTTTTTCCATTGCCACGAGTCCGGCCTTGGTGGCGGGTATCTTGCTCAGGACGTTGGGACCGAGTTTGCGGTATTCCATGGCCTCGGCGTATATGGCTTCGGGGTCTTCGTCTCGATAGGGGTTGCCCTGGATGGAGACGAGTCCCTTGCTGTCGGCAGGGCCTTCGGATAGTCCCGCAAAAACCGGCAGGATGCGCTGGACGACCTTCTGCTGGATCAGGTCGGCGGCGGCATGGTCATCGCTGGTCTGGCTGAGGGCGTCACGGATAATGGCCTCGCCAAGGTCGCTCTCCTTTTCCAGCATCTTGGCGGCATAGGTCGGGTTGGTGGTGCAGGCCCAGGCCCCTGCTTCGATGGCCTCTTGGGACTCGGCAAGGGTCGGATTGTTGACCCACATGCGGGTCGGGAAGCGGGCGGCGATAGCCTTGAAATAGCCGTCATTCATGGGCATTCATTTTCCTTTCATGGTCAGCCTCGCGACTTCGAGACGCGCGAGGAGTTCGATATTCTGGTAGTGGGCGATGGCTTCGGGCAGGTTGGGCGCGCAGCAGATCACGCCCCAGTCCCGCACGATCATCAGCATGTGGCCCATGTCGGCGTCATCGGCTTTGGCGCGGGCAGCATCGAGCAAGGCGGGGAAATCGTCCAGGGCCGATCGGTCATAGACATGGTCGTCCGCCCGCAAGACATTCCGCTTTTTCATCATGCTCGTTGACGGCCCCAACGATAGCCCTTGCGCCAGGAGGCTCATGGCATGGGGTGGCCGTCCGGCAACGACGGCGTGGATATCGTTGTAGGCCTGATATGCCGTGTCGTGCCAGTTGCGGTAGCGGGAATGCTGAAGGGCCTTGCGGGCCGCGTCGGATTGATCAAGCAGAAGCCAGGCGCAGGTGTTTCCTTCAGCATAGTAAATGTGCCCCTCCTTGCGCAGGCTGATGGAGGCCGTATCGAGCGAGAGGAATCGGCCCATGAAGAGGGCTTCCAGGCTTCGGGCCAGGGTCTTTTCAGGATCGGGTGTGCCGAAGTTGTTATAGGGATGCTTTTTTATCTGCATGAGAGGGCCGTCCTTATCTGGCGGTCGATCTTCATCTGGCGCAGGAAGCAGGTGAGGCTGTCGATGGTGACGAAGTTGGTCGCCGTGTCGGGAGCGGTGGCGAAGATGCCGTGGCGGGGCCCGATGATGATTGCAGGCTGCTTCTGGTCAAAGCCGTCGAGCAGTTCCAGCAGGCGGTCGTCGTGCTCCGGGGTCTGCCCGACGAGCAGGGGATCGAGCAGGGCCAGGGCGATGCCCCGTTCCTCCAGATAGTCCCGCAAAGGGCCATCGAGCAGTTCCGGGGATTCGGCCAGCAGCATGAGTTCCACCGTGTGGAGATGGAAGACGGATTGCGTCTCGGCCCTGTGCGCATAGATGGACAGGTGCAGCTCGTTTTCGCGGGAGAGGGCTTCTTTTTCGCCTTGGACGATGCTGCCGCCTTCCTCCAGGACAATCACATTTTCCGGCTGGAGATCCCAGAGGAAGTACTGGGAGGCGCAGGTAGGCGTGATGTAAATACGATGGTCCTGTCGCAGGCTGACGTTGCCCCCGCAGAGTTCGGTGAGTTCCCGCTTGAAGAGATAGCGCGATACATCGCAGAGGCACTGGGCCGGTGCTTCAACTATGGGCTTGTTCATGTTTCTTTTCCATTCTTGAGGCATGCTTCTGCCTCCTTCGCTGACGCTGCTTGATAACAGCCTCTATTATATATATATACTAGTACTCTCTATAGGTCTCTCGCTTTCGCACTGAGAATTTGGGCAATTTGTCGAATTTACTCAACAAGTACCGTTTTACGACGACGTTGAAGGGCTTCGACTCTTGAGGCATGCTTCTGCCTCCTTCGCTGACGCTGCTTGATAACAGCCTCTATTATATATATATACTAGTACTCTCTATAGGTCTCTCGCTTTCGCACTGAGAATTTGGGCAATTTGTCGAATTTACTCAACAAGTACCGTTTTACGACGACGTTGAAGGGCTTCGACTCTTGAGGCATGCTTCTGCCTCCTTGAAAATCTGACAAATTGCCCAGATTCCCGCTCTGACTCTACCCGATAGCAGCCTCTATTATATATATATATACTATACTACTCCTAAGCCTCTTCAGTCAGACCGGGAACTTGGGTAAAATGTCGAATTTACTCAACAAGTACCGTTTTACGACGACGTTGAAAGGCTTCGACCTGTGGCTGCTGAGGCTCGTATATCCTGCTTATCGGATTAGCGAACAGCGCCGTCGCCTCTTTCAGGGGCTTCCCGGTTGCGGCGGTCCAGGCTATCTGGAGAGCGCCCCGCAGGCTGGCCTCCCTGTCCTCTGGCACATGCAGGGGACGGTTCAGCAGGTTCGCCTTGCGCTGAAGGGAGGCCGGAGCGTCGGCACCGCCACCAATGACGACGATTCTCCTCGCGCGGGTCGATGCCTGCTCACAGTGCTCCATAAAGGCCTTCATCTCCAGCGTCGCCCTGTCCATCAGGCTGATGATGGCGGCTTCGGGACTGCCCGGAGCCAGCTCCCGCGGCTCGGGTCCCGGTGGCAGGTCGCGGTTGAGGAAGTGCTCCTGAATCCGGCCCTCCGAGGCCTTCAGGAGGTCTTGCAGGTCCTTGCCCAAATGGGTGCGCGAGCATACCAGCAATTGGCCCGGTTCCAGCCAGCGAAAGGCCAAGGCCCCGCCCTCGATCACAAAGTCCGGCGCTGCTTCGCCAGGCATGCGCGCCGCCAGGTGCTCAAAGGTCCCCGTCACATTGACCATCTCATCCGGACCGGCTCCCGATCCCAGGACACCGCAGCAGTTATCCAGACCTCCCGGAGCCACGACGGCCTCGGGCGACAGTCCCCATTCCGCGGCGGCTTCGGGGCAAATCCGAAAGGCCTGGCTCGCGCCGCAAAGGGGCGGCAGTTGGCCTCTACGGAGGCCCGCCTTTGCCAGGAGCGCTTCGTCCCAGTCATCCCTGTCCAGGCGATACAGCATCGTCCGTGAAGCCCAGGAATGGTCTTCCCACGCCTGACCGCAAAGTTGTTCCACCAGCATGCCGCGAAGCGACCGGAAGCGCGTATCGGCGGGCCACTGCGCGCCCTCCCCTGCCAGGCGCCATCGCAGATGGTGAAAACTGCTGGGCAAGACGGGATTCTGGCCGGTGCGCCCATAGATTTCGCGGAGCGACAGATCTTCGGGCAAGTCGATCGACGGACGGCGATCCAAAGGCGACAGCGCCGGAGCCAGGGCCTGCCCACGGGGTCCAACCGGAAGCATGCTCGTACCCAGGCAGGAAAAGGCTATTGCGATGGTTTCCGCCTTGCCATGCCGCTTTTGCAGAGACCGCACCAGGTGTCGCGCCGCTTCCCTGATTTCCAGCCCCTCGAAGTAAAAGCCCCCGGAAGGGTCCTGATGGGCAGGCGTCAGCCCACGCTCCTCGGCCAGAACAGTTCCGTCCAGCCCGGCCAGGCGGGCCCGCATACTACCGGAGCCTATGTCCAGGGCCATAATGGTTTTCATAAGGGCAAAGCCATCTTCCTAAAGGGATTGGGGGTGTCAAAGGCCGAAGCATTAGGCATTAGGCATTAGGCGTTAGGCATTAGGCGTTAGGCATTAGGCGTTAGGCATTAGGCGTTAGGCATTAGGCGTTAGAACGTCAGATGAAAAGCATCCAACCAGGCTCGTAGTAAGCCACGTAAGTGGCGTGACCTGCTCCGGGCGAAACCGGATACCGATTGCGATTACGCGTGCGAGGGTGAGTGCGAAACGCGCTGATGCATGGCTTTGCATCTGGCACGAAGACGCGACTACCGTCGCTGACTACGAACCGGGGTTCAGCCTTTTCTTCTTTTGTGCTAATGACTGATGCCTTCTCTGGTCCCTCTCCCGCCTCCGACGCCCGCGCCGTGCTTGAACGATCACCATGCCTTTTCGCAGCAGCCCGGCCCGTATTTGCTCGATTGCCTGGACCAATCGTCCCACAGATGCAGATAGGCGGGCGACAGATCCTGTAAAGCCATCCCAATCTCGATCCAGCTGATAGTCGTCACCCATGTCCCCGATATGCGAAAGGGCTTCAGACACCAACTCGTTTTCTCGTCGTATGTGCCTGCATAAATCTTCTGTAAGGGACTCGTACTCTAATAGTGCGTCCGTGTAAGCGTCAAGGATTTTTGCAAGGTCTTCTACGATTTTTTCTTCATCATTCATGATCTTTTTCTCCATTCTTAGGGTATTTGCCTGCCTGCGTCAGGCACACGCATTATATTCATATTAACTTCCATTGCCTAAAGTTCGACAAGTTACCCAAATTACCGGTATGACTACGGGGATAAGGGCTAGTACTAGTATATATATATAATAAAGGCTGTTCTTGGGGGCCGTCAGCCTGGTAATTTGGGTAATTTGTCAGATTTTAGGGGTAAATGAGGCCGGAGGCGGCTAATGTGCGAAATATCCGAAAAGTTATCGTTAGGAAAGGCTCTCGCTGCAACAAAAGCCCTCATGCGGGAACAGACCATCGGCGGCGAAGGCGACGCGCTTATCCTGGGCTGCGACGATGGAAACATCTACGCCATCCACCAGGGCCGCCCGGGCGCGGCTTTCAGGCAAGGCTGCTGCTTCCAGTAAGACGGCCCCCCTGGTTTGTAGTAAGGCCCGTAAGGGCCGTCATCGGGATGAGAATCTCCGAATAGAACAGCAGCCTTCGTTCCACCAGACGCCCTTCACAGGGCTTACTACGAACACGCAGGCCATTTGCGTATTTCGAGAACGGCGCTACACAAACGTGGACACCACGGTGTCAAGAACGGTGACAACCTGAAATTGTATAAGAGTCAAAAGAGGCGTAAGTCAAGGAATTTCAGTGGTGGGTGATACTGGACTTGAACCAGTGACCCCTGCCATGTCAAG
>CAYWYC010000170.1:0-10369 GCA_964462565.1 uncultured Candidatus Sumerlaeota bacterium | reverse complement strand
GCTATCAGTCGTGGGGTTTGAAGTTGGATACTTTGGCCAGTTCTTCGAAGAGTTCGCGTTCCTTGTCGCTCAGGTTTTTGGGTGTGGCGATCTGGAGTTTGACCATGATGTCACCGGGGGAGCCTTTGCGTTTGGGCAGGCCCTTTTCGCGCAGGCGCAGGGTCTGGCCGCTTTGGGTACCGGCGGGAACTTTCATGGTGACCGATCCATCGAGGGTTGGTACGCGCACTTCGCCGCCCAGTGCCGCTTCCCAGGGGGCCAGTTTGACCTGAGTGTGCAGGTTGTGTCCCTGAATCTCGAAGCGGGGATCGGGCTGGAGTTTGACCTTAAGGTACAGGTCTCCGGCCTCGCCGCCGTTCATTCCGGGAGATCCCTGTCCGGCGAGGCGGATGGTGGAGCCGTCGGTGACGCCCTTGGGGATGGTCACGTCGTAGCTGCTGACTTCGGGCTTCATGCCGCCATTGCCCGCGGGTGACACGCGTTCCAGGCTGATGCGTTTTTTCGCGCCGTGGGCGGCTTCGTGCAGGCTGACCTGGATGGTGGCCTCATGGTCCTGCCCACGTGCCGCGCGCCAAGCGTTGCTTTGCCGACCACCGGTCGCGCCGGTTTGCGCGCCGCCGAATCCTCCGCCCATCATGTCGCCGAAGATGCTCTGGAAAAAGTCGCTGAATCCGCCGAAGTCACCCGAGGTAAATTTCACGTTCGGGCCGCCGCCGGGGCGTCCTCCGCCAAAGTTGACGTTCACGTTTTCCCATCCGGGGGGCGGCGTGAATTCCTGGCCGGCGTGATAGTTCTGGCCCAGCTGGTCATAGCGTTTGCGTTTTTCGGGATCGCGCAGCACTTCGTAGGCTTCGTTGATCTGTTTGAATTTTTCTTCAGCCTCGGGCGTCTTGTTGATATCGGGATGATACTTGCGGGCCTGCTTGCGAAATGCCTTTTGGATCTCCTCGTTGGAGGCGCTGCGATCCACGCCCAGCAGTTCGTAGTAGTCTTGAAATTTTACAGCCATAATATCACCCTCTTTTTGTCGGTATGGTTTTGCATTTTATTGATGCGACACCACCACCTTGGCGGGTCGCAGGATTTCTCCGTCCTTCTTCTCATAGCCCTTCTGGGTTTCTTCAAGCACCGTGCCTTCGGGGACTTCGCTGTTTTGCACGCGGGCCACGGCATCGTGGCGGTGCATGTCGAAGAGTTCGCCGCCGGCATGAAAGGGCCGCACGCCGAGCGACTCCAGCGTGCCCAGCATCTGGTCGCGGATGGCCTGCATGCCCTCAAACCAGGGGTTGGGTTCTTCCGGTTCGTGGCTCAGGGCGCGGTCGAGGTTGTCCTCGATTTCGAGAAAGGCGCGGAGTACGGAATCGCGCTCGTTCTGGCGCATACGTTCCATCATGCGGGCATTGCGCTTGCGGACGTTTTCGATCTCGGCCAAGGCGCGCATCCATTTTTCCTTGTAATCCTCCGTGCTTTCTCCAGCAGGCTCCGGCTTGCTTTCCGGGGCGATGTTTTGCTCTTCCCGAGCCTCATCGTTCCGGGCCTGGGCTTCTTTCTGCTTTTCCTGTTCGATAGTTTCTTTGGAAGAATCCGTCATGCTTTCCTCCTTCAATGCCCTGTCTTCCTTGGGTTCCGGTGTGTCGTCCCAAAGCATTTCGGCTCCATTATATATAATGTCGCCGGGACCGTAAACGGGTATTCTCATGATATTTCCTTTTCTGCCTGTTTGGAATTGCATGTGGGAGCAGGCTTCGGAAGGGCCACCTCCCGAAGCCTGCTCATTGCCTTTGCGATTCCGTCAGGCCTGTCTGCCTAGTTCTTGCGGAACTCGGCGTCGATCACGTCGTCATCAGTCTGGGCCTGCTCTTCCTGCTGCGGGCCTCCGGCCTGATGGGCGCGATGGCCGTAGTCGGCCTCTTGCTGCTGATCGGCCTGCGCGGCGCCGTACTGGGCCAGACTCGAAGCGATCTGGTCCAGTTCGTGGGTCAGGTCCTTCACCTTGTCCAGGGCTTCCTGGTTTTCCACGGCCTTGCGGGCGTCGGCGATCTTGGCTTCCGCTTGCTGCTTGTCGCTTGCCGAAACCTTGTCGCCCAGCTCGTTCAGGACGCGTTCCACCTGATATGCCGTCGATTCGAGACGGTTCCGCGCTTCGATTTCCTCGCGGCGTTTCTTGTCTTCTTCCGCGTGGGCTTCGGCGTCGTGGATCATCTTGTCCACTTCGCCGTGGTCCAGGTTGGTCGATCCGCTGATGGTGATCTTCTGTTCCTTGCCGGTGTCCTTGTCACGGGCCGACACGTTCAGGATACCATTGGCGTCGAGATCGAAGCTGACTTCGATCTGGGGCAAGCCACGCGGGGCGGGACGAATGCCTTCCAGTTTGAAGGTGCCCAGCGTGCGGTTGTCGCGCGCCATTTCACGTTCGCCCTGCAGGACCACGATGTCCACGGCGGGCTGGTTGTCCGAAGCCGTCGAAAATACTTCCGAACGACGGCAGGGGATGGTCGTGTTACGTTCGATAAGCTTGGTCATCACGCCACCCATCGTTTCCACACCCAGAGACAGGGGCGTCACGTCCAGCAGGAGCACGTCGTTCACGTCTCCCTGAATGATACCGGCCTGCACCGCCGCGCCCAGGGCCACCACTTCGTCGGGGTTGACCGACATGTTGGGCTGCTTGCCCTTGGTGAGTTTCTTGACCAGTTCCTGCACGGCGGGGATTCGCGTGGAACCACCCACCAGAATGACTTGGTCAATGTCCTCGGCCTGGCGCTTGGCATCGGCCAGGGCCTGCTTCACGGGCTCCAGGCAGCGATCCACCAGATGCGCCGTCAACTGGTCAAACTTCGACCGCGACAGGTTCAGGTTCATGTGCTTGGGACCGGTGGAGTCTGCCGTCAGGAAGGGCAGGTTCAGCTGGGTCGTCTGCGCGGAAGAAAGCTCGCACTTGGCCTTTTCCGCTCCTTCATAGAGCCGCTGAAGAGCCTGCTTGTCTTCGCGCACGTCGATCCCTGTGTCCTTCTTGAATTCGGCAGCCGCCCAATCGACGATGCACTTGTCAAAGTCATCGCCGCCCAGGTGGGTGTCGCCGGCCGTCGAGCGCACTTCGCATACGCCGTCGCCCACGTCCAGGATGGACACGTCAAAGGTTCCGCCGCCCAGGTCAAAGACCAGGACTGTTTCGTCCTTTTTGCGGTCCGTGCCATAGGCCAGGGCCGCGGCGGTCGGTTCGTTGACCACGCGGAGCACGTTGAGCCCGGCAACCTTTCCGGCGTCCTTGGTTGCCTGACGCTGGGCGTCGTTAAAGTAGGCCGGCACGGTAATCACCGCGTCCGTTACCTTTTCGCCCAGGTAGGAGGACGCGTCGTCCACCAGTTTACGCAGGACCTGCGCGCCGATTTCCTCGGGAGCCAGTTGCTTGCCCTTGACATCGAAACGGGCCGCGCCGTTGGGGCCTTCGACGACCTTATAAGGCACGTTGCGGCGTTCTTCTTCGATTTCATTGTATTTACGACCCATGAAACGCTTGGCCGAATAGACGGTGCCTTCCGCGTTCATCACTGCCTGCCGCTTGGCCAGCGCCCCCACGAGGCGCTCGCCCGAGTCCGTGTAGGCCACGATGGACGGGGTGGTCCGGTTGCCTTCCGCATTGGCGATAACGGTGGGTTCTCCACCTTCGATTACTGCTACGACCGAGTTGGTCGTTCCTAAGTCAATTCCTACTGCTTTAGCCATTGTAAGCCTCCTTTTCGGGCATTTGACTTGGCCCGAATTCGTTATTTGCCCCTATAATATGCAAGGGCTGTGCCAGAGGCTCAAAAAAGGGAGATCGCAGAAATGCGGACGGCAGTACATCAATGCGTAACACTGGTATTATAGGACTTACTTCGGTATTGGAATTGGGTTGAAGAAACAGGATTTGCCGGGATAGAAGCCACCATAGAGACACTGTGCCTCATAATGACACACAGGCCCAAAATGCGCCACCACAGTGATTCGAAATGACCCGATTCTTAGAATCTTCAGTCCAGAAAGCTTTCGCGCGCCTTGGCCAAGGCGGCGGCCTGCACTTCTTTCAGGGGGATGCCGCTTTCCATGGCCCGGTGGCGGCAATCGTCGTATTCCACGGAAATATTGCAGACCTTGCCTTTGTGGCGGCTGATCTTGACGCGGACACGGCCCCAGGGCAGGTCCACCGTTTCGATGCTGCGATCGGCGATGGTGCGTTCGACGGGATAGTAGCGCAGGCCGATGGATGATGTTTCGGAAAAGATGATTTCTTCCAGTTTGTCCCGCAGGCTGTTCGGAGCCAGAATCGAGAGGGTAATGGCCGGACGGCCCTTCTTCATGATGATGGGCGTCAGCCAGACATCGAGTGCGCCTTCTTCCAGCAGTATCTCGATGACGTGTTCATAAATTTGCGGGTTAGCATCGTCGATGTTGCATTCAATGATTTCGATCCGGTCAACGGGGCCGCGTTCGGCAGCCAGTTCGCCTAATTGCGCGCGCAGGACGTTCGGTATTTCCAGATCCCAGCCGCCCGCGCCGTAGCCCGTTTTTTTGGAAATGAAACCCTCGGGCATATCTCCAAAGCCGTCGCAGAGTTCCGCCAGCAGAACGGCTCCTGTGGGGGTGGTCATTTCTTTTTCGATATCGCCCTGGTAGTTGGGGATGCCCTGGAGCAGTTCAGCCGTGGCCGGAGCGGGAACGGGCATCTGGCCATGGGCGCATTGGACAAAACCGGCGCCCGTGCGCACACGTGAGGCGATGACTTTTTCCACGCCCAGATAATGCAGGCCGAAAACGCTGCCCACGATGTCCACAATCGTATCCAACGCGCCCACCTCGTGGAAGTGGACCTTGTCGATGGTGGTGCCATGCACCTTGGCCTCGGCCTTCGCCAGCCGCAAAAAAACCGCCTTGCTCCGGTCCTTCACAACCGGGTCCAGATCGGATTCATCGATCAACTTCCGAATGACGGAAAGATTGCGGAAATCGCCATGCTTATGTTCCTGTGAATGCCCATGGTCATGCGTGTGCCCATGATCAGGGTGGTGCTCGTGATCATGGCTGTGTCCATGTTCATGATCGTGCCCGTGCCCATGTGTATGTCCGTGTTCATGTCCGTGCGCGTCTGTGTCTCCGTCTCCCAAAACGACATCCACATATACCGAAGAAATCCCCTGCTTGATCACGCGGCGGACGTCGATGTGGTATCCCCCGACCTTGAGTTTGGCGAGTTCTTCCTTCAGTTTGTTTTCGGGCAGGCCCAGGTCGATCAGAGCGCCCAGAGTCATATTTCCGCTGATGCCCGCAAAGCAGGACAGGTATAATGTTTTCACGGTGATTTACCTCATGTGATTGATGATGCTGGCCAGGCGTCCGGCGCCAAAGCCATTGTCGATATTGACGACGGCGATTCCGGCGGCGCAGCTGTTGAGCATGCCCAGGAGGGCCGAAAGTCCCCCGAAGTTTGCACCATAGCCGATGCTCGTGGGCACGGCGATCACCGGCTTGGCAACCAGGCCACCCACGACGCTCGCGAGCGCGCCTTCCATCCCGGCCGTTACGATCAGCACATTGGCCGCGGCCAGTTTTTCATGCTGGGCAAAGAGCCGGTGGATCCCCGCAACGCCCACGTCGTAGATTGTCTCCACGCGATTGCCCATGGTTTCAGCCGTCACCGCCGCCTCTTCCGCCACGGGGAGATCGCTGGTTCCGGCGCTCATGACCAGGATGTAGCGTTCGGGGTCTTCCTCGACATCTTCCTTGTGCACGGCGATAATGCGCGACAGTTCATAATATTTTGCCTCGGGAATCTTTTCCTTCACGGCGGCATACATCTCCGGGTTCGCGCGCGTTGCCAGGATGTTGCGCGTTCCCTCGTTCATGCGCTCCATGATGGCCACCACCTGGTCGATGGTCTTACCCTGGCAGAAAATCGTTTCCGGAAAGCCTTGCCGGATAGCGCGATGGTGGTCGATTTTGGCGAAACCCATTTCTTCATAAGGAAGTTTCTGCAGCGTCTCGGCTGCCTCTTCCATGGAAATTTCGCCCTGCTGAAGGGACCGGAGAATTTTCTCGATAAATTCTTTGGTCATGATTTGCGTCTTTTCTATTTTTTATTTGCCGATGCTCTGGTTCATGCTGCCCATTTTATAGCCCTGCAGGTCCATTGTTATATAAATAAAGCCAATCTTCTGAAACTCCTTGAGCAATTTTTCGCGCACCTTTTCATTCAGGAGGTCCGCCATGTGGTCGGGCGTGACTTCTATGCGGGCGAGTTCTCCATGGTGGCGCACGCGAAACTGACCCTGTACATATTCGCCCACCAGGGCTTCGGCCTTTTCCACCTGAAGCAGGCGTTCCTCCGTCAGGGGCAGGCCATAGGCGATACGCGAAGCCAGACAGGCCGCGCTGGGAAATTCCCAGCTCCGCAACTTCCATTCCTTTGACAGGCGGCGGATTTCTTCCTTGTTCAAGCCCGCTTCTTTCAGGGGACTGCGCACGCGTTCGATTTCTTCCACGGCCCTTTCGCCGGGGCGATAATCGCTGCTGTCGTCCACGTTACTGCCCTCTACGACCCAGGCATAGCCGCGCTCTTCGGCCCATTCGACGAGGGCGGCAAAACGCGCCTTCTTACAATAGTAACAGCGCAGGGCCGAATTGGCGACAAAATCCGCATCTTCGAATTCGTCCGTATTGACCAGTTCGTGGGCGATTCCGATGTCTCGCGCCAGATCCCGGGCGGTATCGCGTTCGGCAGCCGTGAGCGTTGCGGAGCAGGCGGTGACGGCCAAAGCCTTGTCGCCAAGGGCCTTATGGGCCGCCGCCGCCAGGAAGGTGCTGTCCACGCCCCCGGAAAAAGCCACGACGGCGCTTCCCATATCTGTAAGAATATGATGAAGGCGCTGACTCTTTTCTTTCAGTTCTGTATCCATGCTTGATCGCCCCTTTCCGGGTACTCTGCCTGCTTTCATTGAACCCGGCTTTAGCGCCGATGTCAATCCCCGGATATCCGGTAAAAATACGGAATTTCGGGCGAATACCGTATCAAGTAGTTTGCAGGATTTGCCGATAAACAAGGGATACAGGCTAATTAATACAGGGCCAATCGGGTGGTGTTACATGTTCAGGATCAATAGCCTCAGCACGAAACTTCTTTTAATCGTCGGCATATTTACGGTTTGTCTTTCGATTATTATCCTGGGGAGTAATTGGATTATTTCCCAAAAGAGCCTTGAGGAACAGACCGCCACCCTGGCCGATTTCACGCTGGAGTATAATCTGGCGATCCGCGATTATTTTGTCGCCAAGGTCCGGCCTGCCATGGTGGAGGTGATGGGCGAAGAGGCCTTTGTGGCGGAGACCATGTCCTCCAGCTATGCCACGCGCAAAATCTTTCAACAAGTGAAGGAACAGTTTCCCGACTATATCATCAAATTTTCTTCAACGAATCCCCACAACCCCATTAACAAGGCCGGGCCCGAGGAAGTCACGATCATTCAGTATTTCCGGAATAATCCCGACGTGGATCGTTGGCGTGGGGTGATTGAGATGGATGGCAAGGATTACTACGCGCACTTCAACGCGCGGCGGATGGATGAGGGCTGCCTGCGGTGCCATGGAAATCCCGCCGAGGCACCACCCATTATTATCGAACGCTACGGCGACAAAGGCGGTTTCCATCAGAGCGTGGGGGATGTGTCGATGGACACCATTGCCATCCCCATGGAAACGCTGCAAGCCGGCATCGTAAGCAAAAGCGCCCGCGAGTCGATCCTGCTGATTATCTGGCTGCTGCTGGGTCTGGCGCTGGTCGGCTTTGCCATGCGCAGGTTGATATTTGATCGCCTGCGATACATCAGCAACGCTTTTCAACGCGCGACGGAACGCAAAGACGGCGATTTTATTCCCATGATTCCAGTGAAGGGGAACGATGAAATCAGCCAGATGTCTGGAAGCTTTAACGATCTGGCCCGAAGAATCCAGACCATGCATGATTCTTTGGAAACGCGTGTCCGTGAACGCACCACCGAACTCGAAGACTCTGTGGAACAACATAAAAAAACCGAGGCCGAGCTGCTCATCGCGAAGGAAAAGGCCGAGGAAGCCGCCATTGCCAAGTCGCATTTCCTGGCTAATATGAGCCATGAAATCCGGACTCCCATGAATGGCATCCTGGGCATGACCGGGCTCTTGCTGGATACGGATCTGGACGAGGAACAGCGGGAATTTGCCCGGACTGTGAACCAGAGTGGCGAGGCCCTGCTCACCATCCTCAACGACATCCTGGACTTTTCCAAGATCGAGGCCGGCAAGCTGGATATCGAAATTCTGAACTTTGACCTGATAAACACGTTGAACGAAGTGAACGATATGCTGGCCATTCGCGCGCAGGAAAAGCGGCTCGAATACCTGTGCCATATCGAACCCGACGTTCCCGCTTATCTGCGGGGCGATCCGGGGCGTCTGCGTCAAATTTTGATCAACCTTCTGGGCAACGCCATCAAGTTTACCGAGAAAGGCGAGATCGTAATGGCTGTTTCGGTGGAAAAGGAAGAGGATAGTTCCGCCGTCCTGCGCTTTGAAATACGCGATTCCGGCATTGGCGTTCCTCCGGATCGTCGGAAACTTCTGTTCGCGCCATTCTCGCAGGTGGACGCGTCCATGACGCGGCGTTTTGGCGGAACGGGCCTGGGCCTGAGCATCTGTCGCAAGCTGGTGGACCTGATGGGCGGGGAAATCGGCGTGAAAAGCGAGGAAGGCAAGGGATCTACCTTCTGGTTTACCGTTCATTTCGACAAGCAGACAAATCTGGACAATCGCGAACTTCATGAAGCCACCGATTTCGGGAACTTGCCGGTTCTGATTGTGGATGACAATGAGACGAACCTGGAAATCCTGGCGCGCCAACTGACTCACTGGAAATGCCGGGTAATTCGAGCCCGGGGTGGCGAAGAGGCTTTGGGATTATTGCGCGAGGCAAAAACAAAGGGCAAACCCATTTCACTGGCTATCCTGGATATGCAAATGCCGGATATGGATGGAGCCAGTCTGGGCCGGGCCGTTAAGGATGACAAATCTTACGGCGATCCGACCTTGATTATGATGACCTCCGTGGGAAAACGGGGCGACGCGAAGCGGATGCAACAGATTGGATTTGCGGCCTTTCTGGTAAAGCCCATTCGACGCGACCTGCTCCGGCAATGCATCAACCAGCTTATCCACCTGCACCAGAAAAGCGAAATCGCCCCCAAGAGTATCATCACCCGTCACAGCCTGGCCGAACAAAAACGCCTGGAAAAAACGCGCATCCTGATTGTCGAAGACAACATGACCAACCAGAAAGTGGCCGAACGCGTGCTTGAAAAATACGGCTATCGAAGCAACTCCGTCGCCAACGGCCTGGAAGCCATCCACGCCCTCAGTCAGATCAACTACGACCTGGTGCTCATGGATATCCAGATGCCCGAAATGGACGGAATGGAAGCCACTCGCCGCATCCGTGAAGGCAAAACCAATGTGATCAATCCGGATGTCCCCATCATTGCCATGACGGCCCACGCCATGAAGGGCGATCGCGAGGAATGCCTTGAGGTGGGGATGGACGACTATCTCGCAAAACCGATAATCCCTGAAAAACTCGCGGCAGTGCTGGAAAAATACAGCACATCCAAGTCGAACTACACCAAGCAATACACTTCGGAAGAACCGGTTGAATCACCGAAAAGAGCCGCGCCAGGCAAACAGAAGAAAGTCCCGCGGCTCGAACCGAAATTCTTCAGCCAGAAGCCAAAACCCGAAGAACTCATCGCCCAGCAGGAAGTCCCTCCCCAAGAAGAGGAAGAGGCTCCCGTCTTCGATGAGTCCGGCCTCCATGAGCGGCTGGGTGGGCAGAGTGACTTCGTCGCCGAGGTATTGAAAATATTTGCGCAGTCTTCGGCCGAGCGCCTCAAAATAATCCAGGAAGCCCTGGACAAGGACGACATGGCAACAGTCCGGGAAAGAGTGCATGAGTTGAAGGGGGCTTCGGGCAATGTATCGGCCATGCGGCTCCACATCGAACTGAGCGAAGCCATGGACTACCTCCGCGATGGCGTTCCCGAAACCAAGAAGGTCCGCACCATGCTTGAAACCATCCGAAGCAGGCGCGCCGAATTTATCCAACACCTCATTCAGCAGGGCATTATCGAAGCCGAAGCCCCGGTGCGATGAACCAACATAAATATTCGGAAAATTCCTGCAGGATGGGATCTCTCGTTTGTAGTAAGGCCCGTAAGGGCCGTCGTCCGGAGCAGAAATCCCCAGGATGATGAATGGATTCCATTCAACCCGACGCCCCTCACGGGGCTGACTACGAACATGTAAGCCTTTC
>CAYWYC010000169.1:1462-10442 GCA_964462565.1 uncultured Candidatus Sumerlaeota bacterium | reverse complement strand
TGACCTCGTCACCGCTGGCCGCGGCGGTCGGGATGGGGCACTTGCCTTCCACCTCGACGCCTAACTCGACATTGCCTTTGCTCCAGTCGTTGTTGTCGCCTTCTCCGGCGGCCCAGTCCACAGTCGGGGTGATCCAGAGGCAGACGACGGGGCCGGCGCTCGCGTCCCAGGACGGGGTTCCGTTGGCTTGGGCCCAGTCGCTGATGGCGATGCCGTCGAAGGTCATCTCGACGCCGCCGTCATCGAACCAGGGATTCGAGCCGTCGGCCGCGCAGGCCGCCGCAACGTTCACATCCTCATCCACGTCCGTGATGTTGTAACCGGTGCCATGGGCGATGCTGGTAATGCCGGCCGCCGCGAGCGAAGCCGCCTGATCTGCCGACAACGCGAGACGGGTTTCGTCAATGTCGGTCACCATGTGTTCGAGCTGCGCACTCGGCAGGCCTTCCATGGCCGCGGCAGATGCATCCGTTCCCTGCAGGCCGTTGTGCATGCCAGCCGGGTAGGCGTTCACCAGGTTTGCATACTGCTTCAGCACGCGCACGGTGCCGGCCTGGTTGTAGTCGCAGACGTCTCCCAGGGCCTCCTCTCGGTTGGCCGTGAGGCTTGGGAGAATCAGCGCGGTGAGGGCGCCGAGTAGGCCGATAACGACCAGCATCTCGATCAGGGTGAAGCCGCTTTTGCGGTTCTTGCGTTTCGCGTTTTTCTTGATATTCATGTTTCTGTTCCTTTTTGAGTTGGTGTTCTTTTTGTTCGCAATACGTCTCCGAAGGAGTAACGTCCAGCCGTAGTGCCTCGACTTGCCCGACATAAGTTCGGCGCCCGCCAGACACTCCGTGATCGGTGCGCGAAGAGTGCCAATCTTCGATGACCGCATCGATCTGCTTGGCGTTCGAAGTGCTTGTAACCCCCTTTCGGTTGAGCGCTCTCGCTCTCGCTGATTTATTGACGGCTTGCGATTTCCACTCATGGAATACGCCCAAATGTTGCGCCTCGACTTGCCGGACCTGAATCCGTTGCCCGTCAGACACCCCGGTTTCGATGCTCGGAGAGTGTGAATCTCCGTGTGATTTATCGGTTATTCGGTTTTCAAAACGCTCTCGATCTCCTCCCTGAGCTTCTTGAGCTGCTTGGAACGAAACGAATGGCGCGTGCGCTCCAGGACTTCAATCGTGCGTTCGAGCTGGCGGCGATAAAGACGCTCGCGGCGCACGGCTTCGCATTCGATGCGCCGCGCCAGCTGCTCGACGACAGGGCCTTCCAGCGGCAAGCCTGTGTGTTCACGATCGTCCGGCATGGTCTCTGGCATCTCCCTCAACCTTGCAGGCGCACCCCGCTCCACAGTTTCCGGCGCAAGCGCATCCGCCTGGTTCATGTTCCTTTCCAAATGTCTTCCTCCCACGACGGGCAAGCAGGAATCCGGCTGCTGCAACGATCACGATCACAATAATGGCTTCCATCATGTTTGGTCCTTTCTACAAACCGATTCCCAGAGCGCTTCCCACCTGATAAACGATCACTGTGATCAGCCAGGCCAACACCGTGAGCCCGCCGAGTTGCACAAGCGCCCACTTCCACGAGTTGCTTTCGCGCCGGGTGACGGCGATGGTCGCCATGCAGGGCGCACTGATCAGGCAGAAAAGCATGATGCAGAACCCAACCAGGGGTGTGTAATTCGAGCGAAGCTGATCGCGCAACGAGTCGGATTCCTCGTCGGTCTCGCCAAGGGAATAGACAATCCCCATCTGCGCAACGAAGACTTCCTTGGCGGCAAAGGCGCCGATCAGCGCCGTGCCGATGCGCCAGTCAAAACCCATCGGTTGCAGGACGGGCTCAAGTCCCTTTCCGACGCGACCCGCCAGCGTGTAGGACAGTTCCTCGGCCTGGCGGGCCTGGGCGAGTTGATTCACAAGTTCTTCATCGCCCGCCGCCTCCGCCTGCTCGATCTGAACGCCGTAGTCTGCCTCGTGCTCGGGTTTCTTGGGGTAACTGGTCATGGCCCACAGCACGATGGAGACGCCGAGAATGAGCGTGCCCGCTTTTTTGAGATAGAGCCAACTGCGCCCCCACATGTGCAGCGAGACGCTCTTGATCGTCGGCATGCGATAGGGCGGCAGTTCCATCACAAAGGGTTCGGTCTCGCCCTTGAAGAGTGTGCTCCGAAGGACTTTGGCCAGCACAATGGCGAGCACGATGCCGATGACATAAATCAGCCAGAGCATGGGAGCGTGCCACTGCGCGGGAAAGAAAGCGGGAATGATCAGCATGTAAATGGGAAGGCGGGCGCCGCAGCTCATCAGGGGCGCCACCAGCATGGTGGTCAGACGGTCTCGCTGATTCTCCAGGGAGCGCGTGGCCATGATGGCGGGTACGGAGCATCCGAAGCCAATGAGCATGGGAATGAAACTCTTTCCGTGCAGGCCGATCTTGTGCATGAAGCGGTCCATGATGAACGCGGCGCGGGCCATGTACCCGGAGTCTTCCAGAATGGCGATGGCCAGAAAAAGAAACAGAATGTTGGGCAGGAAGATGACCACGCCGCCGACGCCGCCGATGACGCCATCGACCAGGAGAGACTTCAGCGGACTTTCGGAGCCCTCCGCCCAGAATCCCGCCACCGATTCGCCCGCCCAGCCAAAGAAGGCGTCAAGCCAATCCATGGGCGGCCCGCCCAGCGTGAAAACCAAGTGGAACACCCCGTACATCAAAGCCGCGAAAATGGGCAGAGCCAGGACGCGGTTGGTCACCACGGCATCGATGTGATCGGATATTTGATGGCGCTTTTCCACACTGGAGCGAACGCATTCCTGGCAGGCGCCGGAAATGAAACCATAGCGGCTGTCCGCCACGGCGATCTCGGGAGGATTGCCCAAAATGCTCTCGATATGACGGCTGCTCTCCTCCAGTAGCGATGCGACATCCGGGTCCTGAATCTTCTTCTGAATCTCCGCATCATTCTCCAGCAGTTTGAGCGCGACCCACTCCGGCTCCCGGTTCTCCAGGTTCAGGTTCTTCTCGCGAAGCAAGACCGCGATTCGGCCCCGCGCTTCCTCGACTTCTCGTCCATAATCCAAGAGAAAAGGCTGATCGCGACGCTGTTTGCGGGATTCCCCGACGGCTGCATCGAGGAGATCGGCCATGCCCAATCCCTTATGCCCGACCGTTTGGACGATCGGCACGCCCAGCAACTCCGAAAGGCGTTCAAGGTCAAACTCGATGCCCCGGCTGCGGGCCATATCCGACATATTGAAGGCCAGCACGAGCGGTACACCGATTTCCATCAATTGCACCGCCAGGTAGAGGTTGCGCTCCAGGTTGGAAGCATCCACGATGTCGATCACCACATCGGGCTTTTCGTCGATCAGGAAGTCGCGCGCCACCACTTCCTCGATGGAATAGGCGGTCAAGCTGTAGGTGCCAGGCAGGTCAACAATACGTAGGGTGTTCCCGTTGTGCGAGCAGGCGCCTTCCTTCTTCTCGACCGTCACGCCGGGATAGTTACCGACATGTTGCCGTGCGCCCGTCAAGGCGTTAAAGATAGTGGTTTTCCCAGAATTGGGGTTGCCAGCAAGTGCGATCATCAAATCCTGTTTCATCTCTGAGTAAGCCTTTCCTCGAATATTTCCATCGAGATAATAAATTAGCCACGGCTAATCCCCTGGTCAAAAAAAATCAGCCGCAGCGTCGAACCAATACCCGCTCGGCCATTCCTCGGCCAATCGCAAGGCGCGTCCCGCGCACCATCAACAACAATGGGCCGGTTGAGCCATCACGCAACACCTCCAGAACGACTCCCGGAAGGATGCCAAGGTCGGCAAGACGCGAAGTCATGCGGCGGCCGCCCTCCAGGCGCGCGACAATTCCGCGTCTCCCCTTGGTCAGATGCGCCAAGGGCATCAGGAGCGTGTTCTCTTGCGTCAGTTGGCTATCCATGCCGGAAACTCCGTTCGTCATAGTGGATCGACCAGGATCTGGGCCGCCTCATCTTTTCGCAGAGACAGGTGATAGCCCTTGATCTTGACTTCCATCGGATCGCCCAAGGGGGCCACTCGCTCCACTTCGATCACGGCCCCTGCGCCGATGCCCATCTCCGCGATCCGGCGATTCGCCTTGTGCCGTCCGCTCACCTTGGCGATGCGCCCCTTTTCTCCCGCCCTCATATCCTTTAGCGACACTTGCATGAAGCGCCCTCCCTCGTTCTTGTATTTTTTTTTACGGCGCACATCCTCCAGGCAGTCCTCCACGCACTTCTCGCAATCCTCCACCGCTTCACCCATAGTGCAGCGATAGCCGAAACCCCTTATCCATTTACTGCCGCCTCGCGGGCACACCTGCACGAACTCGGCGTATTGGAGCAGGCGCTCGAGGATGTCTGCCGATATAGAGTGTTCCATTTTGCACGCCGCTTCATCGGCGCGCTTCTCGTCCACAGCGAGCACATGCATGAAAAAATCGCGTAGAGCTTCGTGGCGCCGGACCACCTCTTCGGCGGCCTTGCGCCCCTCTTCCGTAAGGGTTATAAGTTCGAAGGGCGCATAATTCACCAGGCCATGCTCGGCCAGCCATCGCAATGCCTTGGTAACCGATGGCCCCGTCACCCCCAGGGCCTGGCCGATATCCTTGGGACGGGCAACTTTCTGATCGCCGATGATATGGAAGATCGCTTCGAGGTAATCCTCCATGCTGTCACTGATCGCTTCGGCCATGGCAACGCCCTCCTTTCAATTAAATCGGCCAAAGTCGCGCTTGACTTTAGACGCGACTAAGAATATTCTATCCGGCGAATGCTTGTCAAGCCTTTTTTTTCGTTTTCTCTTCAGCGTGTGATGGCAGGCTCCGATACAGACGTAAGGGACCTGATTCCGAGCCCGCAGTCCATCAAGAGGATCATTCACGCCACACGACTTACATGATCATCGCCGCCATGCTCGCAGCCTGCGTGATCTGGCTCGGTCACGGTCGTGACCGCCTCGTGGCTGGCTGGCGAGCGAAGGCGGCTGTTGTCCGGGGTTGCACTTGGCTCGCTTTTGGTGTTCACTGGGCGCTTTTGAAATACTGACCTCTGAAAATCCGAATAAATATCACTTCCCGAAACCTGCGAGAGACTTTTGGTTTGTCTAAACGGGTGGTTTGACCCGTCCATTTGATGTCTTAACACAACCCCCAAATACCGTCATTCGGCTAAATGCTTAATCTGAAAGTATATCTATAACCGGACGCGTGTCGGACCCTGTCCGAAGAAAACAGAGAATACCGCCCCAAACAGAGAATGAACGTCGGGAGAATGGAGAGAATCGGGTGGTTGGAGAGAGGTTCCGGAAAGATGTCAAAACGACCGAAACCCTTTGAATACAAGGGGAAAAAGAAAACCCGTCATCCCAGAGAATCACTCTGGAGAGACGGGTTGTCATTTTTAAAATGGTGGAGGCGGTGGGAGTCGAACCCACGTCCGAAGATATTGCCAGAGGTGCTTCTACAGGCTTAGTCGATCTTTTGGTGTTTCGCCGGGCCAGCCGCCGACCGACAAGCTGCCGAACCGGCTATCCCGGTAGTGTCTCACTCTAGGCCCCCGGGCGGAGGCGGTCGAGCCAGCCCGTTAAGTGACGCCCTTTACATGACCACGGGCCCAGCCGTGCAAGGACGGGTTGCCTTAGATTAGGCAGCCATGGCGAGTTCAGGTTCGCCAGTTAATTGTTGCCACCAATTGTTAACGGGGCCATCGGTGACCGTCCCCGGCCTGCGACACCTCCTTCAATTATCCCCGTCGAAACCGGTACGCCCCCAGTATCGTCGAGGTCGGCTGGCTGCCGTTCCGGAATCGGACGGCGGCGGTCGCTTCTGGCCAGCCTGACTAGCAGATAATAATAGCATGACTTTGCCTGTTTGGCAAGGGGTGGGGCGAAAATAATTTCAAGAAGAAGCAAATTCGTCCAAGCCGGAACCGCGAATGAACACGATGATCTCGGTTTGTCTGGCGGCTCCGTTTCAAAGGAAGGCCATCCTTGCCCATTATAGAGCCGTTGTCTATAGTCTTTCGTGTCAAGACCGAACCGGAGATACGGCATTTTATCCGCAGATTGCGCAGATTACGCAGATGGAAAAGCGCCAAAGGCGCGACGCATAGCAGCCCGGACCAGCGGTCTGGGTTCAGAAAATATATCAAAATCTTTGGAGAAATTATTGCCATTTCAATCTCAGTAGTAGGCATTGCCGCTCCATAAAATTGCCTTTCAGATATTCCAGGCAATGACCTGTCTCTTCTATCCGATTGCGATTGCGCGTGCGGGGGTGGGTGGGGTAGAGTCGGGGAAATAATGACTTTTGGAAAAGAGGAGATTGGAATGGGAATTTCGCTGAAGGATCGGGAAGTTTTGCGAGAATTGGCGTCGGAACTGGCGGAGATTGCGGCTTTGCCGGAGCAGGAGGAGCGGATGCGGTTGCATCGGGCGCTGAATGGCTTGCGTCCGGAGCGGCCGGTGGTGATGATTGACCAGATTGCCTGGCATGAGATGAATGTGGATGATGAATTGACGGTGCAAAGTGAGGATGCCTTCTGCCAGTGGATCGAGACGGGGATTCGGCAGACGCTGTACCAGTGGAAGCATATGCCCGGCGACATGGTGGTGGAGCCTTTTCTGACTTTGCCGAAGAGTCTGCACAATAAGGGTTTTGGAATCCGCGCCGATGAGGAAGTGGCGGTGATGGATCCCGATAATCAGGTAAAGGGGCATCTCTATCATGATCAGCTGAGCGATGAGTCGGACATCGAGAAGATCAAGATGCCGACGGTGGAGCTGGACGCGGAAAAGACGGCGGAGAATTATGAACGGGCCTCGGAAATCTTCGACGGGATCCTGCCGGTGAAGATGATCGGGCGTATCGGAAGTTTTTCGCCTTGGGACCGGCTGGCGGAATGGCGCGGGGCGGAGGCGGCGGTCTTTGATTTGGCGATGCGTCCGGATTATGTCCACGCGCTGATGCGACGGATCACCGACGCGTCGCTGCATGCGCTGGACCAGCTGGAGGCGCAGGGGATACTGGGGCCCTATCAGGGAACGGTGCACTGCACGGGGGCCTGGTGCGACGAGCTGGCGGCGACACAGTTGGACAATGAATCGGCCAAGGCGAGGGATTGCTGGACCTTTGCCATGGCGCAGATTTTTTCCACGGTTTCGCCGGCCATGCACGCGGAATTTGAAATTCCCTATATCAGCGAATATGCTGAACGCTTCGGCATGCTCTATTATGGCTGCTGCGAGCCGCTGGACGACCGGATTGACGTCGTCCGGAAATTGCCGAACTTGCGCAAGATTTCGATGAGCCCCTGGGTGAATGTGGAGCGTGGTGCGGAATCAATCGGAAGGGACTTTGTTTTTTCGCGTAAGCCGAGCCCGGCATTTCTGGCGAGGGACAATTGGCTGCCCGACGAGGTGGAACGCGACCTGCGCGAGACGGCAGAGGCCTGCAAGCGCCACGGTTGCCCCCTTGAGTTTATCCTGAAGGACATCAGCACGGTGCATTACGAACCGCAGCGGCTTTGGCAATGGAACGATATTGCCATGCGGGTGGCGATGGATTTTGCGGGATAAGTTTTTCTGGTTGTAATATTACGGCAAAGCCCTTGACAGAAGAGCGCGAAGTGATTATATAAACGTTTATCTTGATGTAAGACAGGTACAGAAGAAAAGACATGACACAATCCATGACACCCAAACAACGCATGCTCACCGCAATGACCGGGGGCATACCCGATCGCGTGCCATGCTCACCCGACACCAACTGGATGATCCCGGCGCGGCTCAAGGGCGGCGCATTCTGGAACGTCTATTTTCATAACGACCCGCCGATCTGGAAGGCCTATAACGATTGCGTGCGATATTATGGGGTCGATGGTTTTTCGCATCACGGCATTTACCAGATTCCACCGAATCCCGATACGGAACGCAAGCGCGAGATATTGGAGCAGAATGAGGAACGACTGGTGACGCGGACGACTTTTCGGTGCCCTGCTGGAGATCTGACTTCGGAGACGCTTTTCCTCCGACGCGAACCGCCGACGAATGTGAAGAAGTGGATCACCGACTTTGAGGCGCAATATGACTGCCTCGATTATCTGATGTTCGGCGATGTGGAGAATATCAAGTTTGATATTTATGAGAAAGCACGGGCCGATATGGGCGATGCGGGTGTGGTGGGGCTTTGCATGAATCTGCCGACACTGCTGACCCATTGGCGGCAACCGATCGAAGGCGCCTTTTACGATTATTTTGAGCACCACGAACGCCTGACGGAGTTTATCGAAAAATGGACAGACTACCTGGTGCGCATCGCGGAGAGGATCGTGGAAAGCGGGCTGAAACCGGACTTTGTTTTCTTCCCGAATTCGGGCATGATCACGATGCAGTCAGAAGATATCATGATGGAGTATTCCTTTCCGGCCCTGGAGCGCTTGACGAAAATTTTCAAGAAGGCGGGAATCGTGACATCGCTGCATTGCTGCGGCAAGGAACGATTTCTGGTGGAGCAGGCGGCGAAGACGGACCTGGACTGCATCGACCCCTTGGAAATTCCGCCGATGGGCGATTGCATACTATCAGAGATCAAGGAGAAGTTTGGCAAGGACCTGGCGCTGAAAGGTAATATCCACACGACAGAAGTAATGCTGCGGATGGACCCGGCGGGCGTGGAGAAAGTGGCGCGCGAGACAATCGAGACGGGCATGCCGGGCGGAGGCTTCATTCTCTCCACGGGCGACCAGTGCGGTCGAGATACTCCCGACGAAAACATCTTCAAACTGGTTGAATGTTGCGAGCGTTACGGGCAATACTAAATACCATAAAGTATAATCGGCATTCTGTCGGGACAATTGCATAAGGTAACGCCGGCATCTTGCCGGCAAAGGAACATATCGTAACGCCGGCATCCTGCCGGCAAAGGAACATATCGTAACGCCGGCATCTTGCCGGCTCAGGAGAAAATG
>CAYWYC010000169.1:0-1362 GCA_964462565.1 uncultured Candidatus Sumerlaeota bacterium | reverse complement strand
TGCCGGCTCAGGAGAAAATGAAACATCAACCAATCATTCGGACAGTGTTGGCAATTAGCCCGATCTGATTGATGGCGATACAGCCGACTGGAAGGATGGCGGTTTTCGACCTGGTGGACGAAGGGCGCGAATGGTGGTGGGAATCGGGATCATGCGCTTTGCCGATCCGCCCTTTGGCCCGAACACCTTTGGTCATGGCGCGGCATCATCCACGATCCTGCGTATCGATCCCGACAAGCAGCTCATCATCATCATGACCCGTAACGCCCGCGACGCGAAATATGACGAATACAGTCAGAAGTTTGTGGAGGCCGTGTATGAAGGCTTGGCCGATTAGGAAAGGAATGATTGAGCACGATGAAGAAAATTAAGCGTATCCCGATTATCGACGAAACCTGGCGACGCATCGGTCCCAAGCCGGACTTTGGCGGGGCCTTGCCGGAGATCAATGAAGACAGGCCTTACGCCAATGAACCGAACGACCATTGCATTTTTCAGGGGCCGGACGGCGCATGGCACCTGTGGGCCTGTGTGCGGCGTTCACCGGTGGGGCGCGCGCTTTGTCATTGGGAATCGCAAAACCTGACGGACGCCCCCTGGACCTTCAAGGCCGAAGACACCATCCGCGCTGATCGTGAAGCCGGTGAGAGCCTGGTGGATTGGCATGGGCAGGAATTTTTGCAGTCGCCCTATGTGATCGAGCACGAGGGCACGTGGTATATGTTCTATGGCGGCTATGCCAGCGGCGTCGATTCCGATGGAAAACCGACCACCGAATACGGCCCCATGGAAAATCAGATTTGCCTGATGACCTCGCCCGACGCGCGCAACTGGACGCGCCACCGCGACGCCGAAGGACGCAGCCGCCTCTTTGCGGGACCGGGGGCGGCGCGCGATGAATTTGTCACCCGCTTCGGCGACACCTGGTTCATCTACTACTGCGGCCATCACGACCGTGATGTGGAAAATGAAAGCATCTACGTGCGTACCTCGGACGATCTCATTCATTGGTCCGACTGGAAAAAGGTCCACTACGACCGCATCCACGGGCAAAAACAATGTGAGTCACCGGTTGTGGTTTTCCGCGACGGCTACTACTACCTCTTTCGCACGGGTGCCAAGGAAGGCGGCAACCTGGTCATTCGCAGCGAAGACCCCTTCGACTTCCAAATCCACGAAGACGCCTCGAACCTCGTCTGCAAACTCCCCGTCATCGCCCCGGAAATTTTCCACGATGAGGCCGGAAACGAATACCTCAGCAAAATCAACGACCCCGAAATGCATTATGCCATCAACTTTTGCGGCTTGCGATGGGAATAAGCAGGCAAGAGTCCGCCACAGATTCTTTTCAAGAAAAGGTCT
>CAYWYC010000168.1:0-10477 GCA_964462565.1 uncultured Candidatus Sumerlaeota bacterium | reverse complement strand
GTCAGCCATTCGCCATCATCGAAACGATACTGGAAATCGGAACGCCCGAAATCAAAACCCAGCCGGAGCCAGAGATCGTAATCGCCGCCTTCCTCCACCTCAAAGTCATATCCGAATTCCAGGCCTTCCTCGGGAAAGAGTTCCCGGGCCTTGTCATAGCCCAGCACCAGATTCAGCAAAGCGCCTCCCGATTGCCATTCCGGCTCGGCGTCCCCAAAAGAAACACCGAAACGGGAAAGGTCCCCTTCGGGGCGTACATCGGGCTTCTCACCCTCGAGCCAGATATCTTCGGCTTGCGTGAGCGGCGATAAAAAGATTGCTGACCATAAAAAAACCATTAAGAATTGGATAAATTTCATGCTTGTTCTCCCTTCGGTTTTGCAAAAGTGCTTGGACTCCTTTCTTCATACCAATACCAGGAGACTTTTGTAAACCTTTATCCAAAAAAAAGAAGCAGCCGGTCCCGAAACTTGGGAGACCAGGGCCGCAAAAAAAGCAAGCGCTGAATGGGAACCCAAGGCCCAGTTTTATGAAGATGAAAAAAAGCGACAGGGGGAATTAGGTTTGCTATTTGGAAATCGCATTATGTGCAAGACATATGCTTTTGCAAGTCCCATGGGTATGGGCGAACTGCCTGCAAGCTTGGTAAGTCTAATGTTTTGAATGGTAGGCGCACCAGGACTCGAACCTGGGACCAACGGCTTAAAAGGCCGCTGCTCTACCAACTGAGCTATGCGCCCGTGAGAAGGGCTCTGTGTGGGCTTCCCCAGTCACAGAGCCCGTTATCATAATTCCGGGAAAATCGAAATGCAAGCCTTTTTCGTCAGATTTTTCGGGGGGCTTGCGGGGGCTGCGTTTAGGGCTTTCAGCGTATCTTCATAACTAGCGCCGTTTCTTGCGGACAGGCTTTTTTGTGCTTTGGCATTTCCGCAAGTTTCATGGGATCAAGATCGATCTTGCCCTTAATTTCTGCTTACTGCCACGGCGGCGTATCGGGCAGCATGGCTTCGAATTCGTCGATCAATTTTTTCTGATATTCGCCCTCATAGGTCCCGTTAAAAAAGCGCTCCAGACCCTCTTCCAGCAGGTTTTGCCAGGATTTTTCTTCCGCGCCCGGATTGATCGGGAAGAAGAGGGCGTCATTGGCGATGGCGGCTTTGCGGTCGCCGGGTGCGTCGCCGATCATGAGGATTTTATCTTTGTCATATTTTCCGCCGGCGGCATATTCCAGATGTTCGCTTTTTTTGCCGTATTCCTGGCCGCAGATCACATGGACGTAGCTGTCGAGTTTATGTTCTTTCCATTCGCGCTCGAGGGCTTCGCAGGGGGTCTGGGAGACGACGATAAGGTCGGCTTCGGGTCTGGCTTTGTCGAGGGTATCCTGGACAAACGCGAAGGGGCCGACACCATAGACCATGTCGGTAATGGCAGCGTTCACGGCCAGGCTCCAGTCCAGCACCTGCTTCAGTTCGGGGTCGTTGGTTTCGGCAACTTTGGCTTCGAGGGCCGGATTTCCGAGTTTGCTTTCTTCATCGATCCACTTGCGCAGCACGTTGAGCGCGGGGACCTTAACGCCACGGCGTTTGACTTCGGGCCGTTCGCGGACAAAGTCGAAGGTCTGCACGAGCGCGGGAAAGCGATTCACTCCGCGATATTTGGAATAGAGATTCACGAACTCGGCAGCCTCGCGGACAAATTTGGAGACGCTCTGCAATTCGAAATGCTTAATAATGTTCGGGATAAAGCATTCCTTCTGTTTGATTTCCATGGTGTCGAACACGCAGCCATCGGAATCGATACCGATAAAGAACTTTTTCTGGGCTTGCAGGTTTTTCAATTTGGCAGCCAGGTCGGTGGACATAAGTTTTCTCCTTTTAATTTCTTTACTTGCATCCTGAGTCTTCCGAGGAGAATAATAGAGGGGTGTAATCCTAAACCACTATCGTTCATCCAGGGCACAAAATACAAGTTACAGAGCGATAGTGTCGGAATATTGCGGCATTTTGTCAACCTATTTTGGCTGAGAAAATACCTGGCAATAAATGAAAGCCGGACAAGATGCATATTTTAATAGCCGAAGACGACCCTGTCAGCCGGGCGATGCTGGAGCATATCCTGCAGCAGTGGGAGCATGAAGTAACGGCTGTGGAAGACGGCGAAAAAGCCTGGGAATTGATTCAGGGAAAACAAAGACCTTCCATGGTGATTCTGGACTGGATTATGCCGGGCATGTACGGCGATGAGATATGCCGGCGCGTCCGGAACAAGCCGGAGTTGGAAGGCCTCTATATTATCATGGTAACCCAGCGCACGGCGAGCGATGATATCGTAAAAGGCCTCGCGGCAGGAGCCGATGACTATATTACGAAGCCCTTCAAGACCAACGAACTGCGCGAGCGGATTCGCGTGGGCCAGCGCATTCTGAAACTGCAGAGCGAGCTTTCGAACAAGGTGCAGGATCTTCAGGCGGCTCTGGATACGATCAAGCGCCTGGAGGGCATTATTCCGATTTGCTCCTACTGCAAAAAAATCCGCGACGACCAGCACTACTGGCAGCGCCTGGAGCAGTTTCTGGCCCATTATTCCTCGGCCAAGTTCAGCCACAGCGTATGCCCCGAATGTTATGAAAAATACGTGCAACCCCAGATTGATGAAGTGGAAAAAGCCGTTGCCGCCCAAAAGGACGGCAACCAGATTCCCGAAAAAAGCGGGAGTGATGCAAGCAATAAACCATGAAAAGTCAGGCCACTTCCCTATGCCCGCACTCCCCAAAACCAGGTCCATCCCCTGGTTACAAAGGTTCTCCGTTTCGGGAGATCATCAGTAATACAAATTTCTAACCAGTTTTTCCTTGCCTCTAAGTATTTGCTTTGATAAAAAGTAACGCTTGTTTACTGTAGGAGCGATGTGCAGCTGTGCCTGCACGCACTCGGTAAACCCATTACACACGCCTCTTCGCGAATCCCTGGTGCCCCTTTGGGGTCGATTTTTGCGAGGCGGAGGCTGAACCAAGGGAAAGGACCCATCCTATCATGATGCAACCCATCTCCATGAAGCAATTGCTGGAAGCGGGTGTTCATTTCGGCCATCAGAAAAGCCGTTGGAACCCCAAAATGCGGAAGTATATTTATACCGACCGTAACGACATCTACATTATCGACCTGAAAAAAACCCTCAAACTGATCCGTGAGGCCTGCGTATTCGTTCGCGATACCGTGGCCAACGGCGGTCAGGGCATTTTCGTCGGGACCAAAAAACAGGCCCGCGAAGCCATCGAGCATTGGGCCATTCAGTGCAACCAGCACTATGTCAACAACCGCTGGCTGGGCGGTGTTCTCACCAACTGGCAGACCGTCGGTAAAAACGTGAAGAATCTGATCGATCTTGAAAAAATGAACGAAACCGGTGAGATCGAAAAGTATTCCAAAAAAGAGCAGAGCCAACTGAACCACCGCATGATGAGCCTCAAAAAGAACCTCGACGGGCTCAAAAACATGAACAAACTGCCCGACTTTATCTTTATCGTGGACCCGCTCAAAGAACACATTGCCGTGCACGAAGCCAAGCGCCTGGGTATCCCGGTGGTGGCCGTGGCTGATACAAACTGCGATCCCGACCCCATCGATCATATAATCCCCGGTAACGACGACGCGATCCGCGCCATCAACCTGGTTTGCCAGAAAATGGCCGAAGCCTGCATCGACGGCATGATTTCCCGCGTGGACGCCGGACTTGAAGCGCCCAGCTACCTGCCCGAGGCCGTACGCCAGCAGCTCATGGGAACCTCTCCGGAAGACCAGGCCGAGGAAGCCGCCGAAGAAGAAGCCCCCGCGGAAGAAGCGCCGGCAGAAGTCGAGCAGAACGTCACTCCGCCTGCGCCTCCGTCGCCCCCGAGCCCCAGTGCCTGACAATAAAAGCGGGCTTCTGAAATTACGCCCGAATGCAATTTTATAATCGAACATATAAAGGAGACATAAAAGTGGCTGAGATTACTGCACAAATGGTAAAAACCCTGCGCGAACAAACAGGCGTGGGCATGATGGAATGCAAAAAAGCCCTCCAGGAAGCCGAAGGCGACCTGAAACGGGCCGGTGAACTGCTCCGCGAAAAGGGCGCCGCCAAGGCCGTTAAACGCGCCGGCCGCGCCACCAAGGAGGGCCGCATCACCGCCAAGATTTCCGACGACAAACGCAAGGGCGTCCTCGTGGAAGTGAACACCGAAACCGACTTTGCCGCCAAGAACGAACGATTCGGCGAAATGGTCGAAAACGTGGCCGCCACCTGCCTCAAAGCCGAACCCGGTTCTCTGGAAGACCTGCTGGCCGCCAAGCCGGTGGGCGCTGATGCCGAAACCGTCCAGGCCATGCTTACCGAAACAATCGCCGTCATCGGTGAGAACATGAGCGTCGGACGTTGCGCCCTGGTCAAACTGCCCGAAGGCGCCCCCGGCCTCGTCCACACCTACATCCATCCTCCGGGAAAGGTTGGCGTATTGGTGGAACTGCGGTGCGAAAACGAAGACGCCGCCAAGAATGAGGCCACCGACGAACTGGCTCACGAAATCTGCCTTCAGATTGCCTTCAGCGATCCCAAGGGCATCGACTCCAGCAGCATCCCCGAAGAAGTCATCGCGGCAGAAAAAGAAGTCTATCGCGCCCAGGCCGTCAAGGAAGGCAAACCCGAGAAAATCCACGACAAGATCATCGAAGGCAAATTGCACGGCTTTTTCAAAGAAGTCTGCCTGCTCGAGCAGGGCTACGTGAAGGAAGAAAAGAAATCCGTATCCCAGCTGATCGATGAAGTGGGCAAGGAAGTCGGCGGTAAGATTACCGTTGCCAGCTTCACCCGCTTCCAACTCGGCGTATCCGAAGGTGAAGACGAAGGCGAAGCATAAGCCCAGTCAGCAAAAATACAACCCATCAAAAAAGCGCTCCATTCCGGGGCGCTTTTTTTTCGGGCCCCTTCCCGACTCCCGATCCCATCAAATTTCTTAATATTTGCACATGCCGCTTATCCTGTTTTGGCTTAGCAAGACCGGGTCAGAACCAGGCAAAAAAGAGAATAGTTCCTGCAACCTTTCTGCTTTATTACTTGACATGGGCAGGCATACACTAAATAATATCCGTGAAAGGGTGGGCTGTATTTGTCTGGCATTTGGGGACTCACAATAAATGAGTCTGAGATAAGTTTCTCTTTTTTGAACCATGGACAATCCGCATAATCAAGTTGTCCATACAATTTAGGCTCCATGCCTTTCGGCTGAGATATGCACAACCGGGCTACGGTCATTTTACAACGACGATGGCTATGTGAAATTCTGATATGATGAAACCTGAGACCGAAAACAAACAAGTTCTTGTTATTGACGATGACGATTTGATTCTCAAATCCGTCTCGGAATTGCTGCAGCACGAGGGGTTTCAAACCCTGCAAGCCGCTTGCGGGGACGAAGCCATCGAAAAATCCAAGAAAAAGAATTTTTCCGTCGCGCTCGTGGACCTGAACCTGCCGGATATTTATGGCATGGAACTTATCCAGCGCATGAAAAATATCGCCCCCGACGTGGAAATTATCATCATGACGGGCCAGCCCTCCCTGGAAACATCAATCGCGGCAATAGACGAACATATCTTCGCCTACCTCTGCAAACCCGTTCCATTCAAGATACTGACACGAACCGTCCGCAGCGCCATCGAGCGCCGGCAACTGTCCCTGCAAAACCGTGAATTAATGCGCCAACTCGAACTCGAACGTAATCAACTGAAGGAAGAAGTCACGGCCCAGCGAAAGGCCATGGAGCGACGCCTCCGCGAGTCCAACCAGTTTATCGGCGAAAGTTCGGCCATCGAACGCATCCGCCAGCAGATTATCGAAGTCGCGCCGTCCGATATGACCGTACTTATCCAGGGCGAAAGCGGAACCGGCAAGGACGTCGTGGCGCGCACGATCGGTGACCTGTCAGGGCGCGCCAGCAATAGTTTTGTCAAGATCAATTGCCCCGCCATCCCGGACCAGTTGCTCGAATCGGAACTCTTCGGCCATGAAGCAGGCGCCTTTACCGATGCCCGCACCAAAAAACCCGGACGCTTTGAACTGGCCGACAAGGGCACCATTTTTCTCGATGAAATCGGGGACATTCCGCCCTTCCTCCAGGCCAAGCTCCTCCAGGTAATCGAGCACAAGGAATTTTTCCGCGTAGGCGGCTCCAAATCGATCCATGTCGATTCACGCATCCTTGCCGCGACCAATGCTCCCCTGCGCCAGTTCATGCTCGATCGATCTTTCCGGCCCGATCTCTATTACCGCCTCTGCGAATACCAGATCGTCATGCCGCCACTGCGTGAACGCCCCGAAGACATCCCCATGCTGGTGGACCACTTCATCTGGAAATACGCCCACACGGCCGAAAAGCCAAACCTGCGTGTATCCTCTTCCACCATCGACAATATGCTTGGTTACAATTGGCCGGGCAATATTCGCGAATTGGAATCGACGGTGCGACGCTTTGTGCTCACGGGCCTCGAAAGCGCCATCATCGATCAGATCAATGCCGGACCTCGACGCCAGGGGATTTCGACGGGAATCCATCCCGTGGAAAACGGCGACAATCACAAACATGCTTACGTGAACGCTGCGGAGCCCGAATTTTCTCCCCAAAAAGCAACAAATGCCACCGATATGAACGGACACAGCTTACAGGACGCCGAAATCCAGCAGATCGTCAAGGCCTTGCACCATACCAATTGGAATCGCAAACAGGCTGCCGAAATCCTCGGAATCAGCTACAGCACCCTGCGGCGCCGCATTCGGGAATACGATCTTAAAGAACGATAAACTTCACTTTTCCGGACCAGCCCTGTCCGCATACTCCGCCCGACCGTCCTGGTTTTCGTACCTTCTCAGGACCATCGCGCAATGCCTTTGCAATCCGGCTTTTTCATAAAAGCGCACCAGTTTTTCATCGCAAACCAAATCCACGGCATACATCTCCCGCAAGTTCTCCAACATAAGCCGCAGCAACTCCCGGCCAATGCCCCGGCCCTGATAAGCAGGCAAAACCTCCAGCAACGAAATCGCCGCATAGAAGACGCCGTCCGAGACCGCATTGATAAACCAAACGCAGCACTCCCCTTCCCGCGCGGTCCAACAGAATGCACTTTGTTTCAGGATTTTCAGATGAGTCTCAGGATCCGGATGATGGGGCCAGCCGCGAAAGAAGCCTTTCAACATTTCCACCGAAAGGTCATCGGCCCGGTCGGAATATTCGATCATTTCAGCCATTCCACGAGATAGGGATTCTCTTCCAACTCCCGCTTCAGCGTCGTGGCCGGGCCATGGCCGGGATATACCGTCACTTCCGGGCAACATCGCTCTCTCAGTTTTTTCAGACTTTGTATCAGTGTTTTCTGATTGCCGCCGGGAAAATCCCACCGCCCCACCCCATCACGAAAAAGCAGGTCGCCCGTAATGCAGAAATCATCACCCAGCAGGCAGATGCAACCCGGAGTATGCCCGGGCGTGTGGATAATTTCGATTTCGCCATCGCCGACAGCAAGCTTCTCACCATCCTTTACCAGACGATCCGCTTCGCACTCTTCCAGGTCCATCTGCAGCCACGTAGCGCCCGACACATCAGCGCTTTGCAGATAAGGAACCACCTCTGCATGGCAAATTACCGGAACGCCCGCTTCGCGCTTCAGCCGCGCCACATCATGGGTATGATCGATATGCCCGTGGGTCAGGATCAGACTTTCCAATTCCCATTCATTATCCCGGCAGAATTGCAAAATAGCATCGGACGCAAAGCCAGGATCGACAGCGGCGGCCTTTCTGCTTTCCAGATGGCAGATCACATAAGCATTGACTTCAAGCGGTGGGCTGAGAATGCCCTGGACGGTAAAAATCGAAGACAAGGGATACTCCTGTTTGTGAGAATTTTCCGGACTAGTCGCGCAATCTGGCGGACGTTTCTTCCAGTATGCGCAAGGCTTCGGGCAGTTGGCTCTGGTCGGGTGATTCAATCATCTTCAACGCCCTCCGAATCTGGTCGGCAGCCTCCTGGGACTCCTTCATTCGGCTGCGCCGCTCCCCTTCCAGCTGATCCAGAAGCGTGTTGAATTCCTGCGCCAGGTTTTTGAAATGGTCAAAACGCCGCAAACCAATCCGAAAACTCAGATCGCCACGCTTGACGCGCTGGATGGAATCGCGAATCCGATAGATGGGCCCGGCAATCCGATGCGACAGAAAAAGCGCGATAATCGGAAGAACCAGCACCGTTACAATAACCGACTCCAGCGCAACCCGCGGAAGCGCTTCCAGAACGACGCGATCCACCTGCGGATTGCCATCCTCCACCTTGACGATGAAGAAGAGGGTGATCATACCGGCGATGACTCCGGCCAGCAGAGATATAAGCACGAGTTGCAGGATGAATTGTCCCTGAAAAACCATGTCAACGATCCACTGGCTTCGCCTGTATTTTTTGGGCGCGCCTTTGCCGTGTTTTCTCGGGGACTTGGGTTTTTCTTCAGGGGATTTAGAATCCGCCATGGTCCTGTCCTTTCGCATTGCTTTGCATTATTATCTATTGGTGTAGCGCCCTTATCGGCTTTGCCACTCTTCATAGCGCCGCAGCATCTGCGCGTTCGTCTGGGGACGAAACCGGCGAAAAGCCTCGTTCCAGTGTTTGGTCTGGATAGGAGCGACTTTCATCTTGTACTTTTCCAGAGCCGCTTTGCCCCGGTCAACTACTTTATTCATGTCGGGATTATTTTCGTTCATCATCAGGCGGATGGCTTCCTGACAAAGCGCGCGCAATTCACGGCCCGAATAGCCCCGCGTGTATTGCACCAACTGCCCGTGGGAAGGCTGGCTCGAGAATCCCCGCTTGTCCAGAAGCACCTCAAAAATGCGTGTGCGCGCGGCATCATCGGGCAGGGGAATGTAGAATTGCTTTTCGAAGCGGCTGAGGATCGCCGGGTCGATCTGCCAGGGCATGTTAGTGGCGGCGATGGTGAATACCACACGCTTGTCGTCCTTCGATTTCAGGCCGTCCAGTTCCGCCAGGATCGCCGAAACCATACGTCGCTCTTCCCCATCCATTCCCCTGGCATCGCGACTGCCGGTGATGGATTCGATTTCATCAAAGAAAAGAACCGACGGGCTTTCCTCGGCAGCCAATTGAAAAAGCGCGCTGATCAATCGCGTGGACTCGCCGAAAAACTTTGAAAGCACGTCACTCACCTTGATATTGAAAAAGGCCGCATCAAAATTATTGCTTACAGCAGCCGTCAGAAGCGTCTTGCCCGTACCCGGCGGACCATAGAGCAGGATGCGTCGTGGCGGGTCAAAGGTGATGCCGTCGGGAGCCTTGGCCAGGGCCATGCCGAAGGCGTTCTTCAATTCCGTCACTACTTCATTCAGCCCGGCCACTTCGTCCCATTGCACCGATGATTTCTCCCGCAGGCTTTCCAGAAAGTCACGATACTTTTCATAGCCCAGATCGCTGTCGGCCCCTTGCGCCTGCTGTGGGCTTTGGGGACGTTCCATGCGCGCGGGACCTGCCTGGTCCAGGGGGGCCGTGGACATGGTGGGCGCATTTTCGCCAAAGGGATCGGCCTGAAAATCCCGTGAAGGAGCGTGGCCCAGAAGTTCGGCAATGCGTTCACGCATCAGGCGACGATGATAGAGCACGCCCTTGTTCGATGTTCCGGCCATCAGGTCAGAAAGAATCGATGATGCTTCCTTGAGCAGGATGTCGGCCTCATCCGTCTTGCCCTGTCGCAATTTGCGGCGTCCCTGCCGCATAAGTTTCTGCACCTTCCGTTCCTGGCGGGGGGACAGTTGTTTTTCAAAACCACGAGCCCGCGCCGCCGCCTGAAAAGCATGAAGCGAAGGATTGATCAAGGGCATCAGGAAGGCCAGTTTGAACAGGTTCAATTCAGGGCCGGCAATCAGATCGGGAAGATTTTCGTAGCGAAAAAGAAAATCCAGAAGAACATTAGCCCGCAGCGAATTGGTAAACCAGGCATAAGCCGTCCAGGCGATATTGGCCAGTACGAGCCACTTGATCAAACCGAACACCACCTGCACCCCGAAGTCCATAAAAGAAATGATCGGCGGCTGACGATTCAGCGAACGGGTATAAAGGGTCGCCCCCACAATGCCCAGCAGAAGCATCCCCCACAAAATCACAAACCAGGCATCCAGGCCCAGGGTCGGGTTTTGCAAAATAAACACAGGATAAGCGAGCGCAAGAAGGCCTATAATCCCCAACTGGACCATCCCCATGCGCCGTTTGGCCAGGATACCGGGAATCGGATCAGGCAGGTTGGACAACCAGGTATTGGCAGCAGGGCTCATACTCATCTTCTATGCATCGGTTTCGGAACAAACAAAGATAAATCAATAACCAGGCACAGGAATATTACCAGCATTCCCCTCCCATATTCCAAGTTTTTTTTCCTTCTTCCATAAT
>CAYWYC010000167.1:0-10480 GCA_964462565.1 uncultured Candidatus Sumerlaeota bacterium | reverse complement strand
GAGAGTTGAGACGCCTTTGATCTTGCATAAAAATTTTGCCTGTGTCATCTTTTTTAGGTATGTCGATACTAATCAAAGGAGTGATCAGATATGATCAATAAACGAACGTTTGGCAGGATGGGTTGGGAAGTGACGGAATTGGGCCTGGGGGCATGGGCCATTGGCGGCTCGGGCTATGGCGAGGTGGATGACAAAATCGGCGAAGAAACCCTGGAGACTTATCTGGACATGGGCGGTAATTTTATCGATACGGCCCACCTTTATGGCAATAGCGAGGAGCTGATCGGCAATGTGCTGAAGCGTCGCGGCGGCCGAGAGAACCTGTACATCTGCTCGAAGAGCCCCGGCGGCGCCAGCGAGGACAAACTGGACCTGATCCGCGAGCACGTGGAACTGTCGCTCAAGCGCATGGGCACGGATTATGTGGACCTTTATTATCTGCATTCTCCGCCGGAAGATGCGGACCTGATGAATCGGGCGCTGGATATTTATGACGAATTGAAATCGGAAGGCAAGGTAATGGCCGTGGCCGCATCGATCAAGGGCCCCGCCGTGACCGACGCCACTACCGAACTGTGCCGGCAATATATCGACACGGGCCGCATCGACGCGATCCAGCTGATCTATAGCATCCTGCGCCAGAAAAACGCGGAGATCTTCGACTATGCCCAGGAAAAGGGCGTGGCCCTGGTGGCGCGCACGTCGATCGAAAGCGGTTTTCTTTCGGGCAAGTACAAGCCGGGCGTGAACTTCAAGGAAGGCAAGGGCTGGGACCATCGTGGACGCTGGGACCAGGAGCAACTGGCGCAGATCCTGGAAAAGGTGCAGGAACTGGAAGGCTTTGCCGTGCAGCCGCCCTATGAGGGCCTGGCGCAGGTGGCGATCCGCTTTGCTCTGGAATCGCCCCAGGTTTCGGCTTGCATCCCCGGCGCAAAGAATCCCGAGCAGGTGAAGAAAAACATGGCCGTGGCCGAGCTGCCGCCGCTGGACAGCGAGTTGGTGAAGAAGCTGCGCACGGAATACTCCGGCCTGGAAGATTTGGTGAACTGAGAAGCAGGTTTCTCGCGCAAATCAGATCAGAAGTATGCCTGAAAAACGATTGCCGGTGTGGGCCTTTTGCATAGCCCCCACCGGCAAATTCTTTTTTCCAGCATGGATCAAGTCTTGCGCGGCTAATAACGTACCGCCGGCATCCTGCCGGCAAAATGGCTTCTGATAAAATTACCAACTACCATCGTTCTCTTCCGATTCTGCAATGGCCACCCCACTGCCACCAGGATGGTGGCGGTACGTGGCTTACACCGCCGCCCGTGCGTGGATTTTGCGGTATTCGCTGGGGCTGGCGCCGATTTCTTTGCGGAATTGCCGGGCAAAGTAGTTGCTGTCCGTAAAGCCCACCTTGTAGGCGATTTCGGTGATGGTGGCGTCGTTGCGTTCGAGCAAGTGCATGGCCTGGCGCAGGCGGATGTCGATCAGGTACTCGATGGGCGTCATTCCGGTGACTTCGCGGAAAACCACGAGCAGGTTGCTCTTGGACATGTCGGCGATGCGGCAGAGCGCCTCGAGTTGCCATTCCTTGGCATATTCCTGTTCCAGCAGGCCGATCACCTTGCCCACGCGGAGCATGGCCTGGGCCGATTCTTCGTCGGAGTTCACGTATTCCCGCGACAGATAGACCATAATCTGCACAAGCAGGCTCTGGGCCATGGACTCGTAGCCGGGGAATTCGCCTTCCACTTCATGGTCCAGCTGCCGGATCAGGGTCATCAGTTTTTCCAGCTGTTCCGGCGCCAACTTCATAAAGTCCTGACAGCGGGAACGATTTCGCCGGGAAGGTTCTACCAGAAAAAGCGCGTTATAGCCGGGGAGTTTTTTGAGTTGGTCCTCGGGGAGGCTCAGCATGCGGGGCTGAAATTTAACAGTGGCGTAGTAAAGATCATGGCGCTGGCGATAGGAATGGGTCTGATAGCCCTTGACCACGAATACATTGCCCGCGGAAATACCGTAATCGCGCTGATCGACCCGATGGACGCCGTGGCCGCCATGGATCACGATCAGTTCCGTAAAGTCGTGGCTATGCTCTTCTTTGTCAATATTTTTGGGTACGCCGTCCCCATGCTGAAAATCAACGCCGATGGCCACATTGTGAGCATCAAATTTACCGATATATCTACGTGGTGTCTTTTCCATTGAAACTCCCCCTTCCATGGGATATTATGCTATTAGATTTTAGAAATGTCAAGATAAATTGCCGTGGTTACGACGCTTTTATTTTGCATATTTGCGATCTCAATTATAGTCAAATATCAGCACAGAAGGATTATATAAGGCCTAAAACCCTGCGTCATCGTATAACTGTTTATACAATCGCGCACAAGTCCCGGCTGGCCTTTCATTCCACTTGTATCGGAATATGACCTTTTTTTCATACAAATTGTGCTATGGGCCCTGAAATGGATGAAAACAGGTATTCCAGATGAAAGAAAAACGTGAAAATGCCCCTTGTTTCCGCGTATGTAAGCGAATATAAAGGGGATTCAGCTGGAAAACTATTGAAGCGAGGCGAATATTAATATGACGGATTCCTGGATTCTAGCCCACGATATCGGCACCAGCGGCATCAAGACATCGATTGTCGATTCCGGGGGAAGCATTCTCGATTCGGCGTCCTTTGGCTATGAGACCAGGGTGGCGCGTCCTTCCTGGTCGGAGCAGAACCCGGACGACTGGTGGCAGGGGGTGTGCCGGAATACCAAGGCCCTGGTGGAGCGGCATTCCGACTTGCCCGGTCGCGTGGCGGGTATCGGCCTGAGCGGTCACATGCTGGGTTGCCTGCCGGTGGATGGTGATGGCAAGCCGCTTGCGCCTTCCATGTTGCATTCGGACTTTCGCGCCGGCAAACAGGCCCGGGCCATTGATAAAGCCGTCGGCGCGCGCACCATCTATGAGATGACGGGCAACATCCTGGACCCGCGGTCGAGCCTGTGCAAGGCGCTCTGGCTGCGCGACGAAAGGCCCGATCTTTACAAAAATACCCATCGCTTCCTCCAATCGAAAGATTACGTCGTCGCCTGCCTCACCGGAAATCCCGATACTTCCGACTACTCCGATGCCTCCCATGGCCAGTTTTTGGACGTGAGCAAAATGGAATATGGCAGCGATGTGCTTCGGGAGATCGGCCTGGACCTGAAAAAACTGCCAACGCTGCGCCGGGGTACGGACGTAGCGGGTACGCTCTGCAAAAGTGCTGCCGACCAGATGGGCCTGCCCGAGGGCGTGCCGGTGGTGGCTGGTGCGGGAGACGGCGCCTGCGCGGGGGTTGGCGCGGGGGTGGTGGTTCCGGGGGACATCTATTGCTGTCTGGGGAGCACCGCCTGGATTTCTTGCATATCGGGCAAGGCCTTTATCGACGAGAAGAATCGTCTCTTCAACATCGTCAGCCCCGACGGTGAAAATTGCGGCGTATTCGGTACGGTGCAATGCGCGGGCGGTTCGCTGCAATACGCGATGAAACTTTTTGAGCAGCAGGATTTCGCGGCCTTTGAAAAGCAGGTCATGGAAATCGATCCCGGAAGCGACGGCCTGATTTTTCTGCCTTATCTGGAAGGCGAGCGTTCGCCGATATGGGATGCCGATGCCCGTGGCGTTTATTTTGGCATCTCGCCAACCCATCGCCGCGCCCATTATCTGCGCGCCACAATCGAGGGCGTCGGCTTTGCCCTGCGCAGCGTGCTCGATGTCTTTCGTGAAAAGGCGGATTACCCGTCCATGCGCCTTATCGGCGGTGGCGCACAATCTCCGGCCTGGCGTGAAGTGTTGACCCATGCCTGCCGCGCCAAACTCCAGATACTCTCCGTGCGACCCGAAGACGCCACTTCGCTGGGGGCGGCGATTACGGCTGGCGTGGGCGTGGGAATTTTCAAGAACCTGCACGAAGGCGTGCGTTCGATCCAGGTGGCCCAGGAGTCCAAACAGGATGTCGGGCTTTGCGAACGCTATGAGGCCTTATATGGCGTTTATAAAAAATTGTATCCCGGTTTGAAAGATGCCTTTGCGCTTTCGGCCCAAGTCATGGATAATATAAGCAAATAAACAGGAGCAGATCATTATGCCAATCGCAGAATCCCGCAGCACCATCCTCTTCATCCCCGTTATCCGGGGCAACTATCCCGCTGAACTGACCGTCAAGGTAAAGGCCGAAGTGCGCAAGGCCGCCGACAAGCTCGGCCTCGATACCATTCTGCCGGACGATGATAAATACACAAAAGGCGTCCTGCAATCCAACCAGGACATCGTGGATTATTGGAACAGCTGGAAGACGCGCATCCACGAGATCAAGGGCGTCATTGCCTTCAGCGCAGACTTCATGCGCGAACGCGTGGTGCAGGACCTGGTCCGCCAGCTCCCCGAAGACGCGCCCGTTTTCCTGATCGTGAACAACGACAATCCCGTGGAGATGGTCCAGGGTAAGAACATGGGCGATGCCCTTTGCGGGAGTCTGTCCATCCATCACAACATGCGCATGATCGGCCGCCGCGTGATCCAGAATTGCCGCATCAACATGTACGACGCGCCGACGCTCGAAGCCTTTCTGTCCAAATACGACCGCGTCATGACGGGCATCGAGACGCTTCGGAACATGCGCATCGGTATGCTGGGGATCAACCCGAACGAGTTCGCCACCACCTTCAACAACCAACTCAAACTTTTCGAGCTGGGCTTTTCGCTGCATACCTACGAGCTCATTACCCTTTGGGGCGATACGGTTCTGGCGAAGCATGCCAAGGGCGAGAAAACCTATGAAGGCGAGTTCGGCCCCGTGAAGTTGACGAACCCCATCGCCGCCGATGACCCGCGTGTGGGTGAAGTGGTCGAACTGATGAAGCAGATTTTCACCAACGTGCCCGACGCCGACAAGTGCGACATGATCGCGCGCTGCTTCCTGTGGATCAAGGACACCTTTGAGGCCGACTATATCGATGCGGGCACGGTGCATTGCTGGGGTGAATTCGCGCGGTTCTTTACCTTCGCGCCCTGCTCCATCGCTGTTCTTTGCAGCCAGTTGCTGAAGAAGCCGGTGGTCTGCGAAGGCGACCTGGGCCACGCCATCATGACCAAACTCGGTTCGGTGCTGACCGGTGAGCCGGCCGTTATCCTGGACGTCAACAACAACGGCTGGGACCCGCGCGTGTTCAACGTCTTTCATTGCTCCCAGACTCCGACGAATTGGATCAAGGGCGATTCGAGCGTGGGCAGCTACGGGTCGGTGGAAGGAAAAATCGCGCCCGTGCCTTTTACGGCGGTGGCGGCCGGAACGTCGGCCACGGATTTCCATGCCGTCGTTTTCCAGGGCCGGTTTATCAATGAAGACCCCGGCCTGCGCGGCACCAGTGGCTGGGCCTTTGTTCCCAACATGCCGGAGGTGCTCAAGGTTATCGAGGAATGCGGCATCCATCACTTTTCCGCCATGAAGGGGCACCTGGCCGACGACGTGGCCGAAATCCTGGCTTTCCGCGGAATCGACGCCATCAACATGGCAGAGGCCGTGCCCAGCCTGGAAGAAATTGAAAAGGACCTGCCCGAACTGAACGCTGAATCAGCCGCGGCATGTCCCGTTTATACGATGTAGGCGCTGTCTGTTTTCTCGGGGGAGAAGGAAGGCGGAGTAATTATGCAAGATCGCATCCAGAAGTTGAAACAGTACGTTATCGAGCTGGACAATGCCGGTGTACGTCGCACCACATATTTTCCGCTGATCGGTGAATCCCTCGCGGCCACGCAAGGCGAGCCCCGCATGCTCCGCCGCGCCAAGGCCTTTGTCCATATCATCGAAAACACGCCGCCCGTCGTACATCCTTACGAGACCCTGGCAGGCAGCATCCTGGGCATATGGCCCGTGGAAAAAAATCTGCCCGACTATGAGGAACGGCGGACGCAGGCAATTGCCGTCGTTGAGGCCTACAAAAAACGCAAGCGCGAAAATCCCGAGTCCGTCGATCGCGGCGTGAAAAAGCAGACGCGCTGGGCGCTCATGGCGCGCGACCATTACAACGCCAACATCGAATATCCCATGCTGCAAAAGCTGATCGGCGAGTTGTGTGATTATTTTGCAGGGGACAGCGAAGTCGAAGCCTATGAAGTCGGACGCGAACTCGAGCGCTATTTTAACTTTGACTACGGCCCCGAAGTGCGTCGTCTCATGAACGAACTGCCCTGGGACGTGGCCAACCATCTGGACCTGAACTATGGCAAGGCCGTGCGCACGGGTCTGGGCCCCATGCGTGCGATCATCATGTCCAAGTTGGAATCGACCCGGGACAATGACAAGCGCGAGTTTTATGAAGCGACACTGCTTTGCCTCGAAGCCGCCGTGCGCCACATCCATCGCTATGCCGACCACCTGCGCGAGATGAGCCACGATCCCGATCTCAGCGCGGACCGTACGCGGGAACTCGTCGAGATGGCCGTCGTCTGCGATCGCGTGGCCGAGTCAAAGCCCGATAACTTTCGCGAGGCCTTGCAACTGGTCTGGCTGCTGCACATCATCGCCAACCTTGGCGGCGGATCGGCCCTGTCCTTCGCGCGCTTCGACCAATATCTCATCCCCTTTTATCGCGCCGATATCGAAAGCGGCGCCATCACCCGCGAGCAGGCCAAGGAACTCATCTCCTGCCTCTGGCTCAAGGTCAACGAGCCCAAGATGCGCACGGTCCAGAGCATGTGCGTGGCAGGCACCACGCCCGATGGACAGGACGCCGCGAACGAACTTTCCGACATCTGCCTCGAAATCTGCGCCGAACTCTGCATGCCCTATCCGAACCTGTCGGCGCGTGTTCACAAGGACTCGCCCGAGTGGCTGATGGACCGCATTGTCGATACCATGAAGGCCGGCATCGGCCATCCCATGGTGCTCAATGACGACATGTGGGTCCCCAATCTTCACCGCCACGGCTACAAACTGGAAGAGGCCCGCGAGTATTACAACATGGGTTGTGTGGAAATCATGATCCAGGGCAAGATGCCCAACTGGGGCGGCGGTTGCGCCGTGGATTTTCCCAGTCTGGTCGAACTTGTATTCCGCAACGGCGAGACCAACATGATCGGAGAAACCGGTATCGCCACGGGCACGCTCGATTCCTTCAAGACCTTTGACGATTTCCTGAATGCCTATCTCGAACAGCTGCGTCATAAAATCGTTTCCCAACGCCCCAACGTTCTCCAGCAGATCGAGGACTGGAAGATGAAGTGCGATCCCTTTTCCTCGATTTTTGTAGAGGACTGTATCGAGAAGGGCCTTGATATTTTCCGGGGCGGCAGCCGGATCGATCCGGTGCGCGCCTCGGGTGGCTTTGGCCTGGGGACCGCGGTCGATTCGCTTTCGGCGATCAAGGCTTTTGTCTATGACGAAAAGAGCATCACCCTCGAAGAAATGTGGGAGGCCTTGCAGGCGAATTATGTCGGCTACGAGGATCTGCAAAAGAAGCTGGAAAATCGCACGCCATCCTTCGGCAATGACAATGACGAGGTGGACGCCATCGCATGCCGTGTCTTCGATTGCTTCTGCGATACGGTCCATGCCCAGAACGGTCCCGATATTCCCGGTCGCTTTTCCACGGTTTTCTTCAGTTACAATCATCATGTCTATGCCGCGGAAACCATCGACGCCACGCCCAATGGCCGTCGCCGTAGCGAACCCATGAGCGACGCCATCGGTCCGACCCAGGGCCGCGACCTGAAAGGCCCCACGAGCCTCATCAACTCCGTCACCAAACTCGACCACTCCAAGGTCACCGGCGCATACGCGCTGAACATGCGCTTCACCAAGAGCCTCGTTTCCGGAGCCACCGGCACGGACGCGCTGAAGAACCTGATCCGTACACTCTTTGCCAAGGGCGGCATGCAGATTCAGGTGAACGTGGTGGATGCCGAGGTGCTCAAGGAGGCCCGTGAAAAGCCGGATCAGCATCGCGATTTGGTGGTGCGGGTGGCCGGATATTCCGAGTTCTTCACCAACCTGGATCGTCACCTGCAAGACGAAATCATCAGCCGGACGGCCCACGCCGTTTGAGCCAAATCGCCATTAGAAAGTTGTCTTATGAAAGCCGTTGCCGTTGTTGAAAAAGGAAAAGTCGAAGTTGTCGATATCCCCATGCCGCGCCCGAAGGAGTATGAGTGCCTCGTAAAAGTGAAGGCTTCAGGCCTTTGCAACAGCACCGACCTCAAAATCATCCAGGATGAGATCAGCACGATGAAGGTGCCCTTTCCCGTAATCCTTGGGCATGAGGGTGTGGGTGAAGTGGTCGAAGTGGGAAGCAAGGTCAAGAACATCAAGGTGGGCGACCGCTTCCTGAACCCCAGCGGGCGGCTCGAACCGGAAACGCCCTTCGAGCGCATGTGGGGCAGCATGAAGGAATACTCCATCGTCCAGGACACGGCGGTGATGGATGAGATGGGGCTTGATCCGAAGCTCAAGTCCGGCCCCGCCACGCGCCAGATTCCGCGGGAGATTTCGGCCGAAGACGGCGGCGTCATTCTCTGTCTCAAGGAAAACTACAGCGCCATTCCCAATTTTGGATTTCACCAGGGCATGGACGTGCTCATCTTTGGCGACGGCCCCGTGGGCCTGGGCCTGACCAAGTTTCTCAAAATGCGCGGAGCCGGTTGGGTCGGGTGCGTGGGACACCATGCGGACCGTCTGGAAATCATCAAGCAGAAGGGCCCCGCCGACATGGTTATCAACAGCCACGAGACCGATGTGGCCGATGCCGTGGGCGACCGCCAGTTCGACCTGGTAATCGATGCGGTGGGCCTGACGTCGATTATTTTGCAAGGATCGAAGATGCTCAAGCCCGGCGGCAAGGTCGGCGTGTATGGCGTGCTCAAGCAGAAGGATTCGCAAATATCGCTGCTCGACCTGAAGAACCACACATCGGTCCACATTCTGAATTTTCCTTATCGCGAGCATGATTATCACGACGAGATCGTGCAGCTGATCCTGGACGGCAAGGTGGACCCGAAGGATTTTTACAGCCACGTGATGCCCGCCGACGACGCGGCAAAGGCCGTGGACATGATCGGCAAACGCGAAGCCTGGAAAATCATTTTCACCTTCTGAAAAAAGGGACAAGCATGACGCCTATGAATGACAGCAGCCAGATTCTATTTATCAGCGCGGCCCGGCCAAATGACGAAGGCGGTATTTTTACGTGCCGCTTCGATTCGGAATCGGGCGCGCTTGAGCGTGTGACGGTCTGTGACGAAATCCCGAACGCCCTGTACCTGACTCAGGCGCCGGAAAGCAAAAACCTCTATGCCGTGAACGACGAAGGATCCGCCGAAACATCGCCCAGCGGCATGATCCACTGCCTGCGCATGAACAGCGCAAACGGCCAACTGCGCCATGCCGGGAAACAATCCACCGCCGGAACAACGCCCTGTTTTGTCACGGTCGATGGTCGCGAGCGCTATGCTTTTGTCGCGAATTTTCGCGGCATTGGTCCGCGCACCAGTCGCGGCTTTGTCAGCATGCTGCCCCTCGACGGGCTGGGCAAAATCGACCCGGCCTCCTGCGTCATTCAGCATCCCGGACAGAGCAGCCATCCCGAACGCCAGACCGCGTCGCATCCCCACTCGATCAATCTGGACGCGCGCGACCGTTTTGCCCTGGTGGCGGACTTGGGCGTGGATAAGGTTTATGCCTACGAAGTGGACTGGGACAAGGGCATATTGGTCGAGACCGAACATACGGCCTATCCCGCTCCAGCCCTGACCGGTCCGCGCCACATGGCCTTTCATCCGAACAATCGTTTCGTCTATCTGGTAAACGAAATCGGTAATTCGGTATTTGCCTATGCCTTTGATCCCGATACGGGCGCCCTCAAGGACTTGTGGCGGATTCCCACCTTGCCGGGTGATTACACTGACGGCAGCGCCTGCGCCGATATTCATGTGTCGCCCGACGGCCTCTTTCTCTACGCCTCCAATCGCGGCCACGATTCGATCACCATATATCGCGTCGATCCCGCAACGGGCTATCTGGACCTGCTGGATTTCGTGAAATCCGGCGGCGAAAACCCCCGCGATTTCATCATCGATCCCACCGGCAATTTTCTACTTGTCGCCAACCAGAGCTCCGACAAGGTCGTCATCTTTCAGCGCGACAAAACGAGCGGACTCATCGAAGCCGTGGATGAAGCACCATTCCCCGCCCCCGTCTGCATGCTTTTCTCGGCGTAAATCACTGGTGCTAAAATGGGCGCACGGCATAAAAGTGGGCTTCAGATAAAACCCTCATAAGGCCCGAACCATCGGAATTGACGGCATGAGGCCAAAGGCCTGTGATATATTGCGATCCATCCGGTCTTTTTATTTTCGCGCCTTTTGTGGTCAAAAAATCGCACTCGCAATCGAATTCTGTTCCTTATCAGCGGCATCGGCGTCATCCGCGGTTCCTTGAAGATCAACCGCGGATAGCGCGGAT
>CAYWYC010000166.1:0-10518 GCA_964462565.1 uncultured Candidatus Sumerlaeota bacterium | reverse complement strand
ACCGCCCCAGTCCTCCAAGCAGTATCTCTTTCTCGGCGGCGTGGACGCGGAAGGCAAGGACAAGTCCAACGACCTTTCTGCGCTGATTCTCGAAGCCGCCATGGCCGTTCACATGCGCGAACCCGTGCTCAACGTGCGCTGGCATCCCGGCGTGGATAGTCCCCTCAAGGACCTGGCAACAAGGGCCGCTTCAAAAATGCAGGGGCAGATTCAATTCTGCAATGACCGGCTCATTCCCAACGGCCTGATCCGCATCGGGATCAATCCCGCCGACGCCCATAACTATGCCGGAAGCGGCTGCTCACGAATCGACGCCGGGCCATGCAACGGCAATCACGAAGCCTTCTTCCCGCCTATTTTTGTCTTGATGGAGACGCTTGAGGAGATGGAGCACCTTGATTCGATAGACGCATTGATCGATCGCTTCGCCGAAAACTTCCGAAAGACCCTGGCCCAACGTTTTGCGAAGGAACTGAAGCGCACCGAGCCCTACTGGGACACGGGCTTCACCAATGAAGGCGGCATTCACTTTCATCTGGAATCGCTCCTCATCCGCGATTGCGTGGACCGCGGCCTGAACCTTTGCCAGGGTGGCGCGCGCTATGTGATCCATGCCTTTCATCTCGTCGGCTTTGCCACGCTGGTGGATAGCTTTGTGGCGCTCGAAAAACTCATCTGTTCGGGGAAGATGAGCCTGGGCGAATTCAAAGAAATCCTGCAAAACAACTACGCCGACCACGAGCCCTTGCGCCGACAAATCCGCAAGCTCCCCGCCTTTGGCAATGACGATCCCGAGGCCGACGACCTGGCGGAACGTCTTGCAAAAATCATGGTCAGCGCCATCGAGGAACTCAAACCGCCGCAAGGCCATCACGTTTTGCCTTCCTTCTACTCGCTGCTCAATCATCGCTCCGCCGGGGCCAACTGCGGCGCAACTCCCGATGGACGCCTGGCCGGAGAGCCCCTGAGCGAAAACCAGTCACCCACCTATGGCCGCACGGAGAAAGGCATCACCGCCCTCTTCAACAGCCTCTGGCGCTTGCCCTTTGACCGCGCAACCTCAGGCGGGCTCAACGTCATGCTCATGAGCGATATTCCACCCAAGGCCTTGCGCGCCTTGATCGATACTTACTTCTCAAGGGGAGGCTCTATCCTGGGACCCACCTTTACCGACCGGGCAACGCTGGAAGACGCGAAGAAAAACCCCGAACGCCACGCCGACCTGCTCGTCCGCATCCACGGCTTCAGCGACTGGTTCGTGGGCCTGCCCGAAGAAGAGCAGAAAGAAGTGATCGAACGAACCAATTATTGAATCGCCTTTGGACAGGAGACAGAAATGCTTACGAAATATGAAATGGACAGACGAAGTTTTTTAGGGGCTATGGGCATATCCATGGCGGGATTGGTCTTGGGACCGAACATGGCTGGGGCACAGCCGCGGGATATTCCAGGCTCAAAGCCCAACATTATTTTGGTTATGTGCGATGACGCAGGATTTGCCGATTTTGGCTACAGTGGTGGTATTTCCGACACGCCCGTGCTGGATAAACTTGCGTCAGAAGGAATGCGGTTTACCCGGGCATATTCCAATGCGAGATGCATGCCGACGCGAGCGTCGCTGATGACCGGACTGAATCCACAACTACCCGGCTGGAACACTTTGAGTGGGCAATGCGTGACCATCCCGGAGGTGTTGAAGGAGGCTGGCTACGCCAACTACATGATCGGGAAATGGCACCTGGGTAGCGAAAAGAGAGTCGAACAGGCGACGGAACTGGTCTCAACACCGACGGGCCGTGGTTTTGATCGGTTCTATGGCATCTGGGCCGGAGCGGCGCCCGTGAACAAGGAGAAACTCCTGGAGGCGGTGGAGAGAAAAAAAGCCAATGATGGCAAAGGTTTCGCTCCGCGCATCATAGAGGATGGGCGTGAATTGCCTTGGGACGAAGTTCCCGAAGATTATTACAACACGACAACCTGGACAGACAAGGCTATCGAGTATATCCACTCAACGCCGGAAGATAAACCCTTTTTTCTCTATGCGGCTTACACGGCTCCTCACTGGCCGCTTGCCCCCCAGCCAGAATATGTAGAGCGATACAAAGGACGATTTGACGAAGGATGGGACGTTTTGCGTGAACGCATTCATAATAATATGAAACAGAAAAAGATTATCGCAGAAGATTATCCACTACCACCTCGAGAACATGGCATTCCCGCATTTGAACCCGGAACACCAGAAGCCAGCAAATTCACCAAAGGATGCGAAACCTACTACGCGAGTATTACAGAAATGGACGAGCAGATTGGCCGCTTGATTGAGACGGTCAAGGATACTGGTCGGGGCGACAATACCCTGTTCATCTTTTTTAGCGACAATGGTGCGGATAATGTAATTGGCGGTGCGCCGCGCGGGAATATGTGCAATATGCCTTTCATGGGATATAAACTCACCTACTACGAAGGCGGAGCGGCTACCCCCTTGATGGTCTGGTGGCCGGGTGTTGTGCCCGGTGGCAAAATCAATCACCACCAGCAGGTGATGCTTGAAGACTACATGGCCACTTTTGTCGAACTGGCTGGTGCAGAATACCCCCAAGAGCGTCTCGGTCAGAAAATTCACCCCATGCAGGGGCGCTCCATCCTTAACGCCATTCAAGATTCGGAACATGCAGATCCCCAGCGCACCTGGTGTTGGGATCATGATGGCCAGCGAGGTGTTTGGAAAGGTAATTGGAAAGCAATCATGGCCGATAATCGCCATCCTGCGGTAAAGGGGTATTACGACGGGACGCTGGACGGTTGGTATCTCTACAAGATTGAACCCAACCGAGTGGAAACTCCCGACGTTTCGAAGGAATATCCGGATAAGATGAAAGAGATGATCGAGACATGGAAGGCGTGGGCCAAATCGGTCCAATGGCAGCCTTCGCCGCGATTTGGTCTGCATCCAAGCGATGCCGCCAATGGTATCACGTCCTATGTAGGTCAATAATTCTATCGAAAAGGAGATAACCGGATGAAACATTTATATTTGCATATTGTCCTGCTTCTGGCTTTTGCGGCTCTTGCTTTGGCTCAAGACCAACCAGAGGCGCAGCTCGCGCCTTCGCCGCTGAAACTCCAGGACATTCAACTGAAGGACCCTTTCATTGTAAAAGCCGACGACGGCACCTATTACCTGACGGGGACGACCAAGATCAATTCGCTTGATCCAAAGTTCAGCGATTTCCAGAACAACGACGGCGTTCGGCTGTGGAAGTCGAAGGACCTGAAGAACTGGGAGGATGTCGGGCTGGTCTGGGACCTGTCCAAGACCGGTGGTCGTGACGCGAAGAAAAGCGGCTGGCAGGCGCATCTGCGCGCCGTGCCCGGCGAGCCCGACAAAGCCTGGTCGCGTGGGGTGACTGCGCCGGAGTTGCATTTCGTCAAGGGTGCGTGGTGGATCGTCTTCGCCCTCAACGACCAGGATATCGGCTTGCTCAAGAGTTCGAGCGGCAAGCCGGAAGGCCCCTACGAAGAAGTCGGGCGGATGAGCAACCGCTTTCTCGGCGGCGATGGTTCGCTCTTCGAGGACAGCGATCCATCTTCGCCCGATGGCTCCGTCGCGACAGGCGGCAAGGTCTATCTGGTCTGGGGCGGCGGCTACATCGCGCCGATGAAAGACGACATGAGCGACATCGCCGAGGAGCCGAAGTCCCTGCAGATGGCCATCAAGGGCTATCCCCAAACCATGCCGTTGAACAACCAGCATGGCGAGCGAGGCGCTTTTGTCTTCAAGCAGGGCGACACCTACCATTTTCTTTATTCGGCCTGGAACCTGCGCGACGGCAAGGCCCATTTCGACACGGTGGTGTGCACCTCGAAATCGCTGCTCGGTCCCCATTCCAAGCCCCGATTGCTCGTCCCAAACACCCGGCAAACGGCGGCTTTCCGCGATACCGATGGCACCCGGCAAATCATTTACGACGGTGGCGACGCAAACCCCGTCGTTCGTGCCTTTGACAAATAATCCAGCAACATAAGGAGAGGCCCATTATGAGCATCCAAATGAAAAGCATCTTTGTCGGCCTGAGCATTCTGATCGGTGTATGCGCCCATGCCGCAGAATTGAAACCTGCCGAACGCCCCGAGAATTATCGTCCGCACGCGAACGTGCTCGACAACCGGGTCGATCTCAAACCCGTGCTCGATATTCCCATGCGGCATACCTATGTCACTCGCGGCATGGACGGCATCTTTTACATGACCGGCACCGTTTCCGATGGCGACAAAGGGAAGGATTTCCAGAACAACGACGGCGTTTTCCTGTGGAAATCATCCGACCTGAAGGAATGGAAGCCGGTCGGGCAGGTCTGGAGCATCGAAAAGCAGGGTGGCGACTGGCAGAAGCAGCGCAACCTGAACCCGGAGAACCCGGAAGGACCGCTCGTGCGCGGCATGATTGCTCCCGAGATCCATTTCCTCAAGGGGAACTGGTGGATCGCCTACTCGATGAACGGCAACGGCACGGGTTTGCTGAAAAGCCTAACCGACAAGCCCGAAGGACCTTATGAAGACCTCGGCCGGATCACCGGCGGCGAGGGTAATCCGTCGATATTCGAGGATTTTGATGGTGCCCTATACTGGGTCTGGGGGCCTGGGCGCATTGCCCGGATGAAGGAGGATTTGAGCGGCCTGGCGGAACCGCCGCGCCAATTGACCTTTGATCGAAAGGATACTTCAGCATCAAGAATGCCCAAGCTCCACTATCCGGAATCAGTGAGTCTTTTCAAGACGGAGAGCGACAAGAGGCGGTACTTTCTGCTCGTCGGGTCCGGCGATTGTCGCCTGGGCGGCTACACGAGAAACACCCTGATCTTCGGTTCCGAGTCACTCTTCGGTCCGTATGGCGAGGATGGTTTGAAAGGCATGGAACTGTTGGCGATGCACGGCGGGCAGAGCACGGTGTTCGACGATGGCGCCGGTAAGTGGTATGCCACTTTCTACGGCGCCGATGACAAGGCGCTGTTCCGCGACCGCCCGGCCATTCTGCCCATGTCCTTCGATGGAAAGCGTCTACGCCCTGTGCGTTTCAATCCAACTGTCCAGACCACCCGCGGCCCGTGGAGGACGAAGCCGCCCATGATTGAGGACGCCATCATTAACGACCTGATGATCCTCAACGCTCCCGACGGGAACTACTATCTCACCGGCTCGATGTTCGGCGACCAGTTCCGCAAGCACGGCATCGGCGTCTGGAAATCGCCCACCCTCGAACCGCGTTCGGTCAAACCGGACAACTGGCAGGAGTTCACGCCGGTCACCTGGGCGGATATCCCGATTATCCGGGAACTCGCCGCTGACGATCCCTCAATACTCGATTTCACAGACCGGCGCAAGACCAAACTTGGCACCATGTGGAACGCCGAAATTCATTACGTCAAGGGCACGTTCTGGGTCGTCGGTCAGACCAGCGTATCCAAGGATTTTGGCGCTAGCTGGAAATCTGCGCAAGACCAGGCCGGCATCAAGGGTTGTCCGCTCTGGCGCAGCACGACCGGCAAGGCCGAGGGGCCGTACGAAATTCACACGTGGATTACCTATTCGAGCCCCCATCTCTTCGAAGACGACGACGGCTCAGTCTATATGCTCGATGGAGTGAATAGAATCTGCAAATTCAATGACGATATGACCGCCTACGACGAGGAATGGGCTGCACGCCTTCACGATGAGCGCGGTTTCCGCGGCGTGCTGATGCAGAAGGAGGGCCTCAACATGGACTACGACATCGGCATCTCCCTGATCAAGGTCGGCGGCAAATACATCGCCTTCACCACCAACTGCATCGGCGGCTACGACTACCAATACTGGGTGTCCGAAGGCGACATCGTCGGCCCTTACTCGCGCGGGCGTGTCTCGATGCCCTACGGCGGTCACGTCGGGGTCTTCAAGGACAAGGAAGGCAAGTGGCAGCATGTACAATACCACATGGGCATGGCTCCCTGGGTGCACGAACTCCATGTCGAGGACACCGGCGACGATGTCCTTATCATGCCGAAGTGGGAATATGAGTACCAGCAGGAAAGGGCTGAACAATGAATGATTCCATTCGCATTCACGACGGGGCGACGGGCGACGTGACTGACGATTTCAAGATGGCCTGCTTCGATTTGCGCGAGCGGCTCGTGGCTGACAAATTCCGACCGCGCTACCACTGGGTGGCGCCCTTCGGCGGTTGGAACGACCTGAATGGGTTGATGTTTCACCAGGGGCGTTATCATCTCGGTTACCTCCAGAAGATAGGCAACGGGCCCGACAAGATTCCCTTTTCGAGTTGGCAGCACATCTCCAGTCGCGACCTCCTGCATTGGTGTTTTCATCCGGCTTCCCTGCGCGAACCGTTTCCGGGAACACACGGGGATTACTTCAACAGCGGCGGGGTTATTCGTGGCACCGAGGTGCCGACGATTATCGTCAACATGCCTCGCAAGGGCATTTGCATCTACCAATGCCACGACGACAATCTCGACCGCTGGGTCGGGCTTCCCGAGAATCCGGTCATCCCCATTGCCCACGAGCGCACCCAGCAGGATTGCCAGGTGGCGCCCGAGGGCGCGCGCTACCCGGAATGTATGATCTTCGATCCCAGCGGCTGGAAGGAGGGTGAAACCTATTACGCGCTCATCGGCAGCAAGAATTTTCGCCCCGGATACGAGGGCGACTGCACGAGCCTGTTCCAGTCCAAAGACTTGCGTCACTGGGAATATGTCGGGCCATTCTACAAATCCGACCGACGCTGGACGACGATTGAGGACGACTGCGCCTGCTCCGACTTCTTCCCGTTCGGCGACAGGCACATGCTCGTCATGCATAGCCACAAACCTTACCCCAAGAGCCAGTACTACATCGGCCGATATGAAGACGAACATTTCGTCCCCGAGCGCTTCGGACAACTGAGTTGGCTCGGCAGCATGCATTTCGGCCCCGAGACACTGGAGGACGAAAAAGGCCGTCGGCTTTATTGGGGCACGGTCGGAGAAGCGACGCACAGCCGCCGTTATTGCTGGTGCAATGTAATGACCCTTCCGTGGCATTTCATCCCGGATAGCGAGCGTGGTCTGCTTATCGCGCCCGCAGAGGAATTGCGCTCCCTGAGATACGACCAACGGCGCATCCCTGACCAATCGCTTTCAGCCGGTGCGGAAATCACTCTGCAGGATTGCGACTTGGACTGCATGGAACTTCAGGTGACCTTTCGACCTGCGAATGGCGGTGTCTTCGGGCTGAAGGTGCTCTGCTCACCCGACGGCGAGGAGGAGACCACCCTCCTGTATGATTCCGCCGCGCAAGAAATAGTCATTGATTATAATAAGTCGAGTGGCGATGAATCCATCGTCTATCTTCCCTATCATCAAAGACTGCGGCCCGGCCAGCTGGTTCAGCGGATCCCTTACGCGCTGCCGACCAGACAGCCTCTGCAACTGACGGTCTATGTGGACCGCTCGATTATCGAGGTGTTCGTCAACGGCCATATCGCCACCGTCCAGCGGGTCTATCCGATGCGCGCCGACAGCCACCAGACACGGATATTTTCTCGCGACGTGGATGTTCGAATCTCCGACATCGTTCGATGGAAGATGGATGCAACGAATGCATATTGAACAATAATGGTGCGATCTTGACGGCTAAAAGAAATCACCTGGCAGGGGAACAAGAACAAGTTCGGTCGGCATGGGTCTATGTGGGGTCATCATGAAAATCTTTCGCGACTGGAAGGGACAATAAATATGATCTACGGCGAGCTCAGCACCGAGGAAATGGATCGGCTTATTCCGGATTGCTGCGAGCGTATTTGTGATACCTGGCTGCGTGATACCCAGATCACCGTTGGTCGCGATGCCTATTATATGACTGGCACCAGCCGCCCGGATAATCAGCCGCCACCGGGTGGCGCGGTCATCAGTGATGGACTGCGCATCTGGCGCTCGGAGAACCTGTACGATTGGCAGCCTCTTGGAGTGGTTTGGTCGCTCGATATGGGTCCGGCCTGGCTGCGGGATTATCGGGTTCATTGGCCCGATGGCGGCCGCTGCTACAGCCCGCAAGAATATGCTGCATTGTCTGTGCCCGTGGATGTACCGGTTCGCCGTGCTTTGTGGGCGCCCAAAATCCATTACTCGCCCTCGCGGGACAACTTCTACGTGGTCGGCTGCATGAACTTTAACATGGGGCTCACGGCTGAACGATGGATCGGCGATCTCTTCGGTGGCTGTTTCCTTCTCGAAAGCACCACAGGCGCGGCCATCGGACCCTATCGGGTCACCACCGATACGCCTTTGATGCATTACATCGATCCGTGTCTGTTCGAGGACGATGACGGATCGCTCATCGTTGTCTGGCAGGACGGGAATCTCGCCCGGCTCAATAATCGACTGGATGGCTTGCTGGAAGTTGACCGGCCCTGGCAGAGCCACTTTGATATTGAACCGGTCAAAGAGGGAGCGTGTCTTTTCAAACATGAGGGACGCTACCACCTGGGTTTCTCCATCAGCGCCCACCGTCAGCCGGAAGGGCATTACAGCCTGCGACATGCCGGCCACGGAGACAGGCGCATCCCGTGCGGTTATCAGTTTGTGGTTGCCAGCGCCGAGAGCATCCACGGTCCCTACGGCAAACGCTACTCCGCGCTTGTCAACGGTGGACACGGCTGTCCCTTTCAGGTTCGCGGCGGCGAATGGTGGGCCTGCGTATTTCATCCCCCCGGCCATCCGGAGATGTTGCACAAGAATGGGCTGAGCGGCAAGCGCACTCTGGGGCCGAGACTCGTGGCGATGCGTTGGATCAATGGACAAATCGTACCGGACGATGCGCGGACCAGAACTTTTTATAAGACGGCATCAGGTACTTGCAAGCCAGCATGAGAAAAAGAGTTGCAAGAAGATCTGAACACAACGAAACCGTATTGGTGTTGGCGAAAAATGACCAGGGGATTAAGGTCAATATCTCCAAATTCAGTGAATTATGATTCATAATCTGAAAGAAAGGAAGCATCCAAGAATGACAGACACACTATTTTCAGGCAATAAAGCGTTGGTGACGGGAGGCACTCGCAGCTTTGGGCGGGGCTTTGCCGAGGGATTGCGAGACCAGGGGGCTTCCGTGACCATTACCGGTACGAAGCCGGGCGGCAATACGGTCGAGGGAGTGGAATACCGGGCGATTGATTTTACAGACGAAGAAGCCACAAGCGATTTTGCTGAATGGGCGGCTCAACAGAATTTCGACGTGCTCATCAACAATGCCGGCATGAATATCTTTGCCGATACGACGGAATTGGATCCCGAGGTCTTTCGCCGGGTTCAACTTGTCAACCTCCATGCTCCGATGAAGCTCTGCCGGGCCGTAGCGCCCGGGATGAAGGCAAAAGGCTGGGGTCGCATTGTGAATATCAGTTCCATCCTGGGCAAAGTGGGCCGCCAGGGCAACGCCTCCTACACCGCTTCCAAGTTTGGCCTCGACGGCATGACCGTTTCCATGGCCATCGACCTCGCGCCTTATGGAGTGGTGATGAATTGCGTGGCGCCGGGCTTCTTCCTCACCGACATGACCATGAAACTCCATGACGAAGCCGACCGCGCCCGACTCGCCGAATCCATACCCATGAAACGCCTTGGAAATATCCCCGAACTTGTCAAGTTTGTGCTGTGGCTTGCCGGACCGGAAAACACCTACATCGTAGGCCAAAATATTGCAATCGACGGTGGATTCACCAGAATGTAAGGCAAAGCATAAGGGTCTATCCGGCTTCACTACTGTCCAAAGTATTATTCTTGGACAGCCGAATTTAGAGAGACTGCGGGAACGGTGGTACACGAAAGCATGGAATACGCCCTTTTTGAAGGCTATTTCACCCTTAGCCCATCTTCCGCAGTTTTGATCTTTTTTCCCTTATTTTTCCGGGATTTGTCGGTGTAGAATATTGATATCTTTGGAGGCTTTTTTGAAAATGGCAATGTAGTGGCGACCACCCTCTTGTTTTCTGGGTTTTTCTTTGGGAAGATTCGCATGGAAGAGAGGAGTGGTTTCTCATGTTTCTCAGACGCAACCGGCGCAGGAAGAATGGGGAGACTTACGAGTACTGGTCGCTTGTGGAGTCGGTGCGGACGGAGTGTGGGCCACGTCAGCGGACGGTTGCGACGATCGGGAAACTGCCTGCTCTGGAGGAAAAGGCGCGCGTTGGCTGGGAAGAGATCGGTCGTATTCTCGATAGCAAGCCGCGCCAGCAGGATTTCCTGGGCTGTCCCGAACCGGATCCGCCCGAGTGGGCGACGGTCGATATCAAAGGCATGAGCGTGGAGCGTTTGCGGCGTTTCGGAGAGGTGTATCTGGGGCTTGCGCTTTGGCGTCGGCTGGGCTTGGATTGTTTTTTCGACGATGCAATGAAACGGGGCCGGGAAGAGATCCCGTGGTCCACGATGGCGTGCATTTTGTCGCTTGCTCGTTTTTGCGCGCCTTCCTCGGAATTGCAAATCTCCG
>CAYWYC010000165.1:6508-10666 GCA_964462565.1 uncultured Candidatus Sumerlaeota bacterium | reverse complement strand
ACTTTCGAGATTCGCTATAGGGGATGGGATGCGCAGGTTCGTAGTCAGCCACGTAAGTGGCGTCCCCCTTGGCTGGTTCGAGGAAAAGATTCGATTGCGATTGCGAGTGCGAAAACGGAAGGGCTTGTGCCTCTCCGACTCATCCCTTTAGTCTTCTCTTCAAGCGTTCCCAAAGCCCCGCCGGTTCTGCTTCCTTGAATTCCGGATGAAAGACGCTGCGCCATTCCAGCGCGCGGCGGAGGGCCAGTGGGTTGTCGGGCGTGTCGAAAGGGATGCCGGGGATTGGGTTCGCCGGTTTTTGAAAATCGGGAGCGCGCCGCGGATGTTTGGCCCATTCGCACAGGGCCGCATAGCGCACACGCCGGTCAAAGGAGCGCAACAGATATTCCCGCGCCTGTCTTGCCTTGATCCTGCGTTCCTCGGGAGAGCGATGATAGACTTCGAGCAGCTGTTGCGAAAGCGCGCCCACGCTGTCCGGCACACAGGCATCGATCAGCCCGAAGGCCTTCAACTCCACCACCAGCTCGCATACCTCCGTGCTCACCACGGGCAATTCCGCCGCCACCCAGTCCATAATCCGGTTGCGGCATCCTGTCTCACTGTCCAGGTTCATGCGGTCGCAGTTGACCGCCACGTCGGCTTCGAGATAGTAGTTCGGCACCTCCGCCGTGGGCACCCATCCCACAAAGTGAAAGCGATCGGCAAAGCGGGATTGGGCGACGCGTTTCTGGAATCGCTCAAAGCTGCGGTCGTCATGCCCCGCGATGGCTCCGCCTGTTGAAAGATAATGCATGTCCGGCGCTTCTTCCATGGCCAGCAGCAGGGCGTCGGCCAGCGTATCCACATCGGCCCAGGTGTTGTATCCCCCCGTCCACAGCACCACAAAGGCATCGTCAGGCGTCTCCGTTCCGCGAAAGGCGCGACTCTTAGCCTCAAACTTTTCATGGATCACCGCCGGGTGCATAGGATGAACCAGTTCGACGGCATTGGTATGCTTGTTCAGCCGGCCACATGCGGCCAGCTCACCCAGGAGCGTCGGACGCTGTCGCGAGGAACAGGTGGAAAACTGATCGCCCCGCAGCAGTGTTGCCAATACATAATCCCATTGGTCGGCCAAGCCGCCATCGGAATCATAAACCGCCGCCATCGCCTGACGCTCCGCCATGGGCCAGCCGTTGAAGTCACACCACAGCGGCAACTTATCGCAAGCCCGCGCGCAGGCATCATTCATCACATCCGTCGTCGACACTATGGCCCGATAGGGATTCGCCTCAAGCGCCTGGTGCACCAGTTCCACCGGATGGCCTGAAGCCATGTCGCGGCTTTGCGCGCAAATTCCCGCATAGGTCCCACCGTCATCGGGTGCGTCGGGATCATCATCCAGCCAGACCCGGTGCATTCGCGCCAGGCCGCCCTCCTTCGCCCGGCCAAAGTCCACCTCCAGAATATCGAGCCCACAATCCGCATCCAGCAAGGCCCGCGCAAAGCTCAGCACCCGCAGACCCGGCGCGTAAAGTTTATCCGTATCGCCAAAGGGCAAAGGCCCCACGCCGCAGAGGAGAATCTGAGCCGCTTGTGTGATCCCATCGGTCATATTCAATCCCTTTCAAGTCAAGAGATTCTGGCAGAAAGCCCATTCTCTTTCAAGGGACATTTCTATTGTGGTGTAAGTACAAATCCCGTTTAATGGAACTGCTTATCACGAATGCTCGCCTTCGCTTCTGTCTGAAGGCAAAAACTCCAGGGTTTTCCCCAAAGGGAGACAAGAAAATGGAATATGGTCTTTATGAATGCATGAAGCAGGCGGTGCTGCGGGATATTGAAAACATGACGGAATGCGGCTTTGACCCGGAGGAACTCCGCGCGGAACTGGATGGGGTTCTGGCGGGGGAATCGATGGACGGGCTGGCGGCTTTTCAGCAGGACTTGTGGACCCGCCCGAGCCCGGCGGACTTCCCTTATGACGAACCGGAAAGCGCCGACGCCATTCGCGCCGGATGGCCGGCCGTGGACGAAGGCGAGGCCTTTGGCGGGACGGAGGCGATGCTGCTGGATAAGATTCGCGGCGGCTGGTTCGGGCGCGTCGCTGGATGCATGCTGGGCAAGCCCATCGAAATGCAGATCGACTGGATGCAGGTGCGCGACCTGCTTGAGGCATTGGGCGGGCATCCCCTGGACGATTATATGCCGGCGTGGGACCCGAAGCATTTTCCCGAAGTCGGCGGAAGCTGGCCCCGGGGACGTATGCCGCATTCGCTGGAAATCACGCGGGGCCGTATTGATCATGCCATCGGCGACGACGATATCGACTACGCCATCACCGCGCTCATGTGTCTGGAACAGTACGGCATCGATTTCACCGCCCGCGAGCATCTCCTGCTGATCGGCGACATGACGCCGGACAAGTGCCTCTGGTCCTCGGGCAAAAACGGCGTCCTCACGGCCAAGTTCGGGCTGGATTCTCCGGAAACAGCCCTCTTTGGAAATCCCACACGTCAATCGCTGGGGGCCATGATCCGGTGCGATATGTGGGGCTGGGCGAGTCCGGGGAATCCGACCCAGGCGGCGGAAATGGCCCTGCGGGACGGAATAAGCACACAGACGCGCAACGGGATTTACGCGGCGGTCTTCTGGTCGGTGGTTCTGTCGCTGGCCTTTTGTCGGGAGGAAAGGAGTGAAGGTTTTGACGCCAGGGGCATCCTGATCGATGCGCTGGATTATGTCCCGGCCCGGTCCCGCTTCTACGAGATGGTGGAAGGGACGATGGAGGTATGCGGAAACACCGACGATGTCTATGCGATATATGAAAAGCTCTACGAGCGCTACAGCCTGACGCCGCTGATCCCCGAAGGCAAGCGCTTTAACCATTGCCTGATCAACAGCGCTCTCGTCATCACGGGCCTGCTGAAAGGCGGGGGCGATTTTTCGCGGACCATCGGAATCACCGTCGAGGGCGGACGCGACACCGATTGCACCGGCGCCACGGCGGGATCGGTTGCCGGGGTGTTGACCGGATACGATGCCATACCAAAACACTGGACGGAACCGCTGAGAAACTGCTATGCTTCGCAGCTTCTGAACCTGGGGGAAACGTCGATCAGCGGACTGGCCGACCGAACCCATAAACTGGCGCTGGAATACGGGCGCTTTGGATAGGACGGGGGACGGTCTTTTGTTGCGTTATTTTTTTCTGCTGCTCTTTGGCATTCTGTGTTGCTCGACGGCGGTTATTATGATCAAGGCCAGCGAAGTGCCGCCCGTGGCGCTGGCGGGATTTCGCCAATTGGTGGCGGCGGTCGCACTGTCACCGATCTTCCTTTATCAGGTGCGCAAACATGGCAAGGCCTATACGCGCGCCCACCTGAAGGGGACGCTGCTGCCGGGTTTTCTGCTGGGGATTCACTTCATCACGTGGATCATCGGCGCGCGCCTGACCCCGGCAGCCAACAGCAACCTCATCGTGAACCTTGTGCCGATCGTGATGCCCTTCTACATGTTCTTCATGATCCATGAAAAGATCACGCGCACCGAAATCGTGGCCACGGCCATTGCCCTGAGCGGGATGCTGCTGCTTACGTCGGCGGATTTCAACCTGAGCGGCGAGTACTTCAGGGGTGACCTGATCTGCTTTCTGTCGATGCTTTTCTTCAGCGGCTATCTGGCCCTCAGCCGCAAAAACCGCCACTATCCCAGCGTCTGGCTCTATGTGGCGCCCGTCTATGCCATCGGCGGCATTTTCTGCGTCACGGTCTCGCTCTTTGTCGAAAAGGGAGAGACCTTTCAGGCATACTCCCTGCGAGAAATCATACTGGTGCTGGGACTGGGGATAATCCCGACGGTGATCGGTCATTCTATCCTGAACATATCCATGCGCCACCTGCGCGGCCAGGTGGTCAGCGTGCTCAACCTCCTGCAGTTCGTCTTTGCGGGGATACTCGCCTGGTTTTTCTTTCGCGAAATCCCCGCCAATCTCTTCTACCCCGCCAGCATCCTCGTCGCCACCAGCTGCATCATGATCGCCCGCGAAGACCGCGCCCACCGCCGCCGCGAACGCGAAGCCTCCACCTCGCCCGACTGAGCAAGGCAAAGGCTGCCGGTTTTTTAACCACGAAATACACGAAACACACGAAATAAACAGCCAAGAAGGCCGGGAAATGC
>CAYWYC010000165.1:0-6408 GCA_964462565.1 uncultured Candidatus Sumerlaeota bacterium | reverse complement strand
GGTTGAACAAAATTGATTGCGGTTGCGATTGCGTGTGCGAGTGCGATTTGGGGGGTCAGGCTTTGTATTGGAGTTCGTAGAGTCGGCGGTAGAGGCCGTCGCTTTGGAGGAGTTGGTGGTGGGTGCCGGCTTCGTGGATGCGGCCGTGGTGGAAGACGACGATGCGGTCGGCTTTCTGGATGGTGCTGAGGCGGTGGGCCACGACGATGCAGGTGCGGTTTTGCATGAGTTTGTCGAGGGCGTCCTGGATGAGGGCTTCCGTCTCGGTGTCGATGTTGGCGGTGGCTTCGTCGAGGATGAGAATATCGGGATCGTGGGCCATGGCGCGGGCAAAGGCGAGCAGCTGCTTCTGGCCGGTGGACAAGGTGGCGCCGCGTTCGAGCACTTCGTTGTCGTAGCCCCCGGGCAGGCGCATGATAAAATCGTGGGCGTTCACCGTGCGCGAGGCGGCCACGACGGCTTCGTCGGAGATGTTCGTATCGCCCAGGCGGATGTTGTCGGCAATGGTTCCGGTGAAGAGGAATACATCCTGCAGGACGATGGCCATGCGGCGTCGCAAACTGTCCTGGGAATAGCGCTTCACGTTGACGTCGTCGTAGAGCACCTCGCCCTTCTGCACATCGTAGAGGCGGGTCAGCAGGTTGATGACGGTACTCTTTCCGGCTCCCGTTGCTCCGACAAGGGCGATGGTCTTGCCACGGGGCACCTTGAGCGAAACGCCCCGGAGCACCCATTCGAGATCACTCTTCCCGTCGGAATTTTCTGCATCGTCCTCGTCCTTCACGCAAGAGCCTTTTTCGAGCGCGTCGGGCGCGTCGTAGGCAAACCATACGTCGCGCAGTTCCATGCCCTTTTCGAGTTTTGGGGCAATCATGGGATCCTGCTGGTCCACGACTTCTTCGTCTTCGTCAAGCAGGTGGAAGATGCGCTCGGACGAAGCCATGGCGGCCTGAAAGACGTTATACTTTTCGGCCAGGTCGCGGATGGGCATGAAGAACCAGCCGATGTACTGGATATAGAGATAAAAGTCCCCCGCCTTGAGCACCTCGCCGTTGCCCAGGCTCACCGACACGCGCCAACCACCATAGCCCAGAAGAATCAGCGTGGCGATCGTCGAGATCAGCTCCACCATGGGGAAAAATCGGGCGTATTCCTTGACTGTATCGATCTGGGCGTCACGGTAGAGGGCATTGAGGCCGCTGTATTTTTCGAGGCTCTTCTTTTCGCGCCGGAAGGACTGCACCGTGCGCACCCCGGCCAGGTTTTCCTGGAGGTAGGAGTTCATGGCGGACAGGCGCATACGCACGGCCCGATAGGCGCTGCGGGCCTTGATGCGAAAGTTGTATGCCGCGATTCCAAGCATGGGCCCCGTCAGCATCAGCATGAGGGCCAGCTTCCAGTCGAAGACAATCCAGGCAACGATGATACCGATCAGCAGGACCAGGTCGTTGAAGATATTAACCACGCCCTGGGACAGCAGTTCGTTCAGCGCCTGCACGTCCGACGTGGCGCGCGTCAGGAGGCGTCCCGATGGATTGCGGTCGAAGAAGCGGAGCGACAGGCGCTGGAGTTTTTCGAAGATGTCGCGGCGCAGGTCGAACATGGCGCTCTGGCCGACCCAGACGGTCGTATAGGCCATGAAGTAGTTGACGACGGACATAACGACAAGAAGGCCCAAATAGAGGAGCGTGAAATTGATCAGTCCTTTTTGGGCGGGGGGCGTATCGGCGGGGATAAAGTTATTGATGATATGGCGCGCAATAAGGGGTGCGCCTACGCGAAAAATACCGGCGGACACCGCCATGACAATCGCCAGAATCACGAAGGGCGCGTAGGGGCGCAGGTATCGGGCCAGCCGCGCGAAGAGTCGCAGGTCAAAGACCTTGCCCAGTTCTTTCTCGTCGTATTGGGTAATGGCGCTGGAATGAGCCGGAGGCATCAGCGGTCCTCCTTCTCGATGGCGGCTTCGAGCAGCTGCCGCTGGTGAATTTCCGCGTAAAGACCGCCCAACTCGACCAAGTCCTCGTGTGTGCCTTCTTCCGCAATCGCGCCGTCGTCCAGCACAATAATGTGGTCGGCCAGTTTTACCGTGGAAATGCGGTGGGAGATCAGGATGGTCGTGCGTTCGCGCATCACCTCGCGCAGGCTGCCCAGGATGCGTTCTTCCGTGTTCGTATCCACGGCGGCAAAGGCATCGTCCAGCACCAGGATGGGTGGATTACTCGCCACGGCCCGCGCCAGGGAAACGCGCTGCTTCTGGCCGCCGGAAAGATTCACGCCGCGTTCGCCCAGGAGCGTATCGAAGCCCTTGGGCAGTTCGTCGATGTCCTCCTTGACGGAAGCCACGTCCGCCGTCCGCACAGCCAGTTCCTTGTCCGCCTCGGCGCGGCCAAAGCAGATGTTTTCGGCAATGGTGTCGGAAAAGAGATAGGTCTCCTGAAAAACCACACCCACGGCCCGGCGCAAAACCTCCAGCGGGTACTCGTGGATTTCGTGACCGTCGATAAAGAGTTTGCCCTTTGGCGGTTCATAGAGCCGCGCCACCAGGTAGGAAAGGGTCGATTTGCCCGATCCCACGGGACCGACGATACCGAGCGTCTGCCCTGCCGGTATCTTCAGATTGATATGCTTCAGCGCCTGCTCGCCGGACTTGGGATAAGAAAAGCTCAGGTCGCGAAATTCGATCTCGCCCTTCACGCTTTTCAGTTCGGGATTCATCTCGGGCGTATCGACAATGGCGGGCTTCTCGTTCCAGATCAGGAGAATGCGGTGCATGGATGCCGACGCGCGCTGGTACAGGCTGACCACCCAGCCGAGGGCCATGACGGGGAAGTAGAGCTGGCGGTAGAGAATGATAAAGGTCAGCATGTTGCCGATGGTCATGAGCCTGATGTCTTGCTCCAGCATCGCCTCATCGCGCGTCACGTATCGCCCACCGGCCCAGATGATCAGGATCGTCCCAAGAATCAGGATACCGATGAGGATGGGATGAAAAAGCGCCTGGATGCGAGCCAGTGACAGGTTCAGGTTCACGTTCTGGCGGCTCATCTTGTCGAGAACCTCAAGTTCATGCTTGCCCTGTACGAAGGCCTTCACCACGCGAATGCCGGATATGGCTTCCTGGATGCGTCCAGAAAAATCGCTGAAATGCTCCTGAATCCGCAAGGAGCGCAGATACATGACGCGCGCCAGAAAATAGACCAGAAAGGGGATCGTCATCAGGGGCAGCAGGGCGATGAGGGCCGTGGGCCAGCTGAGCCGCATCATGCTGAAAAAGGCGATAGGCGCGAGCGTCAGCGTGGACATGGGATACATGATGCCGGGGCCGAGCGCCATGCGAATCTGATCCATGTCGCCCGTGGCGCGGGAGATAATGTCACCCGTCCGCATGCGGTCGTAATAGGCGGGGGACAGGCTCATGAGGTGCTGAAAGAAATCGTTGCGGAACTCGAACTCGATCTTGCGGGAGGTGACGATCAGAAAAATGCGCTGTAGATAATGCGCGCCGAAACCCACCAGGGCCATCCCGGCGATAATGCCCACACGCTTCCAGAGACCCGCCATCTGCATATCCTCGGCCAGGATATAGTCGATGGAGCGACCGATGCGCACGGAAATACGCACATACAGGGCATTTGTCACGATGACTACCAGAAAGCCAAGGACATACATCCACTTGTATTTCAGCACATAGGGCAGGAGTTTGCGGATCAGATCACGCATAAGAAATAACCGTCGCGGAACAGAGACCTTCCATTTCCTTCGGACTGCTTCATGCCTTCCAGGCAATCAAGACCAGACAGGTTATCACAATGAACCGGGGAAGCAAACAATATTTACATTCTGCCGGGAAGGAAATCCAGACGACCGGCTCGTGCGAAAAAAGGATTGAAACCATTTGACTGAAGCCGAAAAAATGACTATGGTAGAATGTTCCGGGGGTGATTATATGCCCCCATGGATGGACACTTGTGTTTGGTCGCGCTAGGGGGGGCTTTAGCGGCGCCCTGTACCTGCAATCCGCTACAGCAGGCCTGAATCCCTCTTCCCGGCCATTGATGTGAAGGTCAGTCGGAAACACGGGGTGTTGATCCACAGGTCCCGCGCAACGTCCTGCTTCGAATTTGGTCAGGGCCGAGAGGCAGCAGCCATAAGATGATTTGGGCGTGTGCCGCGGGGGTGCTTGTGAGGAGCCACCGGTTTCCCAAACGCTTCGTTTCAATCGGTCAAAAAGAGGTGCGCGGCCATTTAATATTCGCGATTATTCTCTATTATTCCACCAGATACAGACGCAAGGCCAGGTCCCAGGTGAAACTGGGCAGGGGGATGGTCAGTACCCTGTTCGCGTCGGTTTGTAACTTGAGGGTCTCGATAATCTTCCCTTCGTCCGGATCCATAATCTGGATAGCCCATTTGCCCGGTGTCATTTTCTCCAGGATCAGCTCCGGATTCTCCACGCGGATGAACTCGCGGCCCGTCGCCACGTTTTGCCAGGTATAGTTGGCGTTATAGGCCCAGACCAGAGCCATGGAATCCTGCCGGATGCCCAGGGCCTTTACCTCCGGCGCAAGGGGCGGCATCTCATACTCGTACTCATAGCCATACTCATAATATTCCGGCATTTCTTCATAATAGGGAACTTCTTCCGGGGGGATGGAGTATGATTCCATCGTTTCCTGATTTGGAGAAAGGCGCCAGTGGTGCTCCAGGGGCTTGCTGGAGGGTGATGCAAAGTCGAAATTTCGTATCCAACTGCTGAAGCTGGAATAGATGGGGTAGAGCTTCTTGGGTTCGATATAAGAATCCCACCACCAGCTCATGGGCGTACCGGCCTGCATCTGGCCCGGTGCGGCGAAAATGGCGTTGTGCAAGTGGATGCCCAGGGGATCCTGTCGGGCGACTTCATAGCCATCGCCCACGGAAATATTGAACTCCCCGTGAAAATGGGGCCGCAGGCGGTCCTTGGTTTTTGCGTCGCGATCCTGACCCAGGTTTTGAACGATGTTGTTATACTGGTATCGATGAGTCTGGACAAAATCCAGTTGGGGCAGGCTGTCAATCTTCGATTCACTCGCGGGATTTGAAAAACTGGTAGTGATCAGGTGATCCCAGGGATCGATCCGCCGCAGATGGATAGCCATGTCGCGGTGCCAGCGCTTGATGATCTCGGCATCGAATTCGTCAATCAGGTCCACTTCATTCCAGAATTCCCAGGCAAAGACGCTGGTGCTATAGCCATATCGCGCCACAATGTAGCGCAGGCGATTCTTGTAGGCCTTCAGGCTCTGCTTGTTGGTAAAGTATTCGATGGGCTTATCCAGCGGGCCTCCGTTCATGCGGCCATAGGGGCTTTCTTCCCATATTCCGTAAGCACCGCTCTCCGCGGAGCGCAGGATGTTATAACTGTCGATAGCCAACATGAGGCGAATGTTATGCTTTTCGGCCTGGTGCAGAACATAATCCATGCGCCAGGCGTTGAGCAGGTCGATTTTGTCGTAGCCGCTCTGCAAAGTGTTCAGGGAGCATTGCGCCCAGTTTGGCGAGAGCCATATACGGGAGTAATTGCCGCCGGCTTGTGCCAGTTTGCCAAACCACTCGGGATATGCGAAGATTCCGCGTTTTTGGTCATAGAACTCGCCCCAGCAGGCGTTGAAGCCCACGGCAAACCAGTTCAGGCCGTTATCGGTTTGGAAATAGCGCTGATTGCGCTCGCTGACACGGATCATTCCTTCCCGGTATTTTTTTTCACGCGCGGGATGAACCTGCACCTGAAATGGCGTCGTTCGGGTTTCGCCGTAACGATCTCGAATGACCAGGTGTATCTGGTAAGTTCCCGTCTGGGGAAAGGAAAGACGGACCTGCCATTGGGCATCACCATGGGCCTTAAATGTGGGGCCGGAGGGATTGATGATGGCCCGGTAGTCCTGATAATAAAAGGCAGGCACGCTGAAACGCAGACTTCCCCCAATTCGGCTGATATGAGCATCGATGCGGATGTCTTCGGAATCAAAGGGATTGTCGTAAACGGCTTTTACAGGGAACTGCAAGCGCAAAGGAGCATTGGCTTCCACGGAGAAACTGGAAATGAAAACCTTGCCAATGTGTGGAATCGGAGTCGGCGTTCCAGACAAACCATCCCGTCCCCAGCAATTATTAAATCCACCCAAACCTGTAAACAAAAAGAACAGTGCTACACACACCCGGATAATATTCTGCTTCATATAAGCTACTTCCCGACGGGCTGAACCCAGAGGGATCAATTCCCGAACATAATCGTCCTTCAATTCTAAAGATTTCTAGACACAAAAAGCAATGGAAAGAACGAATAAATCGTCGGATCGTCGGGCCGTGAATTCAATTCAGATCATGCATTTTTGAAAAATAATCCCCGGAATACAAATCTTCCCG
>CAYWYC010000164.1:1459-10728 GCA_964462565.1 uncultured Candidatus Sumerlaeota bacterium | reverse complement strand
TTGAAAGCCCAGGCCTATTATAGGACGCGCCGGTGGCGCTCAAAAGAGAACGGCGATTATTATTGAACTATTCAGGATTTTTGTTTGTTCATAAATCCATCAATAGCCAAAAACACCCCCTATTCATGTCGTACACTCCAATGGCCGGGAAAAAAGCGGTTGGTAAATCAAAACCCATCCGGCACAGGATCATCGGACGGTTTTTGCGCAACGGCAAAAAGCATACGCCCCTTCCCCCGATCTGGCAGAAGGTCTTCGAGAAAGAATAGATAATAAAAGGCGCGCAAGCCGATTCGTGTGAGGGAACCCTTCTTTTGGTGCGTTTTCTCGGGCTTGACCTTGTTCAAAAGCAGGCGGTAATACCAGTCGTAAAGCCAGGAGCCCCAAGTCGAACATTGCTTAACATGAAACCCCGCCGCCTCCAGCAGACCACGCATTTCATCGCGCTCAAAGCGATGCAGGTGGCCCACCGCCTTGTCATGGGGGCCCCACTTGTCCTTGCCCGCCGGTACCGAAAGCACAAAAGACGCGCCCGGTTTCAGGATAGCGTATACCTTTTCCAGGACAAGGGACGGTTCGCCAATATGTTCCAGCACCTCGGAGCAAAGGATCAGATCGAATTTTTCGTCGAAGGGAATAGGTTCCTTTGCCAGATCGCATTCGGCGAAACGGCCCTCAGGCAGCCGCTTGCGGGCGACTTCCACGGCATTTTGGGAGATATCGACACCAAAGAGCCGGGGCTTGGGGATGAGGCACGATGCAAGAATCAGCAGATTACCATTACCGCAGCCGATATCCAGAATGCGCGCCCCGGTTTCCACTGAAAGATTCCGGATGCGCCGCATCAGGAGCCGCATGCGGGAACGATAACTCGGCCCCGGATCTCCCAATTCTTCAAGCCATCCCTTTTCCCACAGATCCTCATACAAAGATTTGTTTGAATTCATGTAAGACAGTTCAATCCCTCATGAAATGATAAAGGCTCCGGTCTCACGGGCCTTGCTTCCCTTATGCCATTTCATTATTAGCCTTCTGCCGTCCGAAGGGCAATGCCTTTTTCCCTCGAAAAACTGACTTGCGGGGGCTTGGGATTTTCGTTAAAGTGTCTCACAACCGCGCAGCCCGGCGGTGCAGCAGAACCGTTTCCCAAGAGAAAAGGTCGTTTATTTCACAAATTGATCAAGAGGTGTCGGAGCGATGAAAGTATTTCAATACCCCAAGGACCGTCTGAAGATTGCGCGCTTTTGCAGCCCGGCCGGCGCGCAGGATCCCAAGACGGACAAGGATGTGCAGAAAATCATCGACCGGGTTCGCAAGAGGGGCGATGCCGCGATCATCGAGATGGTCGAGGAATTCGACAAAGTGAAGTACGCTTCGGCCAAAGAGTTTTTTATTCCGAAAAGTTATCTGAAAACCGCCTGGGAAGGCTTGCCCGAAAAATTGCAGGAAGCGCTGAAACTTTCCCTGTCCCGCCTCAAGGCATACCACGAGCGACAGAAAATAGAAAACTTTGCCTGCAAGGACAAATACGGCAATCACATGGAGCAGCGGGTTACCCCCATCGAGCGCGTTGGGGTTTATGTTCCCGGTGGAACCGCTGCCTATCCTTCCACGGTACTTATGGATATTGTTCCGGCCAAGGTTGCCGGCGTGAAAGAAATCGTCATGATCACGCCGCCGCGCCGCCCCGATTTTCTGGAAGTGCAGGCTTCGCTGGGCGCGGCCTGGTTGGCCGGAGTGGATGAGGTGGTGGGAGTCGGCGGACCTTTGGGCGTGGCGGCCATGGCTATCGGTACGGATACGCTGAAGCGCGTGGACCTGATTGTTGGCCCCGGAAACAAATACGTCGCCGCGGCCAAGAAACTCCTCTACGGCGAGATCGACATCGACATGATTGCCGGTCCCAGTGAGATCACGATCATCGCGGATAAAAGCACGCCGAAGGAATTTATCGCCGCCGACATGCTTTCGCAGGCCGAACACGATCCCGACGCCCAGTCGGTCGCCATCATTATCGGAACCTACGACGTTCCGGGCTTGCAGCATGAAATCAAATCGCAGGCGACAATCCTGCCGCGAAAGGCAATGGCCCTTGATGCTCTTCGTAAAAACGGCGCGATTATCAATGTGCAAAGTCGGGAAGAAGCAGTCATGATCGCCAACATGAAAGCCCCGGAGCACCTTGAAATATTGGCCGAAAAACCCCGCGAACTCGCCGAGAAAATCCCCAATGTGGGAGCAGTATTTCTGGGACCTTATACCCCTGAACCCGTTGGTGACTACATTGCAGGTCCTAATCATACTTTGCCCACTGGTGGAACGGCGCGTTTTTACTCGCCGCTTTCCGTGATGTCTTTTTTGAAGACGAGTCATATCGTCGAGTTTACCAAAGAAGGGCTTGACGCGTTGGCCGACGCCACCATTACCATTGCTGAAGCCGAGGGCCTGACCGCCCATGCCGAAGCCGTTCGATGCCGCCTGGAAAAGCCCAAGTCTAATATATGATGCACCGGAGCCCCTCATGAGTCCTGATTTTCCGATTCGTCCCTTTCTCAAAGAGATGCAGCCCTATACGCCGGGCGAGCAGCGTAGCGGGACCGATATTATCAAGTTGAATACCAATGAAAATCCCTACATGCCCTCTCGCGAGGTTATTCAGGAAGTGAAAAACGTCCTCAAGCGCCTGCACCTGTATCCCAGCTCCGATTGCTCCAGTCTGCGGCGGGCGCTGGCGGCTTACCACGGCGTTGAGCCGGAGCAGATTCTTGTGGGAAACGGTTCCGACGAAATCCTTCGGCTGTTGATCCACGCCTGTATCGGCGAGGGGGACAAGATCGCCATTGTCGATCCCACCTACAGCCTTTATCCCGTATTGGCCGCGTCTTTTAACGGCGGGACGCAGGTGTATCCCATGGAAGACCTGGAAGCCTTGCCCGATGCTTTCTTTGAGGGCCCCGAACCGCTGGTGCTCCTTCCGAATCCGAATCCGCCCATCGGCACGCTTTATGGCCGCGACAAGATTGCCGACCTTTGCAAGGCGCGGGAAAATTCAATCATCGTCATCGACGAAGCCTATGTGGATTTTGCCCCACGGGACGTCGTACCGCTGATCTTTGCCTTTCCCAATCTGGTCATCACACGTACCTTTTCCAAGTCCTTTTCGTTGGCCGGAATGCGCGTCGGTTATATGATCGGTCATGCCGATCTGATCGCGCAGATCATGAAGATCAAGGACTCTTATAATGTGGGCGTGGTTCCCCAAATGGCTGCCGCCGCGGCAATTGCTTCGGTCGAAGACATGCACGCAAAGCGGGACCTGATTATCGAGACGCGAAACCGGGCTCGTGAATATCTGGTCGAACTCGGTTATGCCGTGCCCGAATCGCACGGCAACTTTGTTTTCGCGCGGCATCCGGATGCAAAAAAGCACTTTGAAAAACTTTCGGAGCGCAATATTATGGTGCGCTATTTTGATAAGCCGAATTTGCGGGACGGCATGAGAATTACCATCGGCACCCCCGAACAGATGAAGGCCGTCCTGGAAGCATTAAAAGAAATTATTCAGGAAGACTAATTGACTGGACAAAATCGCACCCGCCGGAAAAAGGGAAAGATCATGAAAGAACGAACATCAAAAATCGAGCGCGAGACCAAGGAAACCCAACTGACCGTTGAGATCAACCTGGACGGCAAAGGCTCTTATGCCGGTGAGATCGGCGTTCCTTTTCTCGAACACATGCTTGATCTTCTTGCCCGGCATGGCGCGATGGACATAACGGTCTCCGGTAAAGGCGATACTCACATCGATCCTCACCACACGGTGGAAGACCTGGGGATTGTGCTGGGGCAGGCGCTGGAAAAAGCATTGGGCGACAAGAAGGGCATCAATCGTTTCGGCTATTTCTATATGCCCATGGAAGAGACCCTTGTTCGCGTGGCGCTGGACGTGTGCAGCCGGCCCTATCTCCACTACAATGTGGAAACCAGCAAAGAACGCGTGGGGGATTATGAGGTGGAACTGACAGAGGACTTTTTTCGCGCCCTGGCCATGAACGCCGGGCTCACGCTTCATATCGAGTTACTCTACGGCAAAAACGCGCATCACATTATCGAAGCCATCTTCAAGGCTTTCGCGCGAGCCTTGCGTCAGGCCGTGGAATACGACCCCCGAAACGCCAATCAGGTTATTTCCACAAAAGGCAAACTATAGAAGCAGCCTGTCGCCCTCTTAGAGATGATCCTTGTCGATAATCGTGTCGATGATTCCCCGTACCTTGCCGTCGGCATCGAGGAACGAGGCCTTCTGGAATACGACCTTGCGCGGTTCAGCATTTCCATCCAGTTCCAGTGTGGCTTCAAATGAATCCCTGCCGGGCTCCCGGATCAACTTGCGATTGCAGGCGATCTGTTTTTTGCATATTTCATCCGGCCAGATATCCTGCACAAAGGAACCGATCAGATCATCTTTGGACCGGCCTAACAGTTCCGCAAACGCCGAATTGCAGCCGCCGCATTTTCCGGAGGTATCCAGGAAATAAACGGGTAATGGCAGGTTGTTTATCAGTGATTCCTGGAATTCATAGCCCTCCTGGTTGGCCCGTTTGATCCGGGTGAGATCGATAAAAGTAATGACCACGCCCCGCACCACATCGGGCTCTACGCGGTAAGGCATGACGCGCATGAGAAAATACTTGCCGGCTTTGTTTTGGACTTCCTGCTCGATTTTCGCGCCTCGTTTCAGGCTGCGGTCAATATTTTCGATCAGGTCCGCCCCCACCAGTTCATGGGAAAGATGCTGGATCGGCCGGCCGATATCATGCTCCATGATTTTCATCACTTCATCGACCGCGGGTGTGTACTTGCGAATGGCCAGTTCCTCATCCAGGAAGATGGTGCCGATTTCCGTGCTCCGCAAAAGATTGTCCATATCGTTGTTCAGGTCGGTCAACTCCACAATCTTGTTTTGATGTTCGGCATTCACGGTATAAAGTTCTTCGTTTACCGATTGCAGCTCTTCGTTGGTGCTCTGGAGTTCTTCGTTGGAAGCCAGCAGTTCTTCGTTGGTGGCCTGGAGTTCCTCGTTCGATGTTTCCAGTTCTTCAATGGTCGCCTGAAGGTTTTCTTTATTGTATTGGAGTTCCTGCTCCAGGTCGGTAATTCTTTGCTGGGCTTCCTTGTTCATGTCGTAAGTCTCGACACGATCAGGATCATCGGTGGGCGTTTTCTCCTCCACCTTTTTCAGGAATATGGCTACCAGGTTTTCAAGGTTTTTGCGCTCCGGCAAGGCCACGATGCGCAGGTCAACGGCGTTTGCGCCTTTATCGGAAGAGTACTTCACGTTCTTGTAAACAACCTTCGAATGGCCCTTGAAGGCTTTCTGGACACCCGTGGCAATGGGGATCGCCAGATCACGTCTGGCTACCTTGGTCACGTGCATGGTAAGGGGACCCGGCTGAATCGTAAAATATTCTCGAACATCTCCCAGAACATGAACGATCTCCTGCTCCTCATTAACCACGATTCCCGGAGGAATAATCTCATCGGGCAAGCCATCCACCAGCCGCTCCAGCAACTTATTATCATCCCGGCTCTGCCGGTACCGGTTTCGGGAAGCATTCCCCGCAGCATGCAGGCTCGAATTATCTTCGGAATAGGAACTGTGCAGGCGCTGGGAAATGCGCGCCCGGTTTCCGCCTCGCGCCTTGTAGATTTTCAACTTTCCATCCTGCAATTCAAAAAGATCCGTCAGGTCACCCACGGTTTCGCTGGTACCCAGCATGAGAACGCCGCCCGTCTTCAGCGAAAAGCTGAAAAGCGACAAGGCCTTCTTCTGCATCACTGGCTGCAGATAGATGAGGAGATTACGGCAAGTGATCAGGTCGATCCGGGTGAAGGGCGGGTCGCGCAGAATATTGTGCGGCGCAAAAACCACCATCTCGCGCACCGATCGTGAAATGCGGTAATGGTCTTCGGCGCGGTTAAAAAAGCGATTCAAACGTTGGGGAGAGATGTCGGCCGCAATGCTTTCCGTATATATCCCGCTGCTGGCGCGTTCCAGGGCATTCTTGTCGATATCGGTCGCAAATATTTTGATGTCTGGCTTATAGCCCGATTCTTCCATAAATTCCCGGCATAATATGGCGAGGCTATAGGCTTCCTCCCCCGTGCTGCAGCCCGATACCCAGAACCGGAGTTGATTGTCCTTGGCATTTTCAAAAATATCCGGAAAAAAGTCATCTTTCAATTTTTGAAAAGCGTCGGGATCCCGGAAGAAACTCGTCACCCCGATCAGCAATTCGCGGTGGAGCGCCAGCACTTCCTTGGGATATCGCTCCATGCGCTCCAGGTATTCGCTCAGGTTGCTTACCTGGTTAATCGTCATCCGCCGCTCAATACGCCGGTTAATCGTGCTGGGCTTGTAAAAGGCAAAGTCCACGCCCGTATGTTCACGCAAGAGGGCAAAGATCCGCGTCATGGTGTCTTCATCGGTGATCAGCTTATCCGGACTGTGCGACTTGGCAACATAAGGATGGCTCGTATATTGCAGCAGCTGTTCGGGCATTTTGTCGGGCGGCAGGATAAAATCAGCCAGCCCCGTCGAAATCGCGCTTCGGGGCATGCCGTCAAACTTGGCCGATTCCTCATCCTGCACCATTACGACTCCGCCCGAGTCCTTGATCGAACGAATGCCACGCATCCCGTCGCTGCCCGTGCCGGAAAGGATAATGCCAATGGAGCGTTCGCCCTGGTCATCGGCCAGAGACCGAAAGAAAATATCAATCGGCAGGTTGATTCCCTTATCCGGATTCTGTTCCTTCAGGAGCAACTTGCCGTGAAAAATGGACAGGTTCATCTTTGGCGGAATCAGATAAATGCTGTCCGCTTCCACCTGCATATTATCTTCGGCCCGATACACCGGCATCTGGGTCCGTTTAGACAGAATCTCTACCATTAAACTTTTATAATGAGGAGAAAGATGCTGGATCACGATAAAAGCCAGCCCACTGTTGGCCTGCATGTTCTGGAAAAAACTCTCCAGCGCCTCCAGGCCGCCCGCCGAAGCCCCTATGCCTACATAATGCGAAGGACGCGACATTTCATCATCGAACGAACCATAATCCGCGTCGTTTTCCGGCTGCGTCTCCCACGTATCTTGTAAGTTATCAGAAAATTCGTTTTTCTTATCCTGGTTCATCACAGCTCCCGAACATAAAAATAAAAATGATACAACTTTATTGTACTCAGTAAACAATAACAGACAAAACTAATGCATGGAAATACTTTTAAGAAGATGTGGCAAAAAAGAGCCGGCCCTGCCCCAGGCCTAACTCTTCAGCATTGCCTGCAGACGCGCGCTCAAGACCGCCAGGCTCGAGGAAAAATCCAGATGCTCGATGATGAAATTTTCCGGAACTTCCAGACGACCGGGGGTCAGGTTCCAGATGGCCCGTATGCCCGATCCCACCAGCACATCCGTTGCTTCCTGCGCCTTTTCCGGAGCCACCGCCAAAACGCCGATGCTTACGTGCATCCGAAAAGCCAAATCGGGAAGGCGATCCATCGGAAGCACTTCGTGCTCGCCAATCCGCTTCCCGATGAGTTCAGCCTGCATGTCAAACACGCCCACCACGTTCAAGGGAAGATGAGCTGGCCCGGAGTCGCCCAATAGCGAAGCCCCCAAGCCCCCCGCACCCACCAGAAAGGCGTCGGATGCATTCTGCCAGCCCAGGAATTTCTCAATGGCGGCTGCCAGCTGCTCACGGTTGTAGCCCACACGGGGACGTCCCACGATTCCCGTGATCGACAGGTCCTTACGCACCTGCGTGGGATCCAGCTCCAGGGCCCGCGCAATCTGGGTGCAGGATACATTTGTCCGGCTATGGGCCTGGTCGGCTTTCAGGAATCTGAGATAATGCGGCAATCGTCGGATAGAGGGAATGGGATGGATATTTTTTTTGGGGGAATTAGAGATAAACATGCTGCGCCTTAGAAAGAACTGAGTATCGATAATAAAATCTCGATAACATATTCTTTAATACGCTCCGCAGGCTCCTATGTCAAGCACAAAATGAGACCAGAGTGCCAAGCCTGTCCGCAAGTTGCGCGCTTTTGCCAAACCAGTGCTCATTCTTTTTGCCGCTCATGCCGATTAATTAAAAGGAAGAAAGAAGAAGAGATAAACGTAACGCACTTTTTTGCGCATTTGCTTGCGCAGGGCCGCGCAGTGTTTTGCGCAGGCGCACTCTTTTGCGTCAGCTCTGCGGCTGGCCTGAAAGAGTTATGTTTATATTATGCACTGATAATAAAAGACTTGCGACCGATTCCTGCAAGTATCAGTAAAATTGGTATCGCCTGTGCTTACTGATCTATCGGGGCGCAGCAGAGGCCCGGACTGAGAGGTGTGAGAAAATGCTCCAGAATCTTTATGAATCACAGCCAGGGACGCACTCTTCCTGCCTTTCCAAGTCCAAGGGTCTTGGCAGAGCCCGCCGCGCTTTTACTTTGGTGGAAATCATGATTGTGATTCTGGTGATCGGCATTTTGCTCGGGATAGCAATCCCCGGTTGGTTAAAGGCCCGCGCCGTAGGCCGCGCTCGTGCCTGCCAGGAAAATCTGGCCAAGATCGACGGCGCCAAAGAGCAGTATGCCATCGAAAACAATATCGCCCAGGGCGAGAGCATTCCCGGGGAATTTGGAGCATTGGTGGGCGCGGAACTTTACCTGAAAAAAACTCCTTTTTGCCCCGCCAGCGGAAATTACAATATCAATTCCGTCGGCGCCGATCCGTCCTGCGATTATGCCGCTCCGGCATATGCCCCCAAGCATGAAATCTGAAAGGAAATCATAAGCCGAGCCTCAAAGGCTCATCTCCCATAAACGATGCGCTCCATAGAGGCGTGTCCCCATTTGCCGCTCGATTTCTCCAAATACGGGCGGCATTTTTTTATGCTTCGGAGTCGTCGCGGGACCGGTTTTGGGCTTGTTGGATCAGGTCGATCAGGCTGCTGATCTTGTTGGGCGGGGTTTTTTTCTTGATCAATTCCTGCACCGTTTCGGCGGGCAGGTTTTTTTCGAGAAAATCGCGCACATCAAACTGCTCCCACCAGCAATCCAGAATCAGCCGGCAGGGCTTGTCCCCCGACTCACATCGGCAGTAGGAAAAGGGCACCTCATGGCCCAATCGGCGGCATCGGATTTTGCGGTGGTCTTGATCTTCAATCATAAGTTTATAATACTTTGCGACCATGGGCCGATCAAGCAAATTAATC
>CAYWYC010000164.1:0-1359 GCA_964462565.1 uncultured Candidatus Sumerlaeota bacterium | reverse complement strand
CCAAAGTCCGGCACAGCCAGTGTCTTGCCTTCCACCAGGGCGGATTTGTGGGCCATGATGCCCATGGCCATGTAGCGGACGGCTTCCCAGGCGTTGATAGCCGGGGTGCGATTGTTCGCGATGGCATCGACAAACTCGTGAACCAGGTAGGGATGCGATCCGCCGTGGCCTTCGGGCTTGAAGTCCGTCGGGTCGTTGGCGTCGGGATTTTTGATGCGCTGGAATGCCAGGTTGACCTCGTCGGGCAGGGGATCGCGCATTTCTTCGATGGTCGGATTGCTGCGCTCCAGCGGCTTGGCCGTGCCCGGTTCGGTGCGGAAGTTTTCCATCCATTGCCCTTCGGCAAATGTGCCGCGCGTCCCCATGATGCGGAAGGTTTCGCTTTCGTGAAAGGCCCCGGCGATTTCGCGGCATTCACAGATGCGCAGCACGGAGCCGTTGCTCATCTGGAACAGCGCGATCTCGTTGCTGTAGGCATAATCGTCGAAGAAGGAATCGTTGTTGCGATTGGCGTAGCCATAGGCCTTGACTTCGATAGCACGGCAGCCCATTACCGAGACCGGGCCGGAAACGGAATGGGTGGGATAATGCATGGGGCCGTCATAGTCGCCCTGGTTGCGATAATGCTCTTTATACGCGGCCCATTCACGACCGGCCTTGCCATCCAGACGCTTTTGCATCACCTCGCGCAGGCTGCATGCGGCGTCCACATCATGAAAATATTCACCCTCGGAATAGACAAAATCTCCAAAGGCCCCTTCGCGGGCTTTGCGTCGGCAAAACATTGTTTCCGGACGATAATAGGTGGTCTCGCCCAGCATATAGTGGCGCCCTGTATTCGAACAGCACAGGATCAATTTTTCACACCAGTCCAGCATTTCATCGCCATTGGGCAGTCGCATCACCGGCGCCGCGCTGTACACATGCTTGCCCGCTTCCATGGCCTGGATGCATTGCGCCGCGTGCAGCCAGGGCTGGGTGATAACAGCCACCGCATCAATATCCGTTTCCAGGAGTTCATCGAGCGAAGCATAGCGGTCCCGCTCGTTGAATTTCTTATCCCATCCGGGACGCGCGGTGATCGCGTCAATGCGGTCCGGCTCAAAGTCGCAAAGCGCGATGCGATCCACAAGCGGATGGCTCCGAAAAAGGTCGGCAAAGGCCTGCCCGAACTGTCCAAGTCCCACCAATCCAATGCTGATGCCCATGATCCTTGTTCTCCTTGCAGGGATTTTTCCAATGATGCCTTCCGTCTGCCATCATCATAGAGAGCTTCGCCCTTTTAATGCAAAGGAAAAACGGAAGGGTGTACGACATAAATGGGGGGCTGTGTTAATTTGAAGCAAACGAATCGGAAGG
>CAYWYC010000163.1:0-10824 GCA_964462565.1 uncultured Candidatus Sumerlaeota bacterium | reverse complement strand
TCTTCTTTCGGCCCGTTGTGGTTCGGGCTTTTTTGTCGAGGACCTTCAGCCCTCTATATTAAATTTTGCCTGAACCCAGAGCGATGCCCCGGCTGGTATGTCTCGCACCTTCGGCGCGAAAAATAGGCATACGTTTGCAGCACCAATTTTGGATTTTCACACCATTGGCGCGAATAGGGGATCAAAGCGTTTTTCAGAACGATTCAGGATTCCGGCACCTTCGGCGCTCAGAAGAGAACATGCGCTTGCAGCACAAATTCCGGATTCGCTCCTTCGGCGCGAATAGGAGGATCGAAGCGTTTTCAGAAGACTTCAGGATTTTCGGGAAATCCTCTGACAAAATGCCCGCCCCCCATTTATGTCGTACACCCTCTCTGGTCGTTCTCGCATCTTTTGCTTGACGGGAAGACCTTTGGCTCTTACACTTAAAGTGGGGATTTGTGCAGATTCATCATGATTGCTTTTTTTTCCGCGCAAAGCCCCGGACATTACTAGATTCTGCCGTTCATTTTCTGGAGGATACCCGTTGATCATGTTCCGATTCCTCTCCCTCCGTCGTATTCCGTTATGGATAGCCCTGTTTCTGGGCGCGTCTTTTGCGTTGGGGATTTTGCTTTTTCTATCTACTGGCTTTTTGGCAAACGCCCAATCTGTCTTGAGCGATCCCGCTCTCGAAGATTATCGCCAGATTGATCGTCTTTACATATCGGGCGAGGAGGCTCCCACAGCCGAAAGCGAGGGTCCCGGTGAATTGCCGCCGGAACCCCTTCGCGAAGAACTGCCCGTCGAATCCGCACCCATCGCGCCAAGCCCAAACCCCAGCATGTCCGACTTTGAGTTGCCCGGAACCGTAGCCCGGTCTGACGCCGAAATGCTGGACGAGGTGGAAGTGCTGTCGTCGGAAGAAATCGAAAGCCGGGAAAGGGGGATGGATGGGACTGCCGGTATGATTGAAAGCCCCGATACCCCCGACATGGCCGCGACGCGAGAGGATAGTCCGGTGGTCGGCTGGATGACGGGGGATTCCGGCGGAGCGGAAATGGTGCATCGCACGGAAGATATTCCCCTCTGTGCGGTGATTGACCTGAAGACCGATACACTTGAGCCCGACGGGGTGAAAACCCTTTCGCAACTGATATGGAATGCGTTGGAACGGGCGGGACGCTGCCGTTTGATGCGTCTCGATTCGTCCCGGCTGATTCTGGCGCGTCGGGATTTGACCCCGACCGATCCCTATCGTGCGCCTCCCACCCGTGCGCAGATGGCCGATGCCCTGAACGCTGATTTTCTGCTGGTGGGCAACGTCAATAAATTTGCCGACGTATATGTGCTTGAGTTGCAGTTGTACAGCAAGTCTGCCGATGCCGTGCTCAAAAGCGAAAACACCACCCTGCGGGGCGACTTTGGAGCGCTTCTGGAAAAGGCCGATCCCATGGTGCAGGAATTGATCAAGTTGATTCCGAAGAAGCGGTTGGTTCCCGCGGCGCATGGAAAGAGCGCCGCGCCGGATGATCCCTTTGCCGCGAGTGAGGATGGTATGTCGTCTCGCGAGAAAATTCTTTCGCGCGAAATCGCGATGCTACGCATGGAAAATGATCGCCTTCGCAAGCAATTGCGGGGCGGCGCTCCCGAAAAGGCTGAAGCAAACAATGCCGACGCCGCTCAAAAGGACGCCGGACGCATTCGTGCCGATGGCCTGCGTGAGCTGGAACCGGTCCAGGGGCCCCGACGCAAGATGCCGGTTTCGAAAAAAACGCGCATCGCTCCATGGTCGGTGGGATTGGGAGATGAGGAGGTGAGTGCCGCGAACCCAAGCGACATGAGTGAAACTACGACCAACGTGGCGGACGCGGGAATGCGCCCTTCTCCCAGCCCGACGCTGGAGCCGACGCCGGTCGTGACGCCGGAGCCGACGCCGGATGTGGCGGATCCGACACCGACGCCTGCCGTTTCGGAAAACCCGGTTGCCAGCGAGGAAGAACAGAAGGAGGCCAAGGCGTTTTATGCCAAGGCGAAGGTGTATCCGGCGGATTCACGCGATGCCTTGCCTTTGCTGGAAGATGCCTTGAAACTCGATCCCACGAATCTGAAATACCAGACGGAGTTGATCAAGCGTTTTTATTATTGCGGCATGTTTTCGGAATGCGCCCGGCGTGGCCAGCTCTTTGCCCGTCAGCAACCGGCCGATGCCGACACGACTTACCTGAATCTTTACGTAGGGGCGGCTTATTACGAGCTGGGCGATTTTCGCAACGCCCTCCAGGCGGCGGAGCGTATTTTGCGCAAGGAACCCGAAAATCCCTATGCCCTCTATAACCGCGCCTTGAACCTTTACATGCTGAACGATTCCAAGGCGTCCAATGCCTTTCGGGATTTTCTGGATCAGGTTTCGGATGATCCTTCACCCGACCTGGAAGCCAAGGTGAAGGAAGCGCGGGAACGTCTGCGTCGCTTAGAATCAGAAAATACGATATAGAAGGCTTGCCTGATTCTGGGCTTCGGTTTTAAAAATATTTCACCCTCGTCAAATATGTATGACGTGGTTTATGCCGGCATGATGTCGGCATATTGTTTTTAGTCCGGATTGCCATTGCCACTATGACTTCCCATGCCTCCAACGCGCCTGACTTTCCCGAAATCCCGGGATATCGCATGGAGGAAGTACTGGCTCGTGGACGGAACAGTTCCGTTTATCGCGCGATTCGAGAGAGCACGGGAGAGCAGACGGCGGTCAAGGTTCTGCACCGGGAACCCGCCCAGAACGCGCAGTCCTGTGAAATATTTCTGAGCGAAGCCGAATATGCCCGCAAGATCAAGCATGAGAGTGTGCCTGATTATTATGCGAGTGGAGAAACGGATGAGGGTCTGCCGTGGATAGCTTTGGAATATGTGGATGGTTCGACGCTGGATCAGTTTGTGGGCAAGCGCCGCGAGTTGTCGCCGATTCGGGCGGTGGACCTGATGCTGCAGGCCTGTCGAGGCCTGGACGCGGCGTATCGGGCGCGCATTATTCACCTGGACCTGAAGCCGGCGAACTTGATCTTGACGCAGGGCGGCGAGTGCATTAAGATCACGGACTTTGGTCTGGGCCGGGAAATTTCCAAGGCCCCCTCAGAATGGATGCATACGCACAAGGCGCGGCGTGAAGGAGGAGAAGCCAGAAAAACCCTGATCGGTACACCGCGATACATGAGTCCGGAGCAGGCCTTGGGCGCGGCGGTGGATCATCGCTCGGATATTTATTCTCTGGGAGCCACTTTTTATTATGTGCTGACGCGCCGGACCCCCTGGGAGGGGCTGACCGATGCGGAATTGCTTGAGAAACAGGCACGCACTATACTGACCCCGATTCATGAGTTGAACCCGGAGCTGCCCCAGCCCCTGTGTGATCTGATTATGGATATGATGGAGCGCGATCCGAATGAGCGACCCCAGGATTATGCGGAATTGGAATCACGGCTGGAGCAGATCAAGTTGCAGTTGCATGGACGGGACAGGCCGGTTCAGGTATCGGAGGTATTTAACGCAATGCAGAAGGACGACTCTCTCACCAGATCATTATTACGGCTTTTGAAAAAGCGCCCCGGCGTCTTTCTGGCGGGTTGCGGCCTTCTGATTGCTTTCTTGCTTTTTATGGGGAGCATTGTATATACTATATGGAGGTGAATGGTTTTCTCTTGGCAGGCAGGCGGATATGTGAGCATCCCTGTGGCATAAGGCCTGCAAGGAGAAGACCCGGGAAAGAGTGAAATGCTGGATAATCGAGAAACTCGAGATGATGCTTTGGCGTCTGACAGTCCCGTATATCGGGGGCCCCGCGTAAAGATATGCGGCATTACCACGATTGAAGACGGTTTGGCCGCGGCGCGACTCGGAATCGATTATCTGGGTTTTGTCTTTTTTCCGCCGAGTCCGCGTTATGTGGAACCGGAACAAGCGGGCCGGATTGTTCGCGCGATTCGCGAAGAGATGGGAGACGCTGCTCCGTGCATGATGGGTGTCTATGTGAATCTGGAGCCGGAAGCCGTCGCCGACATTCGAAAAACGGCCGGGCTTGATGGTTCGCAGATTTGCGGCAATGAGCCGCCGGAATGGATGGCCCGCATTGAGCCGGAACGTTTTCGCGCGGTCAGCATCGAGACGCTCGATCGTATCGGCTCTTATGATTGTGAGGCCTATATCTGCGATGCCCACGATCCCAAACGCTATGGTGGCACGGGTAAGGCTTACGACTATGCAGTGCTGGCTCCCTTTATTCCGAAGCACCGGATCATGCTGGCAGGCGGGCTGACCGCCGATACTGTGGGTGCGGTGGTGGCGGAATTGAAGCCCTGGGGCGTGGACGTTTCGAGCGCGCTTGAGGCTTCTCCAGGACGCAAAGACACGGCCCGGATGGCGGCTTTTGTGGAGTCGGTTCGTTGTGTCGCGGAAAAATAAAAGGCGTTTTCATCAAGAATTTACTTGATTGACCGCTTCGTTTTTGGCATCCCTTTATGTGGGATAGATATTAAGTCCTTCTTCGACTGCGGATTCCGATTGAAAAAACCTTGATTTTGAGGCGATTTTGTTTGACAGGGATGCTATGTATCCGCTATTAAAAAGTAGCTTTGTATTCTGGCCTTTCCGGAAAAAACCTGGAATTGGGTGAGGAGGGTTGTCATGAACATTCGAAAGACATGCCGGGCCTGCACGCATTTCATGCTTGTGCTGTGCCTGATTTTATTCATTTCGGGCCTTACGGGGCAAGCGGCAAACGCTCAAAGCATCATCGAGCAATACGGCGCCATGGGAGCCGCGAACGAACTGAACAACCAGCAGGTTGGTGGTGGCGGTTCGGGCGCTGTCAATCGCGCTCGCGGCGCTGCCGGACAGCAAGGCGCCAATAATCCTTTTGATATAGAAGATCCCGATCCGAATCAGGATTTTTATGGTCCGGACGGCCCCGGCAATATGGCCGCTGAGGGCCAATATTATGATCCCGCCATGCAGGGCTTTCCCGGTATGGAGGGCTATGAGGACTTTGAAGATTACGCGCCCCAACAGCCGGTTTTCGAGTACACGCCGCCTGAAGTATTTCCGGCCATCGAGGGACGTCGCGTGTATGATGCCGTGAGTTATCGCCTGAACCCCGGTGCTCCGCGGATTCTGGATGATCCCAAGCGTAAGAGGATTACCGAAGAAAACCTGGACGCCTATTCGGATGATGGAAAAACGCAGGGCGACCAGGAAGCCAACGATGGTCTCTATTCAAAAATTACCACCACCCCCAGCACCGATGACTGGACCGGTGGGCTTTCTCATCTTTATGCCACGAAGCTGATCAACATGCTTTCCGCCGCGGAAGACATGGATCCCCTTATTTTCTTTGGAATGAACGCGATTACCAATGATCGCTTCAGCAGCTTGCCGCAGGAACGGGATAAGGTGCAGCAGCGCAATAACTGGATTCACAAAGTGGAAGATGGCGATTACAAGGAATGCTGGACGAAGCGTTTCCTGGATATCTATCGTATCAACCAGGGCGATCCCGAAAGTGATTTCTTTCCGCTCTATGTGCCGGAGCCTCCGCCTCGTCCGGCCGTGCTTCCTCCGCCCGGCTGGCGTCCCATTCAGGGCATTCAGGCTCCCGAGGAAGTGCGTCTGGAGCAGGCCTTTGCCAATTTCCGCGAAGAGATGGCCGAGCAGATGACCGAACAGGAGATTGCCGCCGCTATTCGACGTCTGGAAGCCCGTTTTGATGAGGAAGAAGGCGGCGATGAGGCCTTGCAGCAATTTCTTGATGAGTATGGTCCCGCAGAAACGCAAGACATGTTCGATATGGACGGCATGATGGGGCCTGATGGTGGAATGACGCCTTGGGAAGGCGAAGCCATGGGTTGGGAGTATCAGGATCCGCAGGAGGAGCCGACTCCTCCGGCTCCCGACGGTGGCGACGCGGATTTCGGCGAAAACAGCCGTGGCTATTATGATACTGATCCCTTTATGGGGCAGTAATCGTTAATTTACTGGCGCCTTTGTAGCGCTTTGTCGGGGACAAAATGGCAGAGAAAGAACAAAAAGTACCCAAAGAACAAAAGGCGACAAAAGAGACTGTCCTTTTTGATACGGCCAATGAGATTTCTTCCCTATGGATGGAATTTCGTAAGTATGTGCGCTTTGCTTTCAGCAACAAGCCCGTGGACCGTGAAAAGGAACAGGAGTTTTTGAGCCTGAAGAGCGATCTTTCCCGTTTGCAGCGCATTTTGGGGCAGCGCTTGCCCGATGGTTTTCGCTACGGCTCCCGCGGCATGAGCGATCTTATGGGCCAGGCGATCAGTCTGGTGTCTTTGCGGGAATTGCCTCTTGCCGACAAAAAAGGAATTTATGCCCGCTGGCATGACGCCCATATCAAGCTGCAGCACATGCTGGGGATTTTAGATGTTATGGCTGAAGGCCATCAGGTTGCGTTTGAAACGGTCAAAGCCAAGACCGGTAATTTGAAACAGGACATTGGCCTGATCAAAGAGCAGAAAAAGAGCAACGTCAAAAAGGTCGTCGTCGCATTGCTGATCATTGCGGCTGTCGGCGGTGCTCTTTATTGGGTGATAACCAATTCGTAAGAAGCAGATGGAATGCCGGGTATCAGGATATTCCCGAAACCGATGGGCTTCGATGGATTGTCCGGATATTTTTTTGTAGAAGTAGTTTCACGCCCATACCCTTTTATTGGAGGAATGGGCTACCACATTTTCGGAGGGAAACGGAAAGCATGTTCAAGCATATCCCATTTCGCGCTACCCCTATCATTCTGATGATGGCCTTGGTTTTGGGCGGCTTGGTTGGCTGCCAGAAGCAACGCGCCAACTACTCGCTGGAAAAAGCCAAGAAAAATCTGGCCAACGCCATTGAGCACAACGCGGAGCAATACAACCCCGAACCGCTCAACAATACCAAGGAAAAGATCGAAGCCGCTCAGTCTGCTTTTACGAGCCAGAATTTTGAGCAGGCGCTGGAACATGCCACTACGGCCTCGGAGCTCTCCAAGAATCTTCTCGAGGACACCAAGGCCAAGCATGCCGCCGACCTTCGGGAGCAATCCAGCAATCATGTCCGCATCGCTACTCTCAATGACGGCAGTACCATTGATCCGGAACGATACAACACGATCGTTGAAAATGATAAACTGGCACAGGAAGCCTTTTCCAAGCAGAAATATGATCGCACGATCGAACTGGCCCAGCAGGTGCAGGCCGACACGGATATTCTGCTTTCCAACCTGAAAATGGAAGCGGAAGAAAAACTGCGCGAGGCCAAGGGACTGCTTGAAGAACTGGTCAGCCGCGAGTACGGCCGTGACGAGGCTCCCCAGTACGTGACAGACACGGAAGCCAAGATCGAGGAAATGGAAGAAGCCATTTCTTATGAAAGCCGCGAATATAAAAAGGCCTCCAAGACGATCTTTCCCGAGATCGAAAGTCTGGTCAAGACGGGTATCCATGAAGCCCGCCGCAGCCGCTCCAAAAAGAAAATCGCCATTCTCGAAGAAAAACTGCTCCGCGCCCGATTTGAAGGCGCCCAGGAATTCAACGCCGACTTCCTGGCAAGCACGGAAAGCGACTTTGCCGCGATCAACAAGAATTTCTTCAGCGAGAACTTTGTGCACGTCCTCGATGCCGCCGACCTGCTCGAGCCGCGTCTGGACCGTTTGATTCTGGAAACGCGCATCCGCGCCGCCGAAGCCGCTATCGACAAGGTGGTCAATGCCATCGCCAGCCTCGAAGCCGACAAGGCCGATCAATACGTTCCCCAGGGTCTCGAAAAAATGAAAGGCCTCCTGAAGGATGCCCGCGAGGCCTTCAACAAGGACCTTTTCGATGAAGTCAAACGCATCTCCGGCGTGGCCCTGGACGAGAAAGAAATCGTTCTGCGCGACTTCAATAATCTGGCGGTGAATGAAATCCGCGACGCCAAGGGCGCCCTGGATTCGGCCGATTCGCTGCTTCAGCAAATGGGGCACATATTTGAGATGCAGGCCCCAAAGTCGGAAAGCCCCCAGCGCAACGCCTTCGAAAACTCCAAGAAGGCTCTCAAGACTGAGTTGGAAGAACTGGCCAAAGATTCTTCCGTGCTGCTGGGAGTTGCCGATGTGCAGCGGCAGAGCCAGAACTTCAGCAACTCCATCGAAAGCGCCCGTCAGGTTGTGCGGAATTCCAACTGGATCACCCATGAAGTTTTCCATGTGGTGGCCCATAATAATGTGATGCAGGTTTCCGAAAAGGCCCAGCAGATCGCCAACAACGGCGGCAGCCTGGCTCCGGAGGAAATGGAAAAACTCACGCAGGATCTGGAAAAAGCCCGCAACATGATCAAGGAAATCGAGGATCAGGGCCAGGTCAGCCGCGATGGCCCGATCAACCCCGACGCCTATAAGCCGAGCGTGGCTCAGACCGCCGTTGCCAAGGCGAGTTATGATTCAACCGTGCAGCGTGTGAAACATGTTGCCAATGAAAAGATCGACGAGGCGGAAGCCATGATTGCCCTGGCCGAATCGCACAAAGCCGAGACCTATGACCTTGGTGGCATTACGAGCGCCAAGCAGGTCGCGCAACAGGCCAAGGATGATCTTCAGGATGAAAAGCTGCTGATGGCTGCCAAGAACGCGGATTCCGCCAGGAACCTGGCCATGGACAGTAATCTGGCTGCTTCCCAGGGATGGGCGACCGAGCAGATTTCCGGGGCTACCCAGCAGGTCGAAATGGCGCAGCAGGCCGGTTCGGATGTTTACGCACCCATGCTTTACAAGGATGCCCGCCAGAAGGTTTCTTCGGCCCAGGAAATCTATCGCAATGCTTCGCAGACAATCAATTCGATGGAAGCCGCCGATGCCTACCTCCAAGCCAAGGACCTGGCCTTTGAGGCGCGTCAGAGTGCTGAAGAATCCCGTCTGGACCCCGTTACCAACGCGCAGCAGGATATTGTTCGCGCCAAGCACTACAATGCCGAAGAATATGACTTTGCCCGTCTGCTCGAGGCCATCGTTCTGGCCCGTAAGGCCATGGACGCCCTCGAAAACAAGAACTATGAATCCTACCTGGCTTATTCGTCGGAATCCTCCCGGGTTGCCCAGGCCGCTGCTAGTGCTTCCAAGAGCAAGAGCGCTTCCCAGCGCGTGAAACGCGTGGATGATAAAATCGAAACCATGGCCAATGAAGAAGGCGGTATCTTCTTTAACGTGGAAGGTGTGTACGAAGTTTCCAAGAACTTCAAGAAGATCCGCAAGAACTACAGCGCCAGAGAATTTGAAGAGTTGAATGCTCAACTCGATAATCTGGAAGAGCACGTGGCCCAGACGGCGGGCCGTATTCCAACGATCTTTGAAACGATGATTACGCGCTTGGAAGACAAGACGGTTTACCTGGTGGACATGAACGCCATGGATTTTGCCGGCAGCAAAATTGATGAAGCCAAAAAGCGCATCCGCTGGGCCAAGATCGATTATGGCAAAGAAGACTATTCGAACGCCTATGACAACATGAAACGCGCCATGGAACTTCTCAATAGTGTCCAGACGAGGGTTGACGAGATGGACTTTGTGGACGATTCGACGGAATTGATTGTGGAACTGGAAGAAATCAAAGGTTCGATTAAGCCCCTCATGCGTCTGTCGCCTGACGTGGTGCTCTGGACCGCCAGCACAATCCGGAATTCTGCCGTCAGCACGACTCCCCGCAAGATTCTGCTTGCCGGCGTGGACCTGCTGGAGTTCCGTCGCGATATGGACGAGATCTACATCAAGGCCCAGGCCATGGAATATCCCGTGACGATGGAGCAGGAATACAATCGCCTGCTCGAGTGTGTTCGTCTGGCCCGTGAGTCGAGTTTTGAATTTGAGAAATTCCTGATTCTTAACCATTATGATTATGAGACGGTGGCCGAGGTCATGACCAAGGCTTATAATCATATTGAAGAATCGGAAGATATTCAGGTGGCCCTTTCGGTGGAATTTGAAAGAAAGGGACTCCAGGGGCGCTTGGCGAAATATAATCGCATTATCGGCGAATAATTCGCGCCCCGGGTTCATATTAATTCCGGCTCCCGGCATTGCTCATGTCGGGAGCCGGCTATCATCAAGCAAGGAGCCTATATTATGTTTGGCGGACTATCGATTATCGAACAGGCCGAAATTACGGTTATTCTGGCCATCATCATATTGCTGCTTTACGTATTCTATCGGCTCAATCTTTTCAAAAAGGAATAGTGTTTGCTTTTGAAACTTCACTGGATTTTTCAATCTTTGATACCGCCAGCAATCAGGAAGAGCGATGACACCGACTAAACTCAGCAAAAAGAAACTCGAAGAACTGGATCGCAAGATCGATGTTTGTAAAGACTACGCCAACGAGTGGTCGAAGTTCTTTAATTTTTTCGCCGATGGTTTCCAGAACCGGAAAATCACGGGCGAAAGCGAAGGCCAGTTTTTCCGCACGATGACGGATCTCGCCCGCAAGCAGTATCGCCTGCGCTTCTTCCTGGGCAATAATTGCCCCGCCGATGATCGTATGCTCCAGATTCTTTCCGACGCTGTCAGCCTGACCAATATTGCTGAAATGTCGGAAGCGCAGTTCAACAAGATGCAGCACAGCTGGCACGTTATCTTCATCGCCCTGAACAAGGCCCTGGGACGCCTGATCCAGGCGCGCGAGGCGGGCAGCCCGAAGGGCGAACAAAGTAACAGGATGCCTGAAGTCGTTTCCGACATCGCCGAAACCCAGGCCCATCAGGAAGCGCCCAAATAGCCTATCGTCTCTTTCCTTCATAAGAGCCATTTTTCAATAAAAAACAACC
>CAYWYC010000162.1:0-10926 GCA_964462565.1 uncultured Candidatus Sumerlaeota bacterium | reverse complement strand
ATGCTGGAAAGTGCGGGCGTGCGTAAACCCGCGAGGATCGAGAACGTTCAGGACGTGGCCGAAAAATAAATCCTTTTTGCCTTGACTGACAATTTAGCCAAGTTGTACAATTAGGTTGAGTTGGAAGAAAGGACGATAAAACACATGGATACCATAAGCGCATCAGATGCCCGAATCCCTCCGAAGGTTTTCGGGCGCGTGGCATACCAGGGGGATCGCGTGCGAATTGGGCGGCGCGGTGGCGAAGCGGTTTACCTGGTGAGTGAAGAGGATTACAAACTGCTTGAGGCCCTTGAGGATGCCCAGGACCTGAAGGCCGCAGAAAAGGCCCTGCGGGATGCCGAAAAGGCTGGAGAGGCCCCGGTGCCGCTTAATCAGGCCAAGAAAGAACTGGGGCTATAATGGCTTGGAATGTTGAGATTCTCCCGAAGGTGATGAAGGCCCTGGCGAAGATTCCGCTTCGAGATCGGCGGCGCATCTTTTCCCGAATTGAGGGCTTACAAAAAGAGGCCAGACCCGAAGGCGTGAAGAAACTCAAGGCCCGTGGCGATCGCGAATTTTATCGCATCCGATCAGGGAACTACCGGATTATATACCGCATCGAAGAAAAACGGCTCCTTGTGCTTGTGGTGCGCGTGGCGCATCGTAAGGAGGTTTACAGATAAGGCCTAATTGGTCCCGAAAGGCATTGCCGAAAATACACCCATAACACGTTTTGGAGGATTGACCATGACTGTTGAGATCGATATCGTCAGAAAAAAAAGAAAAGCAAAAACAGACTGATTTTCTTTCCCCCATCACCCCGCTCTGGAAAGCGCGGGTGTGCGTAAACCCGCGATGGTGGAGGAAATCGAGGGCGAAAGCGACGCGTGATTTTTCTGCATTTGTTCTTGACTCATTTATTATTTGTCTTCATAATGCAGACAGCATAAAGGGAAAGGTCCGAACGTGAGGATCATAACCGAAAGATGTTTGATGGACTTTGCGAAAAAGCATCCGTCTGCCCTGCCTTCCTTAAAGCGGTTTGCCCGCATTCTCAAGGTAGCGCGGTGGGGAGGCCTGGACGATGTACGCGGGACTTTTCCCCATGCTGATCAGGTCAAGGTTAGAAGCGGAAACCTTGTTACGGTTTTTAATCTTGGTGGAAATAACTGGCGGGTGGTGGCCGCCCTGCATTTCAATCGACAGATTGCATATATTCTGGCGGTTCTGACCCATCCGGAATACTCGAAAGATAAATGGAAGGAAACGCTATGAGAATCACGGCAGCGCACAGAACACAGCAGAATGCAAAAAGATATAATCGCCCTTTGAAAGTCTGGCCCATTCGGAGCGAGGCGGATTATGATCGGGCCGTCGAAGTGGTAAATGCTCTGGCAGTGCAACCCGAGGGGAGTCTTTCCGAAAAGGATCAGGATCGGCTCGAAGTATTCACCCGGCTCATAGAGGCTTGGGACAAAGAGCATTACTCCGAGTTTCTCGAAGGCTCATCCCCTTTGGAGGTTTTGCAAAGCCTGCTTGATGAGCACGAAATGAGCAACTCTGATCTGGGGCGACTCCTGGGCAACCGGCAAACCGGCCACGCGATCATGAAGGGCCACCGCTCTTTGAGCAAGGCTCACATACGCAAACTCTCAGAGTATTTTAATCTATCACCCGAAGTATTTATCGAATAAGGCATAAACAGCCCTGGAAGACGTTGCAGCAGGGAAAAGTAAAATGGACGAACGGACCCGGAACTTTTTGGGCCTTGCAAAGATCATCACGGCGGCGCTCAGGCTTGATCCCATCGACGTGGACGGGCTGATCAAACAGAAATCGCCGGAGGCCGTGCTGGACTGGCTCATGCGACATCGACCCGAAGTTGTTAATCTGTTGAACGAAACCGTATTCTTGAATATGGAGGTTGCATAATAGGAAAAAGCCTCGCAAGCCGAATCGAAATTCTGGAGCGCGTCTTCCCGGTGGTGGTGGAAAGTAAGCCGATACCGTCGCCGGCGGAAATCTGCCAGGCGCTCCGGGATCTAGTGCGGGAGATATGCGAGGAGTATGATCTGCCTGCCCTGGGTGGGGGGTTTGACGCCTTGCCCGGTTTTGATCGGGTGAAGGATTTTCGGTGTGTCTTGTAAGTCGAGTGTTTTGTGGTGCCGAGGACAGGACTTGAACCTGCACAGGCTATGCGCCCACAAGATCCTTAGTCTTGCGTGTCTACCAGTTCCACCACCTCGGCACAGGGGGTGTTTGCCGGGTATCTCCGGCAAGGCTCATTTTTATAGCCCTTCTATGAATGGATTTCAAGAAAAATATCTTGCAAAGCGGGGGAATCGGGCATAATTTTGTATGGAGGGGTTTTTGGTGGGTCCTTTGGGGAAGGGTGTGTTTGTTTTGGACATTCTTCGAAGCTCTTTTGGTTTGGTTTTTGGCTTTTTAAATTCAGGTATCATGTTTGTCGGAAAGGTTGGAGATATTTATGATAGATGTATGGAGCAGTATTTCAGGAAGTGCTTTTCTTTTTGGGCCCGGAGGGGTGGGCTGGCCGGAGATGTTGATTATTTTTGGTCTGATTCTGATTTTTTTCGGTCCGAAGCGTTTGCCTCAGCTGAGCAAGTCGATCGGCAAGTCGATCCGTAATTTTCAAAAGGGTCTGAACGATATCAAGGAAGATATCGAGCGCGCCGGTGAGAGCAAGGATGACGATGATTCCGATGAGGACGAGGATGAGGATTATGAATCGGGAGACATGCCGGTGGCCGAGAAAAAGGATAAACCGAAGCCGGAGCCGGTGGCGCCTGTTGGCGAGAAGAAGAGCAACTCATAATTGATGACAGGGGCGATGGATCATCGCGTTCACTATCTTGCCTGATAAGAAATCGAAATCCGAAGACAAGAGCATGGGTATCCTGGAGCATTTGGAGGAGCTGCGGACGCGGCTGATTCTTTCCATTTGTTTTCTGGTGGGTGGCTGTGTGGTTGGCTTTTTTCTGGCAAAGCCGGTGGTCAATATTCTGGTCAGGCCTTTTTCGAATATCAAGATTGAGCGGAACGAGAAGGTGATGCGTATCCAGATCGAGGGAGACCGGAGCTTACGCCTCGTGGATGAACCGACGTCGGGGAGTTTGCAGGATGCTTCGCCTTATCGTTTGTATTTTTATCTGCCGGGGTCGGAGCCCGATGGCGAGCCGGATTTTGTCTGGGGCCAGACTTTGAAGAAGCCGATTTTTTTGAATCCTTTGGATCCGATTACGCTTTTCTTCAAGGCGGCGTTGATTGTGGGTTTGATCATATCGTTGCCGCTGGTTTTGTGGCAGGTTTGGATATTTGTGGCGCCGGGCCTGCTGGAGGGTGAGAAGCGGACGGCGCAGATTATGCTGGGCTGCGGGGCGGTGCTTTTTCCGATCGGAGCGACCTTTGCCTACTTCATGTTTGGGGTCATTCTGAATTTTCTGATGAATTTTCAGATCATGAGTCTCGAGCCGCAGTTGGAGATTTTTCGGTTTGTGAATCTGGAATTGAGGCTGATGATTGCCTTCGGGGTGGTTTTCGAATTGCCTCTGGTGGTGATGTTTCTGACCTTCCTGGGAATCCTGAATCCGCCCATGCTGCGGAAGTATCGGGCGCATGTGATTGTGGGTCTCGGGGTGGTTGCGATGTTGTTTACGCCACCGGATCCAATTTCGATGTTGCTTATGATGGGTCCTTTGATTATCTTGTATGAAATATCGATCTGGGCATCGGTGCCGCTGGCCCGCAAGCATGCACAAAAACTGAAGGAAGAAGAAGAGGAACTGGACTCATGAACCAGCCCCATATTCTGGCTTTCTCCTATCGGGAAGACACCCTGGATTGCTTCCGGAAGCATCTTGGTGATTCGGGAAGGCTGGATGTGGCGGATTCGAAGGCCGATCCGGAAGTGCTGATTCGTCGGGAAGAACCGGACCTTTTGCTGGTGGATCCGGATGTGAACCCGCCGGCCGATCGGGACCCGCTTCGGGTGGCCTGTCGGATTGCTCCTGATCTTCCGGCTGTGCTGATTGCGTCTACGGATTCGAGCAGTTGCTATTCTTATCTGAAGTCTTATGGATTAGGCGCGGCTATTCCCCCCTCGCTTGGGGCTTCGCCCTGCCATTGCCATTTGCTCCTGAAGCATCTCAAGGAACCGGCGAGTCTTTTTCAACCGGAACAATATGCTCCCGATGGTTCGGAGATGAAAATGGAGCGGATTGTGGAAGCCAGCATTCGGCTCGATGACCAGGAGGAGATGATTCGCGATTTTGAATCGACCGGTTATGTGGACATGCATGATTTTCGATTGATCTTTGAAGAGGTTATCAACAATGCCATCTATCATGCCTTTCATAATCGTCGCTTGAGCCCGGGGGCTTCCGATGGCGAAAATGCGGTGGATACGAAGTTGGACACGCGGGATGTGCTGGAGCTGAGCTGGGCCGTGGGAGATGATTATTCGATGCTCAGTGTAATGGATAACCGGGGCCAGCTGTCTCGTCAGGCGGTGTGGGATTGTTTTCTCCGACAGACTAATCTTTCAGGGCTGCTGGATACCAGCGGGCGTGGTTTGTACCTGACTTTTCTGCTGTCCAAGATGTTGCTGGTTTCGGTGAAGCCGGGAGAAAAGACGCAGGTGGTGGTCTTTTTTGGACCGGGCGCCAGCCGTGAAGCCAAGCCACTCAGCATCCAGATGTGCCGTTGATATAAAAGCAGGCTCCTGACTGTATTTTTTTCGGCGTATTCTTTTTGAACCTGATTTCCCTTTCAAGAGGCCGGTCTTTGCATGCTCGTCCAGTCCTGGAAAAACTTCATCGATAATCTTCTTCTGCCGCCCGGAAGTCTCATTGACAAAGGGGCGCATCGTTTCGCGCTTTGCCTGGTGGTGCTTCCGGCGCTGGTCCTGATGTTTTTTTTGTGGAAGCCCTGGATTCATGGAAACGATGGGGTGCGGCATTATGTTTATTGTCGGTCGGCCTGGCTTGATCTGGATTTTAATTTCACGAATGAATTTTCCTGGTACATGGCGCGGGGCGAGTTGCAAAAGATCACCATAGACCAGGTGACCGGTCTTCCGGGTAACAGCCAGGGCTGCGGCAGTGCGGTTTTGTGGAGCCCCTTTTTCTGGCTCGGGCATCTGGTGGCTCTGATCACGCCCTATGCCACAGATGGATACTCGGCGCCTTATGTCTGGGCGGTTTGCGCGGGCACCAGTTTGTATGCCATTGCCGGTCTGGCCTTGCTGACGAGTGTGCTTGTCTGGCGCTTTGGAATATTGCCGGCGCTGCTTAGTATTTATGCCATCTGGCTTGGTAGTCCTTTGCTCTTTTACATGTATCTGCATCCTTCCATGTCGCATGGTTGCTCATTTTTTCTGGCGGCGCTCCTGGTCTGGATGTTCGAGCGTTGGCGTAACATTCAGTTCCTCTGGCATTTTTTCGTGATTGCGATGGTGGCGGGACTGGCCATGGCCACGCGCATCAATAACGGCGTTCTGCTTTTGGCGCCCCTGGCGTTCTGGGGTCGGGCTCTTTATTCTGGTCTGCCGGAAGAAGACCGCTTTTATCGCCGGCGGGGGATTTATTACGCGGGCTTGATGGTGTTTCTTGGTCTATTTGTAGGCTTTTTCCCGCAGATGCTGGCCTGGCGCATTTTTTACGATGCCTGGCTTTCGGGGCCGCGCGATTATAACCTGGACAGCAATATCAGTCTGACGGCGAGCCCGTATTTTTTTCGCCTCTTTATTTCCGGCTGGCGGGGTTTGTTCGTGTGGTCGCCGGCCCTTTTTCCGGGCTTTATCGGCATGTTTATTCTGCTGAAGCGGAAGCGATTTCTGGACTGGGCATTGGTGCTCGCCTTTCTGGCGCAGGCATGGGTGATCGGCGGATGGGCCTATTGGTACGGCGGAGCCAGCTTCGGCCAGCGCTTTTTTATCAACATGCTTCCGATTCTGGCCATTGGCCTGGCGTGGTTTGTCCTGTGTTTGCGTGAGGGCAAACTTCGGGCTTTGCTGATTGCCTATATTCTTGTTTCCATATTGTGGTCGGGCGGATTGATGATTCAATATGGCAGCCGCATGATAGACCGCGAGGGGCCGGTGCTGACGCGGGAACTGGTGCGCAATCAGTTCACCCGGGTGCCGCGAAAACTGGGCGAGTATATCCGGTACCTGCTTCCGGGAACGCGCATGCAAAGCAAAGACCGACCCGAAGACGAGGCGGAACAATGAAGATAGGCATCAATGCTCTCTGTGCGGAAAATCGCAGTGGAACGGGCCGCTACGCCAGTCGCTTGCTCCCGGCACTGGGCAAATTTGACAGTGACAATGAATACGTCGTCTTGCTGAACGCCGATTCACCGCTTCGGGAGGAACTGGCCGATTTTCCGAATTTTCAGTGTTTTCCCGTGAATATTCCGAATGTGGCCGCACGGCTTTGGTTTGAAAAATTCCGGCTCAAGCGCTGGATTCTCGGCGAACAAATCGACGTATTTCATGGGCCGGCATTTATCATTCCACCAAAGTGCCCCGTACCTGCCGTTGTCACTATCCATGATCTGGTTTTTCATCTTTTCCCCGAGACAACGCCCGTCTCGCGACGGCAGCATTATCGCAGGGCCATTCCCCGGTCGATTCGGGAGGCGGCCATGATCCTGGCGGATTCGCGATCCACGGCACGCGATCTGCATGAGCATCTGGATGTGTCGCCAGGCAAGATAGAAGTATCCTATCTCGGAGTGGAGGAGGAGTTTTTTGAGGACCCCCTTCCCAATGAAATGGAGGAAGTACGCCGGAAATACGAATTGCCTGGGCGTTTTTTGCTGAGCCTGGGGACCATGGAACCGCGCAAGAATCTGCCGGGCCTGCTGCGGGCTTATTCAATGCTGCGCCATTCCGATCCCGATACGCCGGATCTGGTCGTTGTGGGGCGTCGGGGATGGGGCGTTGGAAAATTGCGCGATCTGGTGGCGGAGTTGAGCCTGGAGGGCATGGTACACTTTCCGGGCTTTGTGGAAGATGCTGATCTTCCGGCACTGTACCGGCTTTCGGATCTTTTTATTTGCCTGTCTTTGTACGAGGGATTTGGTCTTCCCGTGTTGGAAGCCATGGCTTCGGGCGTGCCGGTTGTGGCTTCAGATTGTTCATCGATCCCGGAGATTACGGGCGACAAGGCGCTGCTGGTGAATCCGGAAGATACCAAGCAGGTGGTCCGGACGATAGCCGAATGCCTGGCCGACGCGGAAGAAAGCCGAACGCGGGCGGTAGAGGCGCGGGAGCGGGCGCGTCATTTCAATTGGCTGACCACGGCCGAAGAGGCGCTGAACGCCTACAAAAAGGCGCTGCGACAATAAACATTTTTCTATTTTGAAAAATCCCGGGGCCTTGGTGATAATCATAAGGAGAAGGGGAAAATGAATTTCCCTTGCACTCGCGGAGCATTCGCGAATAATGAAAATCAGGAAACTGAGGACGTGAATATACAAAAACCAGGCTGCAAAGCCGGGAGGAACCAATTATGAGAATGATCAGCACGGTAATCGTTTTGATAATTTGCGCAGCACTCGTGGCATGTGGCGGGCCCAAAGTGACGGTGATCGATCCGGAATCGTCCACGCCGACCTTGCAGTTTCTGGACACGGGCTCCTTTGACCGGACGCTGGCGGGATATCTGAAGGGCGTGCCGGAAGCGGTCTCCATCACCTTTGTCGGTGACGTGACGACGAACAATATTCCGGACCGGATGCAGAGTTGGCTGACCAAGGTGGAAAAATACGACGGGCAGGTCAAGGCGGAACCGGATCCCGAGATTTCCAAGGATCGATCGATTATTATCGGCGCTGCGATCGCCGGGGTGACGCTGGCCTATAAATACTATGATTATGAAACCACCCGCCGCATGTACAAGACGTCGGAAAATTATGACGTGACGATCTATTATCATCCCGGCACGGGCAAGATTACCCGATTGGCTTTTGAGCGTAAGCCCGGAGTGGAACTGCCCGAAGAGGAAGAAACGGGTGAAGAAGGCATGGAAGAACTGGACGAAACCGACGGCAATCCTCCGATGGAACCACTGGACACGCCAAGAGACGACGGCATCGAACAACCCGGGCAAGGGGACCAGTCCGGACTGCCTATTCGAAATGGCGGTCTTCCCCGCGTGTGACCGACCGGGGATCATCCTGATACTCTTTAGCGGACTTTGATTTTATCCCGGTTTCGTTCCAGTGTTTTTGGACCGATACCGGAAATTTTTGTGATGTCGTCCACCGTTTGGAAAGGGCCGTGCTTGGCGCGATAGAGGATTATTTTCTCCGCGGTAACAGGGCCGACGCGGTAGAGCGTCTGGAGTTCTTCGCTGGTGGCGGTGTTGATATTGATGCGTCCATCGTTTGCAGCAGGTGTGGTTTTCGGAACTTCCGGTCTGGTCGGGCGATTTATTTCGGGCATAGCCGGCTTGGGGACGGTGGCCTTTTTGGGACGGGTAATCGTGTTGGGCGGTGAGGTAATTTCAGTTTTCTCGGCTTGCGGCAGGGCGGAGGTAATGGCCCTTTGAGTAACGGTCGCAGGTTCTGTTCCGGGAAAAGGATATTGTTGCGGGATATGCGGCGATTCAGGGGCGTCCGGTTGAGGTATCTCCGGGGCTTCCGGCCTGCTTACATGCACGTCGGAGCGGATGCGCTCGATCGTTTTGGGCCCAATGCCGGGCACCTTTTCGAGTTCTTCGACGGACTGGAAGCGCCCATTGTTTTCGCGATATTCAACGATGGCCCGGGCTTTGGTCTGTCCGATTCCAGACAGCCGGCTGGCCAGTTCCTGGGCGTCGGCGGCGTTCAGGTCTATGGCGGTGGGCGTGGCCTGAACTTCAGGCTGTGCCGCCGCCAGTTTCTCGGCGCCTTCTTTCGGATCAAACTCGATCCACATGGAGCCGCTTTCGCGCTCCGACACCCAGGCCCGAACCGCTACGCCGGCCACGATCAGGATCAGCAGCGCAATCAACCCGCGCCATTCGTTGCGCGTCATTCCGCCATACATCGGGTCTTACCTCCAGACGCCTGCTCCCCTGTCGATCAGGGATCCAGGTTTTCCAGTTCCCACGTGTCCATATTCAGGCGGCGATAAAAGCAATTCCGCGGTTCGCCCTTTTCGTTTTTGGTGTGGCAGATATTACCGCGTTTGGGCCGCACGATGTAGAGCAGGGAATTCTGCTCGCAGTTTACCCGTACTTCCAGCAGTTCAAAGGTCTCCCCCGAAGTCAGCCCCTTGATCCAAAGTTCCTGGCGCGAGGTGCTCCAGAAAGTGGCGATGCGCTTCTTGACGGCATGCTTCAGGGCCTGCTCGTTCACGTATGCCACGAGGATAACTTCCTTGGTGTCAACGTTCTGAACGGCGCAGGGGATAACGTCGGGGCTTTGCCCGGCGGCCTTCGCCATCTTGCTGAAATCCAGCTGGAGTTCTTTGCCTTCTTCCAATTGATTCTTATCTGCCAATTTTACACCCTTTCTTCATACCTGGGCCGGGGCCCAATATTTCCGAGCTCACCATATCGGGCCGGTTTCTATATGTCTATGGAATTCTGGGCCTATTCTTCCAACGATTCCAGGACATCCTCGATTCGCTCCCAACTGATGGGACCTTCGCGAAGCAGTTCGTATTCGTCTTCAATCGCGCGAATGATGGTGGAGGCACCGGACCCGCTGATTTCTCCGGCGTCGATGATCAGATCCAGCTGATTTCCGAATTTTCTGGCAATTTGTTCAGCTGTGCGAATCGGGGGTTCGCCTTCAAGGTTGGCACTGGTGGCGGCCAATGGGCGCGACAACATGCTGATAACACTGAGGGTAACCAGGTGATCGGGCATGCGTACCCCGAGGGTATCGTCTTTCGACGCACCCTTGAGAGAAGCGGAACGCTTGTTGATGATCATCGTCATTGCGCCGGGCCAGAAAGCGGCAGCCAGCGCTTCCATGCCGGGCGTTATATTGACCGCCAGTTTCCGGAAAAGTCCCATCGAGTCCACCAGGACGGCGATCGGCTTTTCGGAATCGCGGCCCTTGAGCTGGCGCAGCTTTTCCATGGCGCGGGGATTGGTGGCGTCGGCAACCAGCCCATAGACCGTGTCTGTAGGCAAAGCGATAACGCCACCATCAAGAAGGATGTCCGAGGCTTCTTCCACAGCGAGCAACTGTGGATTATCAGGATCCATCCGGAGAATGGTCGCGCCCGATTTCACGCTTCCCTCAGGCGGGATCACCTCCGGTTCCAGAACTTCGGAATTTTCAGCCGTTTCCGCCGCTATATTTTTTTTTTGATCCGGCGTTGCATGGCTGCCGGGTTTCGCGTGGGGATAGGCTTCATAGAGTTCCTCGTTTTGCTTGGCTATTTTGCTTTGCCAGGCTCCACGATATTCCTCCAACTTGGCCCGCAGGCTGTCATCGGCTATCGACAAAATGTGCAGCGCCAGGATAACGGCGTTTTCGGCACTGTCGATTCCGACGGTGGCAACGGGGATGCCCGGGGGCATCTGGACGATGGAATAGAGCGCGTCCGTGCCCTGCATGGGCGAGGCGTTGAAGGGCACGCCGATGACGGGCAGCAAGGTCTTGGACGCCACCACGCCGGGCAGATGGGCGGATGCTCCGGCTCCGGCCACAAAGACGCGTACGCCGCGTGCTTCGGCATCCTTCATCCACTCGACCAGCTTTTCCGGCGTCCGATGGGCCGACGCGACGATGATTTCAAAAGGCACATCCATCGCCGTCAGACGATCCAGGCCCTTGGCCATCCGGCTGACATCGCTGTAACTGCCTAATACCACTCCAATTTGTGCTGTCATGGGGCAAAATTCCTCCCTCGTGAAATTAGAATCCGCATATTGCCATGAATCCGTCCGAAAGGCAACGAAAAGCGGCAGGCCTTTATCG
>CAYWYC010000161.1:3401-10984 GCA_964462565.1 uncultured Candidatus Sumerlaeota bacterium | reverse complement strand
CAAAGCCCTGCTTGTTGGGCTGTCCGGTCTTGCCGCCGAGCCCCCACTTGCCGATGACCCCCGTCGCGTATCCCGCCGATTTGAGCATGGTCCCCAGCGTGTTTTCGTTCGGCTTGAATTCGGGGCGCTGGCCGATGGTGTCGCGTCGTCCGATGTGCTGTCCGCTCATCAGGGTGTTGCGGGCGGGGGCGCAGACGGTTGCGCCGGAATAATGGCTGGTCATTTTGAGGCCGGTGCGGCACATCTCATCGAGCACCGGCGTCTGGATATGCTTCTGGCCGAAACAGCCCAGATCGCCATAGCCGAGGTCATCGGCCAGGATGAAAATGATATTCGGTTTGGGAGCCTGCTCCTGCGCCCAGGCAAATTGCGGCATCGCCATCGCCGCCAATGCCGCACTGGAAAGTCCCAGAAAGTCGCGTCTTTTCATTGTATTCTGTCTCCCTGTGGTGCTTATGATCCGTGGGTACTATACCTCTTCGGTTCGTAATCGAACTTTTCTGGCGGCATCAAGTTGGCGCTTGTCCGATGAAACAAATAAATCCGCATTCCAACTGACCGCGCACGAGATGTGTAAGGCATCGAGTGTTTTTATTGCGTTTTTCTCAAGAATTTTGATGGCATCTGCAATTACCATGTCGGTGAGGTTAATAATATCGGCATCGCTGATTTCTTCAAACAGTCTTTGCCGGGCCAGTTTGTATTGTCGGGCAGATATGCTTTTCTCGCGCTTGCGGCGGTTCAAGGCCGATATTATTTCGGGCGCGCACAATACAGACAGACCCAATGCCTGGGATTCCCGGCATATTATTTCCACGCGGTTGCTGCCCGTTTCGTCAATATAGCGTTTGGCAAAGGCCGACGAATCAAAGAAGGTCTTCATCGCGACGTTCTCCCAGAACGGCATCGGTCAAGCCCTTGCCCTTGGTTGACAAGCGCAAAGGCGGCTGCTTCCAGGCGGGGGTTTTTGCCAGGTTATCAACGGGCGTTATTTCGGCTATGGGTTTTCCATGGCGGGATACAACGAGCACTTCCCCTTTTTCTACTGCCGATAAATAGCCGGAAACTTCTTGCCTGAATCGAGTCAAATTCACGGTTTTCATTATGTACCTCCAAATGTACATCATTGTACAGAATAATGTGCAGAAATACTATAATTTATTTGTCCCATTGATATAATTCTCAATCTTTGCAAGGCTCGGTTTATAGCCGTCGGATGTATCGATTCGCAGTGTCGGCACATCGAAATGGGGAGCATCGTATGGACCGGCGGGAGCGAGTTGCCCCGTCTCCCGATAGATGGCCACACGCTTGTCGCCGTGGAAAAATTCGCGTCGGGTATCGCTCAACCCGCGCTCCAGGTGTCGCCTTGCGCTCGTTTCCGCGTCCAGATCGCATATCAGGATATAGGCCTGGGCGATTTGCTGAATATCGGGAACCACCAGTTTCCACAACTTGTGCTGAAAGGCCGCCTCGATGACCACGGATACGCCGCCCCGCAAAAGTCCGAGAACGGCCTCGAAGAATACTTCGTTCACCTTGCTGTTGGTGTCCTTGGGCAGTTGATCGTGCTTAAGGCCAAAGGTGTTCACATAGCCCTCTTTGATTTCGTCGCGACTCAGTTTCGGCAGATAGAGACGTCGGCTCAATTCTGCGGCAAGGGTGGTCTTGCCGGAACCGGGTCGTCCTGACAGGATGATGCATTTAGGTTTTGCGGTCATTCAGTCTTACCCTCAAGGCGGAAAGAATAGTCTATTCAGGCTTTTATAAATATTGAAGAGATCAGATTAGCCCTTTTCGTCAAAAGCCGCCATGATCTTTTCCATCGTTTCGTCATCAAAATCATCGGCATACATACGCTTGAAAACCTGCTTCTTCAGTTCCAGAGGCGGAAGCGGACCATTCTGTTGCAGGGCCGCTTCGAGAAGTTCCACCGAAAAATCAAACATGGCACAGCCCCGTTCCAACCGCTCATCGGGCGACATTTCGCGAAATAATTCAATCATCTTCTCCCGAATCACCGGATCCGTGTCATCCATGCGTAATGTCCTTGTACAGAGATTCGATTCCCATCTCTCTTGCCCAATGCTCCATATAATCAAAATCCAAATCGCCAAGGCAACCCATAATACCACGCACATCCTTCAACTGGGTTTCCGAAAGACTGTCGCGCGCCCACCACAATTTTGACAAGATCAAATCCTCTGGACTCACAATAAAGAATGACGTATCCGCATAGCTAATCTTGCGGCGACGCTCAAATTCCTTAATCCGGTATGGGCTTGATTTCCGGACAATGAAATCCAACTTCACGGCCATTGCTGTGTGAATAAAGTTAAACATGCTTTTATTTCGAATCGCTGCATGAATCATCTCTGCATCGAGATAACAGTCGCTTTCGAATACTTTGATCAGCGCATCTATATGGCTCTCGGATATCTCGACCACAATGTCAATATCGCGCGTCATGCGTGGGATTGCATAAAAATGCAAGGCAATCGAGCCCGTTATCATATACGCAATTCCGATTGCATCCAGGTGCCCTACGACCTCTTTAAGCACTTCTATTTCACGATTCTCCATATCCAAAATCCTATGGAATCATATTTTTCAAGCTTCTATAAATATGGAAATGATTGAGCATTCCCTATCCGATAGCATCAGACGATAGTTTACATAAACCCGGCCAATATCGCCATCGCTTCTTTATGGATTTCTTGTTTTGGGGGGTTAGATTCTGGATGAATCCTGGCCTGCTGCGACCTTGTCCGCCTGTTTCTTGTTTTCAGATATCGCTCAATCGTAAACTTTTTTCCCGAAAAGTCGATAAGATATAAGTTGGGGATTCTATGGCTACCTGGACGTCTTATATTTTTTGGGGATATGCGTCTCTGCTTGTATTGAACCGCACAAATTGTCATTTCGTCCGATATGCAAAAGAACTCTGAAATTGTTGTATATACTATTAAAAGGCTGTCGATTTCAATATGAGTCCGGCAATTCTTTCTGAAAATCCGATTCTTCTGGTTGATGACGAAGAACCTATTTTGATGGCTTGTTCGCGGATGATCGAGGCGGCAAAGGTGGCGGAGTGCATCCCCTGCGAGGATAGCCGCAATGTGCTCGATCTGCTTTCACAGCGTCCCTTTGGTGCTGTTTTGCTCGATCTTTTTATGCCTTATATTACGGGTATCGATCTGATCCCCAAGATTCATGAAGAATATCCGCACCTGCCCATAATCGCTTTGACGGGGCTGAATGATGTGGAGACTGCCGTACAATGCATGCAGGCGGGAGCATTCGATTATCTGGTGAAGCCGGTGAAACGCAGTCGTTTGATTTCCACCCTGGAAAAGGCGCTGATGCTGCACGAAGTCGAAAGCGAATATTCCGCCTTCAAGCGACGGGTGATGTCGGGTGAATTGGAAAATCCGGAGGCATTTCAGGATATTATTACCTGCGATCCGAAAATGCAGGCCATTTTCAAATACCTGGAAACCGTTGCCCCCACGAACCGATGCATCATGATCAGCGGTGAAACGGGTGTCGGGAAAGATATGCTGGCGAAGGCCATTCACCAACTGAGTGGCCGAGTCGGAGAAATGGTGGCGCTCAATTCTGCCGGAGTGGATGATCATTTTTTCGCCGATACCTTGTTCGGGCACATGAGGGGTTCTTTTACGGGAGCCGATATGGCGCGACAGGGGCTGGTGGAAAAGGCGGGAGAGGGCACCTTGTTTCTTGACGAAATCGGTGATCTTTCCGGTCCCAGCCAGGTCAAATTGTTGCGCCTGCTTCAGGAAAATGAATATCTGCCTCTCGGAAGCGACCAGGTGAGACAGGCGCGATGCCGGATCGTGGTCGCGACCAACCGCAGAATGGAAGAACTTCGCACGAGCGGGAAATTCCGTCAAGACTTGCTTTTCCGACTTCGGACCCATTATCTGGAAGTACCGCCCTTGCGCGAACGCCCAGAGGATGTTCCGCTTTTGCTGGATCATTTTCTGGGAAAAGCAGCGGAGGAATTAGGCAAGAAAAAGCCCACGCCACCCCGGGAATTATGTCAATTGCTGCAAGCCTACCATTTTCCGGGCAATGTGCGCGAATTGGAAGCGATGACCTACGATGCTGTAGCCCAGCATACATCGCGGAAACTTTCCACCAGCTGCTTCCGGGAGCATATCGAGCGGCATGGATTTTCGAGTTATCTTCCGGAAAATCAACAGGAGGAAGGGGAAAATGGGGAGAATGGTTCGAGTCCCTTCGCCTCCTGGGAAGTCCTGCCCTTTCTGAAGGATGTGGGTCCCATGCTGATTGTCGAAGCCATGCGGCGATCCCACATGAACCAATCCGTCGCCGCCCAACTACTTGGAATAACCCGCTCCGGTTTGAACAAGGCCCTGAAGCGCTATGAGATTTCGCTGGATGAAATTGGCGAGGTTAAGGTCGTAAATGATTCTCAATAGGCACTTTCCGTCTTGAATAAGACCTGTTCAATATTCATCAGACAAACTTCATTCTGACCATTTATTATTCATCAAATTGCTACCTTATACTTTTTTTGGGGTCTTGCTTCCGGGTGGCATAGTTAAAAATCAGCATCTAAGCTTTGTTTTTTCAGTCTTTTGATAAATTGATCATTCTGGCTGGTCTGATCTTTGCTGAAAAATGGGTGTCGGTGGCCATGGCCGGCGGCAATCAGCAGCAGCAAAGGAGCAGCATCATGAGCAGCAAACCAGGAAAAGGCAACAACCGAAATTCTGCGGGAACGGATTGGGAAAAAAGGCTCAATCAACTCAAGGCACAAAGGACCCGGGTAATGTCGCCGGGGAGCCATGCAGCCGCCTTGGAGAACCTTTCCGATCAACTCATGGCGGCGATGAATCAGCTCCAGGCCGAGTGCAACGATTTATCCCGCAAATATCAAAAAGTCGCTCACGAAAGCACCCGTTACGTCCATTTGCGGCAGACTGAAAAAATGCAAAGCATCGTGGTGCAAGATCCGGCGGCATTGCAGGAAAAGAATCAGCACCGGGAAGAGAATTATAAGGAAACAACGCCTTTATGGAAGCGGGTGTGCAATTTTCTTTCCGAATGGTTTACCGCCTGAGGCGCATAATCCTGTCGTGATACATTAAGTTTTAAGGTTGAACAAAGGGGGGTGATCGTTAGGGCGCGACCACCTTGAACACGGCGCGGCGCGTTTGGCCTGCGGGGTTCATGCAGACGATCTTGTGCTTGCCCCTGGTCAGGTTCAGGTAGAGCGGCTTTGCCGGTGAAGCCTTACCCAGAAATCGATCATTCAAATACCAGAATACTTCGCTTTCCCTATCGAGAGAAGAGCGCAAGCGAATCGTATCGCCTCTTTCTTCCCCAGTCAGGACAAATTCCGCATCATGGGTCGGATTCAGGATTTCTAAAGCGTGTTTTGGCGCAATTGAATCGGAGCCGCTGTTTTCTTTCCGGGAAATGGGCAAACTGCTTTCCTGCACATTCGCCAGATCCCATCCTCGCGCCGCCCCCGGCCATCGCTCGCTGAAAGTTCTGCCGCAAGCGACATCGGCCGCTGTCGCCGGAAAATGCACGTCGCAGCGCCGGTGCACATATTGCTCGCGTGACACCATGACTTCTTCGGTAAATGGGCACCATTGCGAAGCGGGTAGTCCGGTGCGGGTGCATACGGATATGTTTTTGGTCTTTTCGGGCGCTTCGATAAGTGCTGGACGACTTTTCGGGGGCAGGCTTCGGAAAATGCGCCCTGCCAAAGGTAACGCGGCGCTTGCGCCGACGAGATGACTGGACGGGTCGCCATTGGAATTTCCGAGCCATACCCCGACTATATAATGCCGGTTGAAGACAAAGGTCCAGGCGTCATGGTTGCCGGTCGAGGTTCCCGTTTTCCAGCAGGCGGAAGGCCGGATGTCGGTCGTCCCCATGAGGCCGGCGTCGATTTCGTCGGGCAGGTTTTTTTCCAGCATATTCTGCAAGGCCACCACCACACCGGGGTCGATCAGTTGCACCGGAGGTCTTTCAGGTGTCCCCTTCACGTAGCGGGGTTCCTGATAAAATCCCCCATTTGCCAATACCCCATAAGCGACCATGAGTTCATCCAGCCGGGCCTCACAGTTTCCGAGCGCCAGCCCCAGACCATAATCCTCGGCCGGCAAGCGGAATGTGCTCATTCCGGCATCTTCAAAAAAGGTATATGCCTTGGGATTTCCCAATCGTTCCATCACAATAATCGCCGGAACGTTCAGGGACTGGCGCAAAGCCTGGTCGGCCGAGACGATGCCACGAAAAAGGCCGTCGAAGTTGCGCGGGCTGTAAAGGCCGTAGTCGATGGTATCGTCCAGCAATCGCTCGGTAGGGTAGAGGCAGTTATGCTCCAGGGCCAGGGCATAAAAAAAAGGCTTGAGTGTGGAACCGGGCGAGCGATGGGCGCGGCAATTGTTGAACTGGCCACCTTCGCCGAAAAAATCCGACGCTGCCACTTCGGCCAACACCTCCATGCCTTCTGGATCTATCACCATAATCGCACCGTTGTCGATCTGGCCTGAATAGGGGGCGAGATGGTTGCGCAGCATGTTCTCGCATTGCGTCTGGATCGTGAAGTCGATGGTGCTGCTGAGTTGTCTTCGGGCATCCATCAAGGGACGCATGCGGATTGCGAGGTGGGGCGCCAGTGCGGGAAAGTCGTGCCATGAAGCGCCAAGAAACTTTTTGACGGCCTCCTCTTGTTGAGTCTCGGTGATGAAACCTTCTTCGAGCATTCTATGGAGGATGAAGTTGCGACGTTGCATGGCGGCCCGCGGGTTTTTCAGGGGCATGAGTCCATTGGGTGACTTGGGAAGTGCCGCCAGCAGTGCCGCCTCATGCAGGGCCAGTTCACGGGCCGGTTTGCCGAAGTAGCGACGCGACGCCGCTTCGCAGCCCACCAGATTCAGCCCGTAGGGCGCGCGATTCAGGTAGGCTTCGAGAATCTGATCCTTGGACGTTCGCAGTTCCAGCCGCAACGCGCCGAGGGTCTGGCGGATTTTGCCGGGGATTGAATTCGATGCGATCCCGCCCAGTTTGACGGTCTGCATGGTCAAAGTGGATGCGCCGGAAACGATACGCCTCTTCCCCAGGTTCTGGCCCATGGCGCGGATAATGCTGAAGGGATCGACTCCCGGATGGCTGCGGAAACGTTTGTCTTCGGCGGCGATAGTCGCGGCCTGCAAATGGGGGTTGATTCGGTCCAGGCTGCGCGGAAAGCACCATTGCTCGTTTTCGTTCAGGAAGGCATAGAGCAAGCGCCCCTTGCGATCATGAAGCTCGCCCGAGGCATTGGCCTGAAGGAAGCGCTGGGTCCGCATTGGCCAGGCCAGAATCGCGGCGCCAAGCGCAAGCATTCCCACCACCGCAACCAGGACATTCCGTCGCGTCAGAGAAGCACGGATTCGCCCGAATATTCGATTCCAGTCAATGGCTATAATTTTATAAAATGCGCCCATGGGTCTTCACTAAATTCCAAGAGTCTTGTCGCCATACCGTACCGCCGGCATCCTGCCGGCAAATCGTATCGCCGGCATCCTGCCGGCAAA